>JAUNIZ010000006.1 GCA_030523165.1 Prevotellaceae bacterium
GTACCTATTATTATATATAACATTAAGATTAAATATATCACTATTTGAATTTCTGTATATTTATGCAGAAATTCATGCCTTCTAAAAATCTAAAATTATCTCGTTAACGCGCTGAGAAGGGCGGTTTTTTGAAATAAAAATGTCATGGACGCAAAAAACGGCTAGAATTGTGTGCAAAATTAAAATGCTTACATATTGCTACTTACGACCGTTTGAACCTCTTGTGTGCATAAAATAATCGTATAATACAGTATAGAACAGGCTATAAGTGGCATGTTTTTGAGGTGCAAACGGCATGTTTACGACTAAAAATATGGGCATTTTTCACTGATAATAGCATAGGTTTTTGCCAATTACCTATGCAGTTATCTGAAATTACCGCATAAGTTATCAAAAACAACCCTATTTTTGAGGTTCAGTTTTTCTATTTCACGAAAAACTTTTGTCCTGATTTTCGAAAAATGAAAATGTATATTTATGCAGAAACGTGAATATTTATGCAAGTTTTCATCTGCTTCTTTATAGAGTCGCAGATGTATAAATATATGTTTTCGTTAAGAATGTTGACGAAAATAGAGCTATTCTTTTTGCGCAGAAAACGATGTGTTTTATCACGCCTTTATTGTTAAACAAATGAAAAACAGTTCGTATTAAAGCATATAGTGATAACTTTGCACTATGACAATGACAGATGTAAGAGATTCTGAAAACGGTTTTTCTTTTATCTCATGCCATTGTTTAGATGTGTTCGCTTTTCAAGACAAGGCTATAATTGAGCAAGCTAATTATTGCTCAATTGGCATAAAGAGAGCGCTCAGACATAAATATCCGATAAACGATGATAAAGTTAGAAGACAATAAGGGTATTCCACGCAGCATGTTGGTGATGATGGCAATCGTATCAGGTTTTACGGTTGCCAATCTTTACTATAATCAGCCTTTGCTTGAATTGATACGCACAGATATAGGCATTGGCGAGATTGCTGCAAATATGATAACCGTAATCACACAGATAGGATATGCCTTGGGATTGTTTTTTATTATTCCGATGGGCGATTTGTATTCCAGAAGAAAGATACTGATTGTGAATATGCTTATTGCCGCAGTAATGGGCGTTACGATAGGTGTTGCCGATAATGTGTGGCTGATATGGATTGCTTCTATATTTCTTGGCGCTTGCTCAGTTACGCCACAGCTGTTTATACCCATTGCAGGGCAGTATTCAAAGTTGGAGAACAAGGCTCGCAATATGGGATTTGTGCTTAGCGGTCTGCTTACGGGCATACTTGTGTCGCGTGTAATAAGCGGTTTCGTAGGCGAATATCTGAGTTGGCGTGAGATGTTCTTTATTGCTGCAGGTCTTACAACGGCATGTCTTTTGGTCACGATAGGCATGATGCCCGACATGAAACATAATTTTCGTGGCAACTATAGGTTGCTGATGTATTCGGTTTGGAGAATATTTCTCAGACACCCGCAGATAAGACTCAATTCAATACGTGCAGCTTTCGGTTTCGGTTCTATGCTTTCAATATGGTCATGCCTTGCCTTCCATGTAGCGCAATCTCCTTTGAACGGTGGTTCTGATATGGTTGGCATGTTGGGACTGGCTGGTCTTGCCGGTGCGATAGCTGCAAGCAATATCGGAAAATATATACCTAAGTTTGGTGTACGTCGGTTTAGCATAGCCGGTGCTTCATTCCAGATAATGGGCTGGGTGGCTGCTTTTATGTTCGGATACTCATATATAGGACTTGTCGTGGCTATAATATTGGTTGATATAGGCAGCCAATGCCAGCAGCTAAGCAACCAAAGCGGCTGCATACAGGAAATTCCTCATGCCTCAAACCGTGCCAATACAATATTCATGACAACATATTTCATCGGCGGTTCGTTAGGAACTCTTTGCGCAGGATTGGGCTGGAACAATGCCGAGTGGACAGGTGTCTGTCTTATCGGTGCGGGCTTCTCGTTGTTTTCGCTGTTAATAAGCATGATAAGTAAACGGTAGACGCTATTGTCAAACCTCTTTACTCTCGCTGTTAAGCAGATGATACATGATATTTGCCGCATTGTCAGGGGCTTTCTGACGGCCTAGACGTTTATGCAATTCTGCATATTCTGTGAGCATATTGTTGCGATAAGGACCATCGAAAGTAACCTTTTCAAGTTCTTTGGCAATATTTTCAATGGTGAACGTATCGGCAACCAGTTCTTTTACAATCTCTTTGTCGCAGATGAGATTGACAAGAGAGATGTAAGGAACCTTAATCAAGTGCTTGCGAAGAAAGGTTATTACTTTTGGAATAGGTGTCTCATAGCAAACCACTTGCGGCACATCGAACAATGCCGTTTCAAGCGTTGCAGTTCCGCTCGTTACAAGTGCCGATTGCGAATTGGCAAGCAAAGCATACGTTTGGTCGTAGACTATGCTTACTGGCTGGTTCTCTATGAACTGTGAATAGTATTCACGCTCTATTCCCGGTGCGCCAGCAAGAACAAGCTGGTATTTATCCGAGTAGCGTTTAGCTGCCTCAATCATTGAAGGAAGATTGTCCTTGATTTCCTGCTTACGGCTTCCTGCCAGCAGTGCAATGATTGGTATTGCCGGGTTGAGTGAGTTCTTTACACAAAAATCCTTGTATGTTTCGTAATAAGAAATACGGAATTCCTTTACCTCGTCTGCCGTTGGATTACCCACATAATGTATTGGATAGCCATGCTTTTTCTCATAGAAAGGTATCTCGAAAGGAAGTATAGAGAACATCTCCGTAACGTCGCGCTTGATGTTCTTTATACGATACTCTTTCCATGCCCATATTTTTGGGGAAATGTAATAGTACACAGGGCATATAGACTTGCTATGAACGTATTTGGCAATGCTCATGTTGAAGCCTGGATAGTCCACGAGAATAACCACATCAGGTTGCCATGAAGCGATATCTTTCTTGCATCGCGCCATGTTCTTGAATATGGTTCTGAGGTGCAACAGCACAGGAACAAATCCCATGTAGGCAAGTTCACGGTAATGTTTCACGCAAGTTCCGCCAACAGCCTTCATCATGTCGCCTCCGAAAAAACGGAAGTCGGCATTAGCGTCGGTTTTCCTTAACGACTGCATAAGCCTTGAAGCGTGCAGGTCACCGCTTGCTTCACCTGCTATAAGATAATATTTCATGTGTAAGTCAGAATTTCCAATCCTTCATTTTATCGAACATTTCGTATGCCGTAACATCAATCGTTGTAGGTGTTATCGCTACGTAGCCATGAGTCAATGCCCAGTTGTCAGTATCCTCTGACTCAGGCTCATCGTTGGTATATTCGCCTGTAAGCCAATAATAATCGTAGCCTCTTGGATGATGTGAGCGAACAACTTCATTGCCCCATGTGCCTTTTGCCATTCTACAAACCTTTACTCCATTGAATTTTTCCGCTAAAGGGAAGTTTACATTCAGGCATACGCCTTTAGGCAAACCTTCTTTCAGCACTTTTTCGGTTATGGTTCTGATAATGTCTTTCAATGGCTCAAAGTCAGCATCGTCGCGATGGTCGCATAAAGAGAACGCCACAGACGGTATGTATTTCATGCAGCCTTCTTTCGTTACTCCCATTGTTCCAGAGTAATGAGAATTTACAGAAGCATTGTCGCCATGGTTTATTCCGCCTATAACCATGTCTGGCATTCTTGTGCATAGTTCGCTTAATGCCAGCTTAACGCAATCGACAGGAGTGCCATTGCAAGACCATACAGTCACGCCTTCACGCTTGCGACGCTGCTTAAGGCGCAATGGCTCTGTGGCAGAAAATGCCGTTGAAAAACCGGAACGTGCTGATTCTGGCGCACATACGAGTATTTCTCCGAAGTCAGAAATCATGTCAATCAAAGAGTTCAAACCCTTTGAATGATAACCGTCATCATTCGAAATAAGTATTAATGGTTTCATATTTTTCATAAAAATCATTTTTCTTCGCTTGCAAAAGTACGAAAAAAGGTTTAAAACAACTATTTCTCGCATAAAATATGTACTTTTGCAAAAGAATTTCTTTTGTGGATTCAAAATCTTATATTTGATGAAGCAAAACTGTAGATTAGAGGAACTAAAAAATATGGGAAAAATAATCGCATTAGCAAATCAAAAGGGAGGTGTAGGCAAGACTACTACCACTATTAACCTGGCTGCATCTCTTGCCACACTGGAGAAAAAAGTTCTTGTAATCGATGCTGACCCACAGGCTAACGCATCAAGTGGACTTGGCGTCAACACGAAGGATGTGGATTGCTCTTTGTACGAATGTATCATAGACCATGCAGACGTGCATGATGCAGTATATACGACAGATATCGACGGGCTGGATATCATACCGAGCCATATAGATCTTGTCGGTGCAGAAATAGAAATGCTTAATCTTGATCATAGAGAGCAGGTTATCAAACAGCTGCTCGACCCAATCAAGGGAGATTATGATTATATTCTAATAGACTGCTCTCCTTCACTTGGACTTATAACCGTCAATGCGCTTACGGCAGCTGATTCAGTGGTTATACCTGTGCAATGTGAATATTTTGCCCTTGAAGGAATCAGCAAGTTGCTCAATACGATAAAGATAATAAAAAGCAAGCTGAACCCGAAACTTGAGATAGAAGGTTTCCTTCTCACTATGTATGACAGCCGTCTGCGATTGGCAAACCAGATTTACGACGAAGTAAAGCGCCATTTCCAGGAACTGGTGTTCAAGACTGTCATTCAGAGAAACGTAAAGCTCAGCGAAGCGCCAAGCCACGGATTGCCGGCAATCCTTTATGATGCCGATTCGGCAGGAAGCAAGAACCACCTGGCTTTGGCAAAAGAGATAATAAACAAGAATAAGTAAGAAAGACAATGGCGATAAAGAAAAGATACAGCAACCCTTTAGGACGCGGCTTGGATGCTCTTATATCCACAGAAGCTGTGCGCCCGCAGGGTAGTTCGACAATAAGTGAAATTGCGATAGAGCAGATAGAGGCAAATCCTAATCAGCCTCGTAGAGAGTTTGATGAGGAAGCCTTGCAGGAACTCGCAACCAGTATCAGGGAAATAGGTATTATTCAGCCTATCACTTTGCGCCAGATTGACGATAACAGATTCCAGATTATTGCCGGAGAACGCCGCTGGAGAGCTTCACAGCTTGCGGGATTGAAGGCGATACCTGCATACATCCGTACAATAAAGGATGAAAATGTGATGGAAATGGCTCTCGTTGAGAATATTCAGCGCGAGGACTTGAACTCCATCGAGATAGCTTTGGCATACGAACATCTTATTACCAATACAGGAATGACACAGGAAAAGGTGTCTGAAAGGGTAGGCAAGAGCCGTACTGCTATAGCTAACTATCTACGCTTGCTGAAACTTCCGGCACAGGTGCAGATGGCATTGCAGAACAAGGAGATTGACATGGGGCATGCCCGTGCGCTTCTTGCTATAGACAGCCCTTCGCTTCAGGTAAAGCTGTTCAAGGAAATACAGAAGAACGGCTATTCTGTGCGTAAGGTTGAAGAAATGGTACAGCATCTGAAAAACGGAGAGGATATAGTAAGCGGAAAGAAGAAAATCGCTTCAAAGAACCAGCTACCAGAAGAATTCACGGCATTAAAGCAGCGTTTGTCTGACTTCTTTAACACAAAAGTCCAGATGTCTTGCTCGTCTGCAGGCAAGGGGAAGATAAGCATACCGTTCTCAAACGAGGAGGAACTGGAGCGAATAATAAACATGTTTGATAAATTGAAAGATCAAGAATAAGGAGTGGATAGAATAAAATTCACATCCAAGATATTGAGACTGGCAGCATTTCTGATAATGTTGTCAGCCTTTGTTCCTTGTCAAGCTTTTGCCGTTGAGGACATTATGTCTGTATATACAGACAGTTATGCCTTAGACGATAGCTTGAAAACTGATGAAGAAAAGCAGAGCCAGAATCTTGCTGCTGCAGAAGATGCAATATCAAAGAACTTCAATGACTCTGTAAATAAGATTATTGATGCAACAGATTCTGCCAGTTCAGAACAGAGCGTTGTCATAGACACTCTGAAAGTGAAAAAGGCTAAGGCAAAGCGCAACTGGAGTACATGGAGACCAGACGCAAAACGTGCTATGTGGCTTGCATTGGTAATACCAGGAGCAGGTCAGATATATAACCGTAAGTTCTGGAAACTTCCTATAGTCTACGGCGGAATATTAGGATGTATCTATGCCATGAGATGGAACAATCAGATGTACAAGGATTATTCCCAGGCATATATGGATATAATGGACAGCGATGATACAACGGACAGCTATAACGACTTCCTTCATTTGGGAGTAACAATAACTGACGATAACATATCACGGTATCAGACTCTGTTTCAGAAAAGAAAAGACTTTTATCGAAGATACCGTGACCTGAGCTTTTTCTGCCTTGTAGGCGTTTATGCTCTTTCTGTTATTGATGCATACGTTGACGCGTCATTGTCTGAATTTGACATATCAAAAGACTTGAGCTTTAGAGTGGAACCGGCTATCTTGAACAGCGGAACATCAAGGAATCCTTTGAAATCTTCTGCATTAGGCTTGCAATGCCTGATAAACTTCTGATGAAAGCCTAGTTAGTTAACAACGATTTTTTTTGTATTTTGAATATTTATGAAGAAGAAACTATTTATCGCAATTACAGCTATGATTTTCGGAGGCCACTGCGTGATGCAGGCACAGAATGAAAAGAATGAAATAACTGTAACTGACGACGATGGAAAAGAGGAAGTCATTGATTTGCCTGAAGCTATGAACTATGAGGTTGATAGCTTGCTTAATCTATACTATTCCAAGACATATCTGCAGCCGGACAACGACTGTAACTATCGTGATGAAAACCAGACATATCCGAAAGAGACTTATATAGACAGACTTAAGCGTCTGCCTAATGTCATGGAGATGCCTTACAATGATATAGTGCAGAAGTTCATTGACCGTTATACAGGCCGTTTGCGCCATTCAGTCAGCTATATGCTTGGCGCATCAAACTTCTACATGCCGATATTCGAAGAGGCACTTGAAGCATACGGTCTGCCTTTGGAACTGAAATATCTGCCGATAATAGAATCTGCACTTAATCCTAAAGCTACTTCACATGCAGGTGCTGCAGGACTGTGGCAGTTTATGGTGGCAACAGGAAAGCAATATGGACTTGAAATAAATTCATTGGTTGACGAACGCCGTGACCCTATAAAGTCATCTTATGCTGCAGCAAAGTTCCTGAAAGACCTGTATAAGATATTCGGAGACTGGAATCTTGTAATTGCTGCATACAACTGTGGACCAGAGAATGTAAACAAGGCAATGCACCGTGCAGGCGGAGTGGCTGATTATTGGAAGATATATCCATACCTTCCGCATGAGACAAGAGGATATGTGCCTGCGTTCATAGCAGCCAATTATGTCATGAACTATTATTGCGAGCACAATATATGTCCTATGCGTACAAAGTTGCCTGCCAAGTCAGACACAATCGTTATAAACAAGGATTTGCATCTGAAGCAGATAGCCGAAGTGTGCGGTGTTGATATTGATGAGTTGCGTACTCTAAACCCTCAGTATCGTCGCGATATAGTAAACGGCAATAGCAAGCCTTCTATCATACGCCTTCCTTCAACCATTACAAGCACCTTCATAGCAAACGAGGATTCTGTGTACAACTATAATGCAAATGCATTGTTTACACGCCGTTCGTTGGTTGAGGTAGACAATAGCTCTTCCGTTTCAAGCAGTACACGCAAGAGTTCAAGCAAGAAGAGCAGAAGCAGAAAGAGTACAAAAAAGAAGACTGTAACCGTAAGAAGTGGTGATACACTATCAGAACTGGCTGCAAAACACAATACTACAGTAAAGAAATTGCGCCAGCTTAACGGAATCAAAGGCAACAATATACGTGCAGGAAAGAAGATTAGAGTAAGATAAATCTTGCTTTCTTTACACCTTATTATATATAAATATCCTAAGGAACACGACAATGGACGAGCAGAAACAGATAGACATGGCTAAGGAATCAGCCGAAGATAAAATGGTGAATGACGCGTTTCAGCATCTGCTGGATTGTTATTTGGCAACGCGTCATCGTAAGAAAGTAGACCTTATAACAAAGGCTTTTAATTTTGCAAAGCAGGCACATAAGGGTGTACGACGCTTGTCTGGCGAACCATATATTATGCATCCGATTGCCGTGGCACAAATCGCCTGTTCTGAAATGGGACTTGGTTCGACAAGTATCAGTGCGGCATTGCTGCATGATGTTGTTGAAGATACAGAATATACGGTAGAAGATATCCAGAATATCTTTGGCGCAAAGGTTGCTCTTATTGTTGACGGACTTACCAAAATATCAGGTGGTATATTTGGAGAGCAGGCTTCGGCTCAGGCAGAAAACTTCAAGAAACTGCTACTTACAATGAGCAATGACATACGTGTCATTCTTATTAAAATCTGCGACCGTCTTCATAACATGAGGACATTGGCAAGCCAGCCTGCAAACAAGCAATACAAGATAGCTGGTGAAACCCTATATATATATGCGCCATTGGCTAACCGATTAGGACTAAACAAGATAAAGACAGAACTAGAGAATCTTAGTTTCAAGTTTGAACATCCAGAGGAATACAGACTTATAGAGGAAAAGCTTGCTGATACGCAAGAGTCTCGTGAAAGCCTTTTTGCGGACTTCACCAAACCTATACGTGCAGCCCTTGACAAAATGGGATTTGAATACGAGATAAAGGCACGTGTGAAAAGCCCTTATTCCATTTGGAACAAGATGCAGACAAAGCATATTACCTTTGAACAGATATATGACATTCTTGCCGTAAGAATAATCTTCAAGCCTAAGAAACGAGAGGAAGAGGTAAATGAATGTTTCAATATCTATGTGGCAATGAACCAGATTTACAAGTCTCATCCTGACCGTTTGCGTGATTGGGTCAACCATCCGAAAGCCAATGGATACCAGGCTTTGCATGTTACTCTTATGAGCAAGCAAGGCAGATGGATAGAAGTTCAGATTCGTTCTGACCGTATGGATGAGGTGGCAGAACAGGGTTTTGCTGCACACTGGAAATACAAGGAAGGTGATGAGATTACTGAAGAAGACGGTGAACTGAACAGTTGGCTGCGTACAATCAAGGAGATTCTTGATGACCCACAGCCTGATGCAATGGATTTTCTTGACGCTATAAAGCTCAATCTTTTTGCTTCTGAGATATTTGTATTCACTCCAAAGGGTGAAATCAAGACTATGCCGGCAGGATGTACTGCCCTTGACTTTGCATTCCAGATACATACTTTCCTTGGCAGTCATTGTATAGGCGCAAAGGTAAACCATAAGCTTGTGCCGCTAAGCCATAAACTGGAAAGCGGTGACCAGGTAGAAATACTTACTTCCAACTCACAGCATGTGCAGCCTTCTTGGATTAATTTCGTATCTACAGCTAAGGCTAAAGCCAAAATCCAGGCAATACTCAGACGTGAGGCAAGGGAAATACAGAAGAACGGAGAGGAGATACTTATAGAGTTTCTTAAGCGTTATTCGCTTGAACCTACATCGTCTATCGTTGACAAGCTATGTGAATATCATGAGGTGCAGAAGCCGGAAGCTTTCTTCAGGGCGCTTGGAGAGAAGTCTATATTGCTAAGCGATAAGGATATAGACCAGATAAGCGGCAAGAAAAAGCAGGCATCTGCTGGCTCATGGCGTAAGCTTGTGCCATTCCTAGGTAAAGACAAGAAGAAAAAGGAAGGTGAAACAACGCAGAATTACTTTGTTGTGAAAGAAGGCTTCAACCGTAAAAAGCCGATATTCATAACCGACGATAATATAGGACAGTTCATTTTCCCTAAATGCTGTCACCCTATACCTGGTGATGATGCGCTGGGCTTTATTGACGGAAAGAACCGTATAGAGATTCATAAGCGTTCATGTCCTGTAGCTTCAAAGCTTAAATCAAGTTACGGTAACCGTATTCTTGACGCAAAGTGGGACATGCACAAGAGACTGTTCTTCGATGCTACCATAGAGATAAGGGGTATTGACAGGATAGGAATGCTGAATGAAGTTACGCAGATTATATCTGAAGAACTTAACGTCAATATCCACAAGATAGTCATATCTTGCGACCAGGGAATCTTTGACGGAGCATTGGAATTGCGTATCCATGACCGTGATGACGTTAATACCATTATCGGAAAGCTGAATAAGATAAACGGTATACAGGAGGTTAAGCATACTATATAATAATATGTGGTGTGGCATACATAAACAGCCAAGAGGAGCGTGCTAGCTTCTCTTCTGATAATATGCCGCTAAATGCTATCCTAATCAGAATAATTTTTACCTATTTATATATAACTACAATAAAACAACTATGAGAAAAATTTTCTATTTATTAGTACTTCTGTTGTGTTCGGCTGGCATTAAGGCGGCAAATCCTTATGACAATCCAGACACGCTTGTCGTATCAAGAGACGGTACAGGACAGTTCCGTACAATCAATGACGCCATAGAGGTGTGCCGTGCCTTTATGGATTATCACAAGGTTATTTATGTAAAGAAAGGCGTTTACAAGGAGAAGGTGATTGTTCCTACGTGGCTTACCAATATAGAAATATGTGGCGAGGATGTTGAAAACACTATAATAACATACGATGACCATGCCAATATAAAGTTGCCTGAAACCAACAAGCCTATGGGAACATTCCGCACATATACGGTGAAGGTTCAGGGTAATTATATAACATTCAAGAACATTACCATTGAGAACAATGCCGCTCGCCTTGGGCAGGCTGTGGCTCTTCATACTGAAGGCGACCATCTTGTTTTCATAAACTGCCGTTTCCTTGGTAATCAGGACACTATATATACAGGTGTAGGTAATACCCGTATTTATTTCAAGAACTGTTATATAGAGGGAACTACCGACTTTATCTTCGGTCCTTCTACGGCATGGTTTGAAGGTTGCACTATACATAGCAAACAGAACTCTTATGTTACTGCTGCGTCTACCCCTAAGGATGTTGCTTACGGTTATGTCTTTAACAATTGCAAACTTACTGCAGCAGAGGGTGTTACAAAGGTGTATTTAGGCAGACCGTGGCGACCATACGCCTATACATTGTTCATGAATTGTGAACTGGGCTCACATATCTTGCCTGCCGCTTGGCATAATTGGGGAAACAAAGAGAACGAAAAGACTGCTCGTTATCTTGAATATAACAATACAGGAGACGGTGCTTCCGTATCAGAGAGAGCCGCATGGAGCCGTCAGTTGACGAAGAAAGAGGCTGCCAAGGTTACTCTTGATAATGTTTTCAAGATGGATAATAGCTGGCTACCTGAATAATTGGCGATAAGCGATGAAGAAGTTCTTATATTTGCTGGCGTTTGTTGTGTACTTTACAAGTGCCAGCGCCATAGATTATAACGGTAAAGCAGATACGTTGGTTGTTGCTAGAGACGGTACAGGACAGTTCCGTAATATCGGTGATGCCATTGCCGTATGCCATGCTTTCAAGGAATACAGGAAAGTGATTTATGTAAAAACCGGTGTTTATAAGGAGAAAGTGGTTATTCCGTCAGACCTTGTAAATATTGAGATATGCGGTGAGGATGTTGACAAAACAATACTGACATACGATGACAATGCAAATGTTCCGATACCTAATACAGACAAAAAGCTGGGAACATCAGGCTCTTATACTATTCGTGTTGTTGGCAACAATATCACATTCAAGAACATTACGATAGAGAACAGTGCTGGCAGGGTAGGCCAGGCTGTTGCCCTTCATACCGACGGCACACGCCTTGTGTTCATTAATTGCCGTCTGTTGGGCAATCAGGATACTGTTTATACACGTTCAAAGAATACAAGCCTATATTTCAGAAACTGTTATATTGAAGGCACTACAGACTTTATCTTCGGTGCATCAACAGTCTGGTTTGAAGGTTGCACCATACATAGCAAGCAGGATTCATATATTACTGCGGCATCTACTCCAGAGGATGTTGCTTACGGTTATGTCTTTAACCATTGCAAGCTTACTGCTGCCGATGGTGTGAAAAGAGTGTTTCTTGGCAGACCTTGGAGGCCTTTTGCATACGTTCTGTTCATGAATTGTGAATATGGAAGCCATATCCTTCCTGAAGGCTGGCACAATTGGGGCAGAGCAGAAAACGAGAAAACTGCACGTTATCTTGAATACAACAACACAGGAGAAGGCTCTTCTGTATCTAAGAGAGTGGATTGGAGTCGTCAATTGACGAAAACGGAAGCAGAAAAGATTACTCTTGAAAATGTTTTTGGTAATGATTGCGACTGGATTCCTGTAGAATAAACGATGATTATGTAATCAGGCAATATTTCTTTCAAGAGGTTAAGACGTATGTTTCGTGTACTTTGTATTCATTATGCATTCGTCTTGACTTCTTGAATTTGTTTTTCTTCAGGCTTATTCTAAGTAGTCCAACTGCTTTTTCAGCTCTTTAAGCTCGTCGCGTACTTTTATCAGGCTTTCTATCAGACGTGCATTGTCATCAACGCTTTGCTTGTTTTCACGCAGCATCTTTCTAGCAGCAGACAGTTTAAAGCCCCTTACCTTTACAAGGTTATAGACAGCTTTTATGTTTTCTATATCCGTTTCGGTGTACTGACGCACGTTGTTGCCCGTCGTTTTTGGCTTAATCATGGGTATTTCCTTTTCCCAAAAACGCAGCATACTTTCGGTAACGTTAAGCATTTCTGCCACTTCCTTTATCGAATAATAAACTTTCAGGTTCTTTTCTGTGTTCAATGCCATAATGACGAGCGCTATTTTATTTTGTAAATATTATTACTAAATGCAAACTTAATCATTTTTTTGCATATCTGATTAACCTTTTCGGAAAAAGTAATCAAATGAAATTGATTTAACTAATGAAAGACAAAAATTAACAGTTTGAGACCTGTTATGGTTTGTATGCTTGTGGAGAATATAATACAGATAAGTTATTGGAAATATATAGGTATAGGGTGGATTATATAAGTGGCGCGTTTGTCATGTGGAAACGCGCCACTTAGCACATCTAAACGATATGTTTACGACTCGTAAATGTGCCACTTGTGCATCGTAAACATATCGTTTCTGTAAATGTAGTATTGTCTTGTGAAAAAATGTTTGTTTTTAGAAGTTGTAACCAATGCCTACTTGCAGAAGGTTTTCCTTGAGTTCCATTCCGTCAGAATTATCCAACGTATTGTTAAGTCCAAAGAAATATTTCACAGATAAATCAAAACAATCTACTGTAACTCCTGCTCCAACTGCCCATTGGAAATTGAATCGCTTAAACCCTCATTCGTCGCTATACATGTCATCTTCTATGTCGAAGTCTTCTATTTGGTATCCTTTAAGCTTTTCTTTACCAGACAGTCCGATACCGAATTGAGGACCTGTCATTACGTTGATACGCACCGAATTATAGAAATCAAAATGATAGCCAAACATAAGCGGTATTCTAAATCCAAATTGAGAGTAAGTAATATGAGTATCATTGAACATCATATCATCAGCTCCCACCATGATATCATCTGTACGGTATGTGTCATAGAAAAGAGAAATACCTGGCTCAAAATATAGATTTGCTATTATTGGAAGGTTATATATAGCTCCAACGGAGAAGCCGCTGCCGCCTTTGAAAAGGTCAATCCCAACACCTCCTTGTTTAACGCTGCCAGGAATAGTATAGTCGTAATTGACACGAATGCCCCAATAAGGCGTATTGTCAGGATTGTTTACAACAATGTTTTCCTGTGCTTTTAAATCTGTCATAACGACAATGGCAAGCATTGCCATAATAATTCTTTTCATTGTGTTTATAAGTTTTTTTGTTATGTAATTAAAATCTGTAGAAAGATAATCCATTATGAAACAAATAATTCATCCTATAGCATTAGTTAGCTTGGAAGATTTTGTTTGTTGGCTCTTTCTTTATATCGCATATTTGATAGGTTTATTATGAAAATACTCTTAATAAGTGTTATATAGTAGATATCATTTATACCTTATTATTGATATACATTAGTCAAAGAAACAAATTTAATAGCCTTTTGCTTACATTTATTTTGCATTTAGGCTGACTTTCACTATCTTTGCATTATCTTTGTACGGAATAAACAAAAACATATATATAAGTTTTAATGGAAGAAATTATAGTAATTATACTATTAATCCTATTTAACGGTATTTTCTCAATGTCGGAAATTGCCGTGATTTCAGCACGTAAAGTAACATTGTCAAACGAGGAGAAACGCGGAAGCAAGGCTGCGCGTACTGCGTTGAAGCTTGCAGACAATCCTTCACGCTTTCTTTCTACTATTCAGATAGGTATAACGCTTATCGGTATTGTAACCGGTATCTATTCAGGAGCTGCCCTTTCCGGCAAGTTTGCTTCTCTCCTTGAAGGGATAGGTGTGCCGATGGCTTGGGCTTATCCTATAGCCCAGACGCTTATAGTTCTTGTAGTAACATACCTTACTATAATATTCGGCGAACTCGTTCCAAAGCGTATCGGTATGAGTATGGCAGAGAAGATGGCTAAGACCATTGCAAGACCTATGTATCTGTTGTCGCGTATAGCAGGGCCTTTTGTTTGGATCTTGTCTATAAGCACTGAGGGCGTGATTAAGATGCTTGGCATTAAGGAGTCTGACAACAAGGTTACTGAAGAGGACATAAAGTCGATAGTACAGGAAGGAAAGGAAGACGGCGAGGTGCAGGAAGTGGAACAAGACATAGTGGAACGCGTGTTTATGATGGGCGATCTCAAAGTAAGTTCATTGATGACACACCGTTCGGAACTTGTTTCGCTTGATGTAAACATGACAAACGAAGACATAAAGAAAGTGTTTAGCGAAAACTTGTATGAGGCATACCCTGTAATAGACCGTGGCATGGATAACGTATTGGGAGTTGTTTCACTGAAAGATTTGATATTGAGGCTTGACGACAAGCAACTTGATTTACGGAAAATAATGCGCCCTGCTACATATTTCTATGAGAATATGAACGTTTACAAGGCTCTTGAACAGATGAAAGAAAAGAGGCTTTCTCAGGCATTCATCTGCGATGAGTTCGGTAGCTTTGAGGGAATAATCACCCTTAGAGATATTCTTGAAGGCTTGGTAGGGTCTATAGACGGTGTAAACAACGAACCTGAAATCATAAAGCGCGATGATTCAGAGAGCTGGCTTGTAGACGGACAATGCTCGTTCTATGACTTCTTGTCCCATTTCGACAGGGAAGACCTGTATGACAATACACAGAATTATACAACATTGGCAGGTCTTGTCATTGAACAGATGAAGCATATACCGCAGTCTGGAGAGCGAACATCATGGCAATGTTTCAACCTTGAGATAGTAGATATGGACGGAGCAAGGATAGACAAGGTTCTTGTTACCTTGAAAAAGGATGACGAAGATAAGGAGTGAGTTCCATACCTGTAAGTTTAAGATTGCTTAATAAACTATAAAATTGCGGTCTTATAGGGTATTGTCATTGCTCATTTCATTGATTATATCCGTTTTTTTTCTATCTTTGCTGAAAATATCCAGTGATGAGTGCGTACTATAATACCCGCTTGCCTGTTGCATATTTCGGTATAAACCTAACCTAAAATTAATCTTCTACATGGAAATTCAAATTGAAGCGGCACAGAAGCATCAGGCTCTTTCGATAGCGAGGCTTATAATGGTGGCAATGAACTATGATTGTTGCAGAAACTTTATGGGACCTGACTATACTCTTAATGACTTTGAGCGGGTAATGACAGAACTTGTGCTTTCGGATAAATCACAGTACAGTTATCGCAATACATTGGTTGCACTCGACCATAACGGAGGTTTCTCCGGCATGTGTGTATCTTATGACGGCAAGAGTCTGCATGAATTGCGCCCGGCTTTTGTCCGTGCAATGAAAGAAAACTTTGGACGTGATTTCAGTAATATTCCGGATGAGACATCAGAAGGAGAACTCTATATAGACAGTATTGCCGTGCCGGAAATGTATCGTGGCAAAGGTGTGGCTACAGATTTGCTTAAAGCCGTTTTCAGAAAGGCGCGTTCAATGGGCATTCCTGCAGTGGGCTTGCTTGTAGATAAAGTCAATCCTAATGCGGAGCATCTATATCTCAAGCTTGGCTTTAAGCATGTGAATGACGCTGTATGGGGTGGTCATGAAATGAGACACCTGCAGTATAGATTTTAATGTCATGTGGACATATTGACTGTCATGTTGTTTTGTAGACAATTATGGCATTTGTATGTTTACGGATTTTATTATAGCGGACAATTAAACGATAGCGGATATTGTGCGTCAAATAGTAAGCTGATTAACTATCAACTAAAACAGATATAGCGATGCAAGACAGTAAGTATTTGGTAGCTAACGAACGTGATGCCCAATGGGGTTTAGTTGTAAACACTGTTGGTTATGATGATGTGCCGCCTAATGAACCTTATCCTACGAAGGGACATGGCGACGGATACTATTTTGACACGGCAAAAGGACGTGTGCTCGATGAATATCAAATGCTTTATTTGGTAGAAGGAGAAGGTATATTCTCTTCTGAGCATGTCAAGGACGTGCATATCAAGTCGGGTGATATTTTCTTGTTGTTTCCAGGAGAATGGCACACTTATTATCCTGTGCCGGGCAAGCCGTGGAAAAGTTATTGGATAGGTTTTAAAGGAAGAAACATAGACGACCGTCTGCGTTATAATTTCTTTTCTTATGACAAGCCTGTTTATCATGTAGGTTTCAGCAGTGATGTAGTTTATCTTTATAATTGGGCTATAAAGGTAGCCAAGGAAGAACCGGCTTACTCACAGCAGATTCTTGCAGGAGTGGTAAACAATCTGATTGGACAGATGTATGCTCTTGAACGTAATATAGAATTCAACCGCCGTGGCGGTTATGTTGATATGATAAACAAGGCACGTTTCCGCATACGTGAAGGTGTCGAGACAAAGATAACGGTGCAGGAGATTGCTGCTGATTTGGGCTCAAGCTATTCTAATTTCCGTAAACTTTTCAAGGAATACACTGGCCTTTCACCGGCTTTGTACCAGCAGGAACTGCGTCTGCAGAGGGCAAAGGAACTTCTAACTACAACAGACATGAGCATCAAGGAGATCGCGTATAGGCTGAATTTCGATTCTCCTGACTATTTCTCTAGCAAGTTCAAGGTAAAGGTAGGGTGCAAGCCAAGCGAGTTCAGAGTGAAATCTAAGGACAGATAAGTGATTATACAATAAAAAATAGGGAGCAATGTTGATGCTCCCTATTTTTTATTGTATAAATTAACCCAAATCGGTAATCCGATTTGGGTTAATTTAATTTAGAATCCTAAGAATGTCTTTTCTATCCAGTATATCAGGATACCGCCAATATAGCCTACAAATGCAAGCCATGATATCTTTTTCATGTACCAGCCGAATGTAATCTTTTCCAATCCCATTACAACCACTCCGGCTGCACTACCGATAATCAGCATAGAACCACCGACACCTGCGCAGTAAGCGAGAAGCTGCCAGAAGATTCCATCAACTGCCATGTCGCCTGTCTCTGCCAATGGATACATACCCATGCAGCCGGCAACCAAAGGAACGTTGTCAACAATGCTTGAAAGCACGCCTATGATACCTGTTACCATATAATGGTTACCGTCGAATGCAACGTTTAGACCTTCACCCATTGCAACGAGTACACCGATTGTCTCAAGACAAGCTACAGCCATAAGTATACCGAGGAAGAAGAGAATGGTGCTCATGTCAATACGTGTAAGTATGTTTGTTACACGCTTCTGCATGCTTTCGCCGTCTTCACCAAGATTCAAATGACGATAGAACAGCTCTGTTACTGTCCAAAGAACACCGAGAACCAAAAGTATTCCAACAAACGGAGGAAGATGAGTCAATGATTTGAATATAGGAACGAAGATAAGTCCGCCTACACCAAGGAAGAATACCGTCTTGCGTTGTTTGTTTGTAAAATCTCCTGCTGCGACACTCTGCCCAGACATGTCTACTTCTGGAACATTCCCTTTTAGCGAAAGCGATAGTATATATGCCGGTATGATGAGTGAAACCAAAGATGGAAGGAGTACTTCTTTTATTACGCCTGCGGCTGTAATGAGTCCCTTGTTCCAAAGCATGATGGTTGTAACGTCACCGATAGGAGAAAACGCACCTCCACTGTTTGCCGCGATGATAACAAGTGATGCATAGATGATACGGTCCTTTCGCTCTTGTATAAGCTTGCGGAGAATCATAATCATCACGATACTCGTTGTAAGGTTGTCAAGAATAGCAGATAGGAAGAAGGTCATGAACGCGATACGCCATAGCAGAGACTTCTTGCTTTTCGTCTTCAGCAAGTCACGCACAAAGTTAAATCCACCATTTTGGTCGACAACCTCAACGATTGTCATTGCTCCCATAAGGAAGAACAGAGTGGTAGACGTGCTTCCTAAATGCTTTTCGATTACTTCACTGACTGCTGAAGGAATAGCTTCTCCTACTGCACCAGCAATGTAACTGCCTGGGTCGAACATGAAAAGAGTCCAGCAGACAACGAACATTAAGAGTGCAACAGCAGCCTTGTTTACTTTGGTAAAGCTTTCAAGGGCAATACATAGATAGCCTATTATGAAAGCCACAACAATGATTAATGTTAATGTAGACATAGTTTGTTTATTATAGATATTAGTTTAAATGCTACAAAGGTTTAGCAAATCGAGAGCAGAATTGAAAATCGACGGCCCGTAGGGGAAAGTCAATCGCTAAGCTTGCTTGAGTGTTATGCCGAAATGCCGCAAATTTTGTGCAAAGATTTCGCAAATTGAGAGCAGAATCACTAAGCTTGCTTAAGTGTTATGCCGAAATGCTGCAAATTTTGTGCAAAGGTAATGATTATTTTCAAAAAAACATATCTTGCGTAAAATATTTTTCTTCATTTACTAGCAATATAATATAAAACACATATATATTAATGCTGTTTTATATCTTTAGAGTATAAATATATGCTTATTTGCATCTATGTCGTTGCAGAAGTTTAGTTTGTATGCTGGTTGTCTATCGTAATATTATTCCTTGAATCATGATTTGCTGGCTTTGAAAAATGGCGATATGAAGGCTAAAGTCAAATCTTGTTGTCTAAAAATCAAATTATGTGGACACAAATGTCGAAATATTTATTATCTTTGCAGAAGATAAGCTGCATCTCGGCATAACGCTTAAGCAAGCTTAGCGATTCTGCTCTCGATTTGCATTATCTTTGCAAAATATAAGCTGCATATCAGTATGTGATGAACAAACTTGATAGTGCGCTTCTATATAATCTTTACAAAAACATCAAGGCAACAGGATTGAGGATTGATTCCTTTCTTCCTTTGTATATAAATTTAATACGAAAAAAGCATAAACTATGAATGATTCGCAATGTTTCTTTGCCGTCGATTTAGGCGCAACGAGTGGCAGAACCATAGCTGGTACTCTGTCTGACGGAAAAATCAAGCTTGAAGAACTTACCCGTTTCCCGAATAATCTTATTGAGACGGGAGGCCATTTCTATTGGGATATCTATGCCCTTTACTTTGAAATAATCAAAGGTCTGAAAATTGCCGCAAGCCGTAAACTCAATATTACCAGCATCGGTATTGATACTTGGGGTGTTGACTTTGTTTGTATTGGCGAGGATGGAGCATTGCTCCGTAATCCGCTTGCATATCGCGACCCTCACACATTTGGCGCTATGGAAGAATATTTCGAGAAAGTTGTTCCAAGTGAAGATGTGTATCGCATAACAGGTATACAGTTCCTTAACTTCAATTCCCTGTTCCAGCTTTACGCAATGAAGCGTGATGGAAACACTGCATTGAAGCATGCCAAGAAGATATTGTTCGTACCTGATGCTCTAAGCTGGATGCTTACAGGCAAGGAGGTTTGCGAATATACCATCGCTTCTACAAGTCAGATTCTTAATCCAATGACTAAAGAACTTGACACTATGCTTCTTGGCAGTCTTGAACTGTCTCGTGACAAGTTCGGCAAGATGGTGTTCCCTGGATATGAAATAGGTACATTGACAGAGGAAGTGCAGAAACTTACAGGACTTGGTGCTGTTCCTGTAATTGCTGTTGCCGGTCACGATACTGCCAGTGCAGTTGCTGCCGTTCCTGCAAGCAATGAACAGTTCGCATATCTTAGCAGTGGTACATGGAGCCTTATGGGTATTGAGACAAAAGACGCTATCATCAATTCATTGAGTTATGAACGCAACTTTACTAACGAAGGTGGTATTGAAGGCACAACTCGTTTCCTCAAGAACATCTGTGGCATGTGGCTGCTTGAACGTTGCCGTAAGGAATGGGGAGACACTGCACCTTCTGACTATGGCATCTTGTTGAGGGAGGCAATGAAGGTACCTGCTTTCCAGAGTCTTATCAATCCTGATGATGCTATGTTTGCCAATCCTTCCAATATGCAGAACGCAATCAAGGAGTATTGCTTGAAGACAGGTCAGCATGTACCTGACGGTTATGCGGAGATTTGCCGTTGCATATTTGATAGTCTTGCTTTGCGCTATCGTCAGGTGTTCGGCTATCTGAAAGAGATGGCTTCGTTCCCGATAGAGACATTGCATATTATAGGCGGTGGTTCAAAGAACGACTACTTGAACCAATTTACAGCCAACTCTACAGGCGTAACAGTACTTGCCGGTCCACAGGAAGGCACTGCTTTAGGCAACATTATGATTCAGGCAAAGGCTGCCGGTGTTGTTGACGGTATCTTCGATATGCGTAAGATTATCGCTGACAGCATCGAACTTAAACGCTTCGAGCCGCAGGACAAGGAAGAATGGGATGCTGCTTACGAGAAGTTTCTTGGTATTGTTTCTGCAAAGAAATAGTATATGCGTGATACTATAATTACAATAACATATAATAATCATATTTTAAACTTTACAAAAATGAAAGAAGAATTGATAAACAAGGCTTATGAGTTAGCCAAAGAACGTTATGCAGAACTCGGTGTTGACACAGAGAAAGTGTTGGAGCAGATGCAGAATTTCCACCTCAGTCTACACTGCTGGCAGGCAGATGACGTTGCCGGATTTGAGAATCAGGGCGGTGAACTGACTGGTGGTATCCAGTCTACAGGTAACTATCCTGGCAAGGCTCGCAATATTGAAGAACTGCGTGCTGATATCGTAAAGGCTAAGTCTCTTATTCCTGGTACACACCGTTTGAATCTCCATGAGATTTACGGCGACTTCCAGGGTGCTGTAGTAGATCGTGACGAGGTTGAACCAAAGCATTTCGCAAGCTGGATAGAGTGGGGTAAGGAGAACAATATGAAGCTTGATTTCAACTCTACATCATTCTCTCATCCTAAGAGTGGTAACTTATCTCTTTCTAATCCTGATGAAGGCATCCGTAATTTCTGGATTGAGCATACAAAGCGTTGCCGTGCCGTTGCAGAGGAAATGGGTAAGGCACAGGGTGACCCATGTATCATGAACCTTTGGGTACACGATGGTTCTAAGGACATGACTGTAAACAAGCTTTTGTATCGTGAACTGTTGAAGGATTCTTTGGATCAGATTTTCGCTACCAAGTATGACAACATGAAAGACTGCATCGAGAGCAAGGTGTTCGGTATCGGTCTTGAAAGCTATACTGTAGGTTCAAGCGACTTCTACACATCTTATGCTTCTAAGAACAACAAGATGATCACTCTCGATACAGGTCACTTCCATCCTACAGAAAGCGTTGCAGACAAGGTTTCTGCTATGTTGCTCTTCGTTCCTGAACTTATGTTGCATGTTAGCCGTCCTGTACGTTGGGATTCTGACCACGTAACTATTATGGATGACCCTACACTTGATTTGTTCAGCGAGATTGTACGTGCTGACGCTCTTGACCGTGTTCACTATGGTCTTGACTACTTCGACGGTTCTATCAACCGTATCGGTGCATACGTTGTAGGTAGCCGTGCTGCACAGAAGTGTATGCTCCGCGCATTGCTTGAGCCTATCGCTACTCTCCGTAAGTATGAGGCTGAAGGCAAGGGCTTCGAGCGTCTTGCTCTGTTGGAAGAAGCTAAGGCTCTGCCTTGGAACGCTGTTTATGACGAGTTCTGTCTGCGTAACAATGTTCCTGTTGGTCAGGACTTTATTGCTGACGTTCAGGATTACGAGAAGAACGTAACTATCAAGAGAGCATAACTTAAATAAATGATAGTCAAAGGAGTTCTTTTAGCTCTTTTGACTATCTTTTGTTCCTTTCATTTTTTTTTCTGAATACAATTCTATGGAAATTATAATCGGATTGATAATTATTGCTATTGGCGCATTCTGTCAGTCAAGCTGCTATGTGCCAATCAATAAGATAAAGTCATGGAGTTGGGAGTCATATTGGTTCGTGCAGGGTATCTTCGCATGGCTGGTGTTCCCTTTGCTCGGCGCTTTGCTTGCCGTTCCTGGCGGTCATTGTCTTTTTGAAGTATATGCTGAAGACCCTACCGCTTCATTGTGGACGGTATTCTTTGGTGTTCTTTGGGGTATCGGCGGTCTTACTTTCGGTCTGTCAATGCGCTATCTTGGCGTTGCTCTTGGTCAGAGTATAGCACTTGGTACATGTGCAGGACTTGGTACTATCCTTACACCAATATTTACAGGCAACACACAAGACCTTACTGTGCCTGTCATTGTCGGTGTTGTCGTTACTTTGGCTGGTATTGCTGTCATCGGCATTGCCGGAAACATGAAGTCACAGTCATTGAGTGAGGAAGAGAAGAAGAAGGCTGTGAAGGATTTCAACTTCACTAAGGGTATAATCGTTGCGCTTCTTGCAGGATTCATGAGCGCATGTTTCAGCATTGGTCTTGGCTTTGGAGAGAACCTTAACTTCGGCGATGCTACTGACCCTATGTACAAGACGCTTCCTGCCACATTCCTTGTTACTCTTGGAGGATTCATTACCAATGCGGTTTATTGCTTCTATCAGAACAGCAAGAACAAGACATGGAAAGACTATTCACAGACTAGTCTTTATGTGAACAATATCGTATTCTGTACTCTTGCAGGTCTGCTTTGGTACAGCCAGTTCTTTGGATTGAGTCTTGGCAAGGGATTCCTGACAGATTCTCCTGTACTTCTAACCTTCTCTTGGTGTATCCTCATGGCTCTCAACGTTACGTTCAGCAATGTCTGGGGCATTATACTTAAAGAGTGGAAAGGCTGTTCGCAGAAGACGATTACAGTTCTTGTTGCAGGAATATTGATACTTATCGTGTCTTCATTCCTTCCTCAACTGTTGAAATAATATAAAAAGCAGATGGATATCTGATATCCTTTTGGTATTTGTTTGGCGGAGATATACATTCTAATGCGTTATTGCATTAATGTATATCTCCGTTTTTTTTACACATGTGGAAAATCAGACAATTAATGCACATAAATTGATGCGTTTTCTTGATTTGTCGGATATTCGATACGATTTAGACAACTTTTATAGTCTGCAAATTTGCATATTTATGCAGAAATTCATGTCTTCGAAAAACGAAAATTATCTCGTTAACGCGCTGAGAATGGCATTTTTTTGAAATAAAAATCTCGTGGACGCAAAAAACGCAAGGAAACGTGTGCAAAATTAAAGTGCTTGTACATAGTTGTTTACGCTTGTTTAGATGCTTTGTGTGCATAAAAGAATCGTATAAAACAGGACATAACATGCCATAACTGCCGTGTTTTTAGGTAAAAAACAACTTGTTTGTGACTAAAAATAGGGTACTTTTTCGGGGAAAATGTGCCATATTTTTGCCAATTACCTATGCACTTATCTGTAATTACCCTATGGGTAATCGAAAACGACCCCATTTTTGAGCCTCCATTTTTCTATTTCGCGATTTTTCTTTGTCATGATTTCAGAAAAACGGGACTGTATATTTATACAAGAAAATGAATAATTATGCAATTTACAATGACGGGTTTATTGTAATTCAATAAAATGACTTGTTTTTGTCGTTTTGGCCATAAGATGATTATGTTTTAATGTGTTTTGCAATAACAATCGGAAGTTTAGTCCAACTTGTCATGACAAGAGGTCTTGTGTAAGGATTTATATTCTCTTAATTTTGCAGACGAAAAACTGCCTATATGAGAATGAAAGTAATTAAACATAATAAAGGATTGTAATGGTAAACAAAAAACTTTTTTTGTCTGTCATATTGACAACATGCCCGTTAGTTTCAAATGCGCAAGTCATAACAGACTCATTGGCAAATGATTTCCGTACGTTTGCAGCCAAAAACTTCTCAAAATATCGCACGGTCAATCTGTTTTACGAAACAAAGTGGGCACACGACTATACGCTCACACTCAACGACAAAGAGGTGGAGAAAAGAAGAAAGAAGAATTTGCATACTCTCAGATTCTCGACAATGATTCCTGTGTTGAAGAAGAAGAATGTGTCTCTTTATGCAAATCTGCAATATAGCCGTTATCATTTCCAGACTTACGACAATGAGAACAATCCTTCATGCATCTTCCTTCGTGAAACTTACGATTACATTGCTGGTGGACTCAATGGCTCTTATTACATTAACCTGTTCGGCAAGCCTTTGATTCTTTCGGCTTCAGTTTCGGTAGACGGTTGGAACGAAGGTTGGGGTATGGTATATGGAACGGCATCTGCTGTTATGGTATTCAAGAATACTAAGCAGACAAGCATCAGTGCCGGTCTAATGGGCATGACTCTTTTCAGCAGTATTCCGATAATGCCAATCGTAACATATTGGCATCGCTTTAACAATCCCAACCTCAGTGTTGACATAACTATGCCCAGCCAGTTCTATTTGCGCTATGAGATGAAGAACCAGCGTCTGTCGGTTGGAGCATTCATGTCAAGCGACAATTTCTATCTGCGCACAGAGCTGGATGGCGCACCGGAGATTTGTTATTATAGTGATGCTGTGTTGAAACCTGAGATAAATTATGAATATATAATCAACAAGCACCTTTACTTGTCTGCACATGCAGGTTTGTCGATGGTGATGAAAGGAGGCTTGTATAAAAAGAACCGCAAGGGAATGAAAGTAACTACAACAAGCCATGGAAAAGAAAAGACCGAAGTAGAGCCTTTGGTAAAACAAAGCCGCTCACCCATTCCGTTCTTCAACATAGGACTGTCGTATAGTCTTTTCAAATGAATGTTATTCCAAGGAATGCCGCGCCTCTTCGATGATAGTTGGGGTTACTGAAAGATTTACAAAGAAAACCATCATACAATTTCGCATTTTGATTTTTTATTCTTAAATTTGCACATAACATTAATTTATAGACATTTAGTACAATGAAAACAAATAGAATAAATAGGCTGAAGATCGTATTGGCAAGAACAAAGTGAACATTGATAGATCCATAGAAGGAAATCACTTTTTACCAGACACATTTGTAAAACATGCATATTTAGGCAATCTTTGACATATAGAATAATACGAAATGAAAGAAGAAAACAAAATAATACTTTATCAAGATGACGATGAGATAACTCGAATATCGGTGCGTTTTGCGGATGAGGATTTGTGGCTGACGCAGAATCAGTTAGCTGAGATATATTGTACAACGCAACAGAATATAAGTCAACATATAGATAATATATATAAAGACGGTGAACTGGTGAGTGAGCGAACTAACAAGAAATTCTTGTTAGTTCGCCAAGAAGGTAATCGTCAAGTGAAACGTAATATTGATCATTTCAATCTTGATATGGTCATTGCCTTAGGATATCGTGTGCAGTCTCAGGTGGCAACACGCTTTCGCCGTTGGGCGACCCAACGACTTCATGAGTATATCCAAAAGGGGTTCGCAATGGATGACGAACGACTGAAACAAGGAGGTAATCGCTATTTCCGTGAGTTGTTGCAACGTATCAGAGATATACGTAGTAGTGAACGTAATTTCTATCAGCAGGTTACTGATATTTATGCAACGGCTACGGATTACGACCCTCGTAGTGAAATGACAAAAACATTTTTTGCTACTGTGCAAAATAAATTGCACTATGCGGTTCATGAGAATACGGCAGCTGAAATAATATATCATCGGGTTGACAATGAGAAACCTTTTGTCGGCATGACAAACTTCAAAGGCAACTATGTGACTAAAGATGACGTGAAGATTGCCAAGAATTATTTGTCAGAGATTGAACTTCAGCGGTTGAATCTTCTTGTGTCAGGTTTCTTGGATTTTGCGGAATTTCAAGCCTTGGAAATGAATCCAATGACTATGAAGGATTGGATAGATGCATTAGACAATCAGATTATTGCACATAAGAGAAAGGTTCTTATAGGCAAAGGTAATGTCTCGCATAAACAAGCGATAGAGAAGGCGGAAAAAGAGTTTGAAATATATCGTAAGCGTGAGATGGATTTGTTGGAAAGTGACTTCGACAAAGAGATGAAGAAGTTAAGAGACAAGAATAATCCCAATAATAGTTCAAATCTATTGGAGCTGTAGAATTATTTATTCTTACTTATATAAACAAAAAAGACTTTCTGACAACAGAAAGTCTTTCTTTGTTGGGATACCCGGACTCGAACCAGGAATGACAGGACCAGAATCTGTAGTGTTACCATTACACCATATCCCAATGCTCTTGCAATCCTCATTTCTTGAATTGCGATGCAAAGGTACGCATTTTTTGTTTTACCGACAACATTTTTGCTGACTTTTTTCTAAAAAATCTCAAAATAATGGGTTTTTATACACAAGTTACGATAAATCAATGTACCTTTGTGGCGTAAATCATACATTATTATTAATGGAACAATTAGAAAAATTAGTAAAGTCTATAACAAAAGGAATCCAGGAAAAGAAAGGTTCTAAAATTACAATAGCCGATTTAAGCGGCATAGAAGGTACTATTTGTCATTACTTTGTTATATGTCAGGGTAATTCTCCTGCACAGGTTGAGGCTATAACAGACTCTATTCATGAGCAGGCAAGGATTGATGCAGGCGAGAAACCCGTTCATGTGGCTGGTTTGACTAATGCACAGTGGGTAGCTATGGACTATACAGATGTCATGGTGCATATCTTTCTGCCTGAAACACGCGAATACTACAATCTGGAAAACCTTTGGCAGGATGCCAAGCTGACAAGTATTCCTGATTTAGACTGATTTGTTTATGTCGGGCATGTCTGTGGCATGATGTTTGCATGTACCAAAGACATGAGATTGTTGACCCGTAATGTCAATGTCTAAGTACCGGATTATTAACTAATAAAGAAAAAACATGGAACAAGATAAGAACAACAAGATGCCTAAATTCAGCATGAGCTGGATTTACGCTATTGTGATTATTGGCTTGCTCGCTGTCTATATGATGGGTGGCGATGCTATTGGCGGCAGTGCCAGCCGTGAGTCTACGTATTATGATTTTAAGGCCTTTGTCAATAAAGGCTATGCTTCTAAGGTGGTCATCAACAAGGATGAAAGCACCCTGAAGATGTATGTCAAGCCGGAACATATCCGTGATGTGTTCCATACAGGTACTGACCAGACAGGCAAGGAACCTTACGTCGTTGTCGAGTTCGGCAGTATTGACAAGGTGGAGACATTCCTTGAAGACGAGACAAAGGCTGGCAAGTTCACTGGTGAGCTTAGTTACGAGAACACAAAGAACAATCCTTTGATAAATCTCCTTATCACCATGGCTCCTATTATTATTATAGTAGCCCTTTGGCTTTTCCTTATGCGTCGCATGGGTGGAGGCTCAGGTGGTGCAGGCGGCGTGTTTAACGTTGGCAAGAGCAAGGCTAAAATGTATGAAAAGGGAGGAGAGATTAACGTTACTTTCAAGGATGTTGCCGGTCAGGTCGGCGCAAAGCAGGAAGTACAGGAGATTGTGGAGTTTCTGAAGAATCCGCGTAAATATACAGATCTTGGAGGTAAGATACCAAAGGGTGCGCTTCTTGTAGGCCCTCCGGGAACAGGTAAGACTCTTCTTGCCAAGGCTGTTGCAGGCGAGGCTGGCGTTCCGTTCTTCTCAATGAGCGGTTCCGATTTCGTTGAGATGTTTGTCGGTGTAGGTGCAAGCCGTGTTAGAGACTTGTTCCGTCAGGCTAAGGAGAAGTCGCCGTGTATCATATTTATTGACGAGATCGACGCTGTTGGTCGTGCCAGAAGCAAGAACCCTTCTATGGGCGGTAATGACGAGCGTGAAAATACGTTGAATGCGTTGCTTACCGAAATGGACGGATTCGGTACAAACAGCGGTGTTATCATTCTTGCCGCTACAAACCGTGCAGATATGCTCGATTCTGCTCTCTTGCGTGCAGGACGTTTCGACCGTCAGATTCATGTTGACCTGCCAGACCTCAATGAGCGAAAGGCTATATTCAAGGTACATCTGAGACCTGTCAAGACCGATCCTTCTGTCGATGTCGATATGCTTGCGCGTCAGACACCGGGATTCTCTGGTGCAGATATTGCCAATGTCTGCAACGAGGCTGCTCTTATTGCTGCCCGTCACGACAAGGAATTTGTAGAGAAGCAGGATTTCCTCGATGCGGTAGACCGTATTATCGGAGGTCTTGAAAAGAAGACAAAGGTTATGACTGCCAATGAACGCCGCACTATTGCGCTTCATGAGGCTGGTCACGCCACTATATCATGGTTCTTGGAGCATGCCAATCCGCTTGTAAAGGTGTCTATCGTTCCTAGAGGAAGAGCTTTGGGTGCAGCATGGTATATGCCTGAAGAGCGACAGATTACCACTAAGGAGGAAATGCTCGATGAGATGTGCGCTACTCTTGGCGGTCGTGCTGCAGAAGAGCTTTTCACAGGACATATCTCTACAGGTGCTATGAATGACCTTGAGCGTGTAACAAAGAGCGCATACGGCATGATAGCATACGCCGGAATGAGCGAACGTCTTCCTAACATATGTTATTATAACAACAACGAGTATAATTTCCAGAAACCATACTCAGAGACAACAGCCAAGGTTATGGACGACGAGGTACTGAAGATGATTAACGAACAGTATGACAGAGCCAAGGCATTGCTCACAGAGCATAAGGAAGGACATAATCGTCTTGCAGAACTTCTGCTTGAGCGTGAGGTTATCTTTGCTGAAGACGTTGAGCATATCTTTGGTAAACGTCCTTGGGTTAGCCGTTCTCAGGAGATTATGGAAGAGGAAGAAGGAACTGCTGAAGAGGAAAATTCCGACTCTGAGCCTGTGGCTGCTACAGAAGGCAACAGTTCCGAAAATGTTCCATCATCAGAAACATCAAAGGCAGAAGAATAGTCTGCCTTTTGATGTGTGTCGCTAATATAATAAGGTATATACGATATTACAATAAACAACAAACAAATAAAGGAAAAGTAATGAAAAATCTGATTGTAAGAACCATTACAGGGGTGTTCTTTGTAGCGGCTATAGTAGTCTGCTTTCTCGATCCATTTGCTATGGAATGTCTGTTTGCCCTTGTCACTGGTCTTGCGATATGGGAATACACAGGACTGGTCAACGGAGTTAAGAACGTGCAGGTAAACAGATTTATCAGCACAGTTGCCGGTGTCTACTTTTTCTTTGCGGTCGGAGGTTTCTGCAGCGGTGTGGTTGCTACAGGCGCAGTGTTCATTCCTTATCTTCTTACCGTTGTTTATCTCTTTATAAGCGAACTATACACTAAGGCAGAGAATTCCATAAACAACTGGGCATATACAATGTTAGGACAGATGTATATAGCTTTGCCATTCTCTACAATCAATATTCTTGCATTCAATGTTTCTGGAGACGGGGAGATTGTCTTCAACTATATCATTCCGCTTAGCGTGTTCATCTTCCTTTGGGCTAACGATACTGGTGCTTATTGCAGTGGTTCTCTTTTCGGAAAACATAAGCTTTTTCCACGCATATCACCAGGAAAGAGCTGGGAAGGATCTGTAGGCGGTGCTATAACGGTACTTATTGCTGCAGGAATAATAGGATATTTACAGAACAGCCAGTCTGCAATGACAGGTCTTACAATACCTCAGTGGATGGGACTTGGTCTTGTCGTTGTTGTCTTCGGCACATGGGGTGACTTGGTTGAGTCGCTTTTCAAACGTACATTGGGCATCAAGGACAGCGGAAACATTCTTCCTGGACATGGAGGAATGCTCGACCGTTTTGACTCTTCGCTGATGGCTATGCCTGCAGCTGTTGTCTATCTTTATTCGCTTACATTGTTTTATTGATTATAACCGACTATTTGTTGTCTGTAAGTATTTATGCCATTCTGTCTTGAGTAACAGACAGAATGACATAAATCGTATATTGGTACATATCTTGCATTATCGTTAGTGAGAGCCGATAATAAAGTCGGCGATAAAAATAAAACGATAAAACAACAATTAAAAAATAGGAGATTATGATTATGACACCAGTTAATCGTAGAAACCAGTGGTTACCAGAAGTATTCAACGACTTTTTCGACACAACAGTTATGCCGAGAGTAAACGCTACAGCGCCAGCTATCAATGTTAAGGAGAGCGAAGTAGACTATGAAGTTGAGGTTGCCGCACCGGGAATGACAAAGGATGATTTCACCGTTCATCTTAATCAGGATGGTGATTTGAATATAAAGATGGAGAGCAAGCGTGAGAGCAATGAGTCAGACAAGAAATCCCATTATCTGCGTCGCGAGTTTTCATTCTGCAAGTTTGAGCAGACCCTTATCCTTCCTGATGATGTTGACAAGAACGAAATATCAGCAAAAGTAAGTGACGGAGTTCTTACTGTCGTTCTTCCTAAAATAAAGAAAGAAGAAAAGAATGTTGTAAGACACATAAGTGTAATGTAGTGTTTTTAATAGGTTTTTAGTGGTTAATTAAAAGAAAAGGAGAAGTTCATTGAACTTCTCCTTTTTTTCTTTCCTATGATTCTTTTGCTCTTTAATCATTTTGAATGACCAACGTTAATCCACAAGACTATTGCCCTTTGT
>JAUNIZ010000205.1 GCA_030523165.1 Prevotellaceae bacterium
AAGCTATTTCTATAATAAATGAAAGAGACATGGAACGCTCGTTCTATGTCTCTTTTCTTTTATGTCTTATCGCAAAGCTTGTCTTTTTATGTAATGATATTAATTTATAGCCTTGACGAAACACTTCTGTTATTGTGAAGAAGAAAATATGAACTATAATATAGTTACCTTCAACGGCTTGTGCAGAGAGTTTAGAAACTCGGTAGAGCGCAGTTTCCATTCGTTGAATGTGCGCACGTCATACAAGCTCCATGCAGAGCCGAAATAATAAGTATATCTTTCGCCTGGCAGATAGTCGGCTATTCCAACGGCATGACCAGCTATTCCGTTTTCCTGTTTGTCATAGAGAAGTTTTTTCGTTGCCTTCACGCCATTAGGGAAAACAACGCCTACATACAGCTGCGTATTGTTTTTCTCGGCATTTTCAGTCGGGTCAGCATATAGCACATAATCGTCACCACAGCAGACGCTTTTTGTGTCGCTGCTATGAATTACAACGCCTGCTGCCATGTCGCACGCTTTTGTCAAGCCGTCATACCATACGGTTATTCTGTTGTAGTTGCTGCCTTTGTCAAGACTTACTATGCGATGTTCTGTCACGCTGTTGTCGCCTTTTATTGCCGTAGGGTTATAGTCAAGCTGAACGGTGAAGCGCAGCGGCCCGTTGTCAAGAATCTTGTGGGTAATGAAACAATATGGCATTATAAGGCTGTCGCCGTCAAGAAGTGCAGGGGTGCCGCAGCCTAGCGTCGGTCCAACGGCATAGCAGTCGTGCCCATAGCCATGGTCAAGATGATACGACATTTCTTTTTCAAGCTCTTTTGCCTCGTTATCCTTGCCTTCCTTGCGCAGCTCTCTCTGCTTGTCATACATGGAAAACTCTCTGCTGTAGCGCTTGTAAACCACCAGTTCTGGCGTGTTCTTTGTCCACACATCCACACCGTAAGCCTTTTCGCCTCTCTTCTGCAGTGCCGGGCCATACATTCTGTATATTCCGCGGTCGTTCTCCCATGTCATGTCGTCAAGCCTTTCTTCGTAAAGTCTGCCGAACGCGTAAAGTTTCATCGGCTTTGGTGTTCCTTGTTCAACGGTGAACGTTGCCGTTCCGTTTGGCCTCACATGGGCATCTATCAGAATCTTTCCGTCGTATGTCTTCTGATATGCCACTTCCTGACCTAATGCGTTCTTTACAATCAGATTGTCCGTTGGCTTTATTCCAAGTCTTGAAAAAACGGTGTCGGCATCAAGCTCAACGAGTTCCTGACGCTGCATGTCCGTAGTGTTGCTTACGCTTACCGTAATGCCTTTAGCCATTGCCGTCAATGAAAACTGAAGGCATAGCGACATCATGCAAAATGCTTTGATTAAACAAGAATTCATGATATATGAAAATATAAAAGTAATGAAAGTTGAATTATCTTTAGATGTGCTGTTTCTGTGGTATAAGATAACGGGCATTTGAAGTAATATTTTATTTCGTCAATGCCCGTTATCTGTTGAGTGTCAGAAGCTTATGCTTGTTTGCCGAGCAATGCTTCCGTATGTGTCTTATTTCAGATTGTCTACGAAGAACTGTGTTATCTGTCTAAGCAGATGATTGCGTGTGTTGCCTCCGTAGATGCTGTGGTTGCGGTTAGTGTAGACATTCATCTTGAAGTCTTTGTCGGCTTGAACAAGCGCTTCTGTATATTCAAACACGTTCTGCGGGTGAACGTTGTCGTCAGCCAATCCTTGACAGATAAGCAAAGCGCCGTTCAGCTTGTCAGCTCTGTTTGTCGGGTTTATGCCATAGCCTGCAGGATTTTCGTTAGGCGTGCGCATATATCGCTCTGTATATACAGTGTCATAGAATTTCCAGTTTGTAGGAGGTGCCACGGCAACGCCTGCCTTGAACACGCCACGACCTTCGCTCATGCTCATAAGCGTGTTGAAACCTCCGTAGCTCCAGCCCCATATACCGATGTTGCTCTTGTCAACGTAAGGGAGAGTGCCGAGATATATAGCCGTTTCTACCTGGTCTTTTGATTCAAGGTCGCCCAGCTTCATGTAGACAGATTTTTCAAAGTCAGAGCCTCTGCCGCCTGTTCCTCTGCCGTCTACGCAAACTACGATGTAGCCTTGCTGCGTTAGATATTCGTCAAACATTGCGCCTTGACCCATTGAGCCTATTCTCCATGAGTTTACCACCTGCTGGCTGCCTGGGCCGCCGTATTGCCACATTATGACAGGGTATTTCTTGCTTGCGTTGAAGTTTGCCGGCTTTATCATCACGCCGTTAAGCTCTATTCCTTCAGAAGTCTTGAAGCTGAAAAACTCCTTCTTCTGCAGATTATAGCCAGCCAGCTTGCCTTTCAGTTCCTTATTGTCAATCAGCGAAGCTATCTTCTTGCCTTCGTTGTTGCTAATAGTAAATTCGTAAGGCGTGTCGGCATCGCTCCATTGGTTTATGAAATACTTGTAGTTATCGCTGAACGTTGCGCTGCTCCAGCCAGCCTTGTTCGTAAGGCAGAGCGTCTTGTTGTTCTTGTCGGTCACGTAGACTTCGCGGTTCAGAGGGTTCTTTCCTGCTGCCTGATAATACACGCTGCCCGTCTGTTCGTCATAGCCGTAGAAGTCGGTTATCTCATAGTTAGTGTTCGTGAGCCTCTTCTGCAGCTGACCAGTCAGCGAATACATGTATAGCTGCGTATATCCCGTTCTGTCGCTCGGCACGATGATGTGGTTAGGCGTAACGGTGATATTCTCCATTGCCTCTTCTCTGATATACTTTGAAATGCTTTCGCGTATAATCAGCTTGCATACGGTGCTTCTTGGGTTAGCCGTATAGAGGTCAAGCTGGTCTTGGTGACGGTTCATCGTGTAGATGATAATCTTGTCGGCATCGGAGGTCGGCTTTATGCGTGGAATATATCCGTCGGCATCGAGCGGCAGCTGCATGGTGCGTGTCTGGCGTGCCTTTATGTCGAAGCTCATAACCGAAACGGTTGAGTTTGTCTGACCTGCTTTCGGATACTTGTATGTGTAAAGCCCAGGGTAGTCGCTGTATTCGCTCTTCTCTGGCTTCATGCCCTGGAACATCTGCAATGAATAGGCTGGCACTTTCGACTCGTCGAACCTTATCCAGCAGAGCATTGTTCCGTCGGCGTTGAACGTGAGAGCCGAGTTGAAGCCGAACTCTTCCTCATACACCCAGTCGGGCACTCCGTTTATTATCTCGTTGCGCTTGCCGTCTTTAGTCACTTGGCTTTCTGCGTTTCCGTAGAGCAGCTTTATCAGATAGATGTTGTTGTCTCTCACGAAGGCTACCTGCAAGCCATCGGGCGACCATACAGGCGTCTGCACCGGGCCGTAGTCGGTGAGTCGTTCCAGTTTTCTTGTCTCTATGTAATAGATGTAATATGTGGCTGTGAATGACCTTCTGTAGATTTTCTCCGTCTTTGTCTGAATGAGCATCTTTGAACCGTCTGGGCTCATTATATAGCCATCTACAGAGTTTACCTTTTCGCCTACGGTATTGTTGGCGTCAAATAGCACGCCCGACTGTTTGCCCGTCTTGAACGAATACTTCACTATCTGTTTGCCGTCTTTGCTGATTTGCGCGTAGCTTTCACCGTCGGCAAGCGGAGTTACTGCACTAAGATATTCTGCCGAAAACGCGCCTCCAGTAATGTCTTTCAGCGTCAGCTTGTTTTCAGCCAGCATGCTTCCGGCAGCGATAAACAGGGCTGCACACATGATAAAAAATTTCCTCATCGTTTATTTATAAATTTATCTTATTGCAAAGATAGATATTTTTGATTAATTTTGCAGTCAGTATTGATTTAAAAGATATTAACGGCATTTTCCGTTTGCAACGAGGAATAGCGCAGGTTATGGGTGAAACAAGGGCTTTGTATAATGATTTCGGCAGCTGGATTCGTTCACGCTTCCCTTTCAGGGTGCAGAAGATTTCGGTTGATGCTGGCTTTTCGTGCCCCAACCGTGACGGAAGAATCGGCACTGGAGGCTGCACGTTCTGCAACAACAGTACTTTCAATCCTTCATATTGCGATCGCGGAAAGTCTATCCGCGAGCAGCTTGAAATAGGCAAGAAGTTCTTTAGCGGCAAATACCCCGACATGCGTTACATTGCTTATTTCCAAGCATATACAAACACATATTCAAGCGTTTCTTCACTTCAGCGAATGTATGAGGAAGCTCTCGACACCGACGGTGTAGTTGGCATTGCCATAGGCACTCGCCCCGACTGCATATCCGAAGAACTGCTCGACTATCTGGAACGGCTTTCGCGTCAGACATTCGTTATTGTGGAATATGGCATAGAGTCGGTCAACGACGACACCCTGAAGCGCATTAACCGAGGGCACGACTTCGAGTGTTCGCGCCTAGCCATAGAGCGCACGGCAGAGCGTGGCATCACCACTGGCGGTCATGTAATACTCGGATTGCCGGGAGAGGGCAGGGAAGAGAGCCTTCGGCAGGCAAGCGTAATTTCTTCCACGCGCCTTGACATATTGAAGATTCATCAGCTGCAGATAATGCGAGGTACAAGAATGGAACAGGAATATGCCGACAATCCTTTCCGTCTTTATACCGTTGACGAATACATCAGCCTGCTTACTGACTACATACAGCTGCTGCGCCCCGACCTTGTGCTTGAACGCTTCACGTCGCAAGCGCCAAAAGAGCTGCTTGTAGCGCCAAACTGGGGATTGAAGAACTATGAATTTACCAACCTTCTCGTCAATCACCTGAAGAAAGAAAACGCATGGCAGGGCAAGAAATACCGTCAGTAGCCATAGCGGTTTCATGTGTTTTCAGGTTATTGTCAAAACATTTGTGGCTTTCCAGGCATACGTCATGTATACTCAGAAAGCCACATATTGCATTTTCACTCAGTTTCCCGATTCTTACTTCGCCTCTTCCATCACACCTTCTATATATATGCGTGTCATTTCCGGTTCACCGTTGGTTCTTATCGTAATGGCCTTCTTGAAGTGTCCTGGGAACTTGCCCTTGCCGTTGTAAGTCACCGATACCGTTCCCTTTTCTCCTGGAGCGATAGGCTGTTTGGTGTAAGTAGGCACGGTGCAGCCACAGCTTGCCATAGCCTGGTTGATAACGAGAGGCGCTTCGCCTGTATTGGTGAATGTGAAAGAACATTTCTGAATAGGGTCTTTTTCAGAGAATGTGCCGAAGTTATAGGTCAGTTTTTCAAACTTGATTGATGCCTTCTTCTGTGCTGCCGCGTAGCCCACTGTAAGCATGAGCATAAGCGATAATAATATAAGTTTTTTCATTCTACACAATTTTATTCCATTCATTTTACGGGGCAAATTTACGTCTTATTTTTATATTAACATATAAATCAGTGCTTTTTTTTATTAAATATAAGATTTTACCCCTTCTTTTTTGTTATTTTAGGCAAACTGACGTGTGTTGCGTTCGGAAATGGTTAATAATGCCATAGTTTTTACGTAGGGCATTATTCTTTGCCATGACGTGCGCAGTCCAATTATGCATTATGACTTATTAATTATAACGTTAGTTCATGAGTCACTTGCATCTGTTACAGCTTCGTTTACGGTTTGAAAACGATGTGCGGAAACGATAACAATATCAGAATATCAGTTTGTTTTTTTGAATAAAGCTGAATTTTCCATTATTTCGGCTCTGCTATTATGCAATAGTATTCTTCATGAAGGTCATTGCCTTTGAAATGGAGAAGTGCAGCACGTGTAGTGCCATTGCCATAAGTTTCCACGTTGCTGGCATCTTCAGGTAATGTCTTGAAGTCGCTAGCGGAATAGGCAGTTTTATTTCCCAGATGTTTTGTCAGCAGCCAACGCAAACCGTCTACTTGTCTTTGAAGATATTCGGCATCAGTAATGTCGGGCGAGGCAGCCACTTTTATCCCCCCGTTCCATCGTGTAGATATGCTATATCAATTCTTCGTTCAGACTTTCATGTGTAATCTCGATAATGCAAAAATAAAATGAGTTTTAATTTGCATTATGCTCAACTTGCACTATCTTTGTACCAAAGATAAGTAATAGGAAGATGAAAACAGTACAAAAGCTATTCATGGCCACTTATTATATATTGATGAAAATAGCTAATAAGGTGGGGCTGACATATAATGAGGTAAACGTCATTATATGGTATTTTGTGATACCATTGACTTGGGCGATTATGATAGATTGTATTATTTCCAGTTATTGGTGTT
>JAUNIZ010000007.1:0-24047 GCA_030523165.1 Prevotellaceae bacterium
CAGAAATCGTTCATACTCACGTTCGGGTTCCTCTTGTACTGATTGACAAGGAACTTGCACTTATCTGAAATTACCGCATAGGTTATCAAAAATAACCCCATTTTTATGCCTTCGTTTTTCTATTTTGAGATTTTCTTTTGTCCTGATTTCAGAAAAACAAAAATGTATATTTATGCAAGAACGTGAATATTTATGCAATCCCAACCATTACAAGATTATTGTTGCAACTACAGAGGAACAATTTAAAAATTCCTTGAACTTTATTCGGGAAATAGTTAAATAATCTTATTGTAGAGCAGTTTTTGGGGCTTTTATTGTATCAAAATCCTTGGAAACGTGTAATTTTGTGCTATTTAAAATCCTTGGAAACGTGTAAAATATGACGTTCTAAAAATCTTGGAAACGTGTAATGATGATTTAAGGGCTATGATGAAAAGGAAGATTTACGACCGATTGTTGGAATGGAAGAAGTATTCGCATGGCGAGACTGCTCTCATTATAGAGGGGGCTCGGCGTGTAGGCAAGAGCTATATAGTGGAGGAGTTCGCTAAACGTGAGTATAGCAGTTACATTCTGATTGACTTCAACAACACTACGCAACAGATTAAGGACTTGTTCGTGCAATATCTGAACGACCTCGACACATTCTTCATGTATCTAAGTCTATATGCCGGTGTAAAAATGGAAAGACGTCAATCGCTTATTATCTTTGATGAAGTACAGAATTTTCCTGCTGCACGGGCAGCGATAAAGTATCTAGTAAAGGACGGAAGATATGATTTTATCGAGACTGGTTCATTGGTATCAATCAGGAAAAATGTAAAGGGCATCACTGTTCCGTCGGAGGAAGAACCGTTGCAGATGTATCCTATGGATTTTGAGGAGTTCCTTTGGGCTATGGGTGAGCAGTCGCTGATGGACCTTATCCGTATGCAGTTTAATCGTCTGAAACCAGTGGGACAGGATATGCACCGTAAAGCAATGATGTGGTTTCGCCAATACATGATAGTGGGCGGTATGCCTCAGGCTGTGCAGAAATATGCTGAGACTCGTGATTTTGAACAGAGCGACAGGCAGAAGCGTATCATCCTTAGTCTCTATCGGAATGACATCCGACAATATGCCGATGGACAGGAAAGCAAGGTGGTACAGATATTCGATGAAATTCCTGCACAATTGCAACGGCACGAAAGGAAATTCCGTCTGTCAGACTTGAAAAAGGATGCCCGCTATCGTGATTATGACTCTGCATTCTTCTGGTTGGCGGATGCTAAGGTGGTGAATATCTGCTACAATAGTACAGAGCCAAATGTCGGTTACAAACTGACACGTGACGGCAACACACTGAAATGCTTTATGGCGGATACAGGTCTGCTTGTTACCCATTCGTTTGACGAAAACGGTAAAGTCAATGCGGAACTATACAGAAAACTGATGCTCGACAAGTTGGAATTGAATGGCGGAATGCTTATGGAAAACATAGTTGCACAGATGCTTATGGCTGCTGGTCACAAACTGTATTTTTTCTCATCGTATTCTAAGGATGATGCCGCGTCAAGGATGGAAATAGATTTTCTCGTTTCTAAAGCCATAACCACCAGTCGCCACAATGTTTCGCCGATAGAGGTTAAGTCTGGCAAGAACTATTCTCTTAGTTCGCTCATGAAATTTAGGAATAAATATGGAGCAATGCTCCACAAAACTTATGTCTTGCATACGTCTGATGTCAGTATAGACAACGAGATTATCTACCTTCCGCTTTACATGACTCCATTGTTGTAGGTCGTTGGTTGTCGCTTGCATCAACTTTGAATAAGTTAAGCTGCGCCTCGGAAATAAAAATAAAAGTTTGTTTCACTATCTTTTATTTTGTATTTCACTCAACTTGCATTAACTTTGAATAAGTTAAGCTGCGCCTCGGAATAAAAAATAAAAGAAAATTTCATCCTCTTTTATTTTGTTCTTCTCTCGGCTTTTTAACTTTGGATAAGTTAAACTGCGTCTCGGAAATAAAAATAAAAGTTCGTTTCACTACCTAATTATTTTGTATTTCACTCAACTTGCATTAACTTTGCAGCGTTTTTCAGGAGATAACAAGTATGAAGAAAAGTTTGGTGGCGTTAGCCTTCGGCACACTGGCATTAGGTATTGCTGAATTTGTGATGATGGGTATACTTCCCGATGTGGCAAGAAGTCTTGGTATCAGTATTCCGGAAGCAGGGCATTGTATCTCTGCATACGCACTGGGAGTTTGTTGTGGAGCGCCTATTCTGGTGATAGGACATAAGTATCCACTTAAGAATATATTGCTTTTTCTTGCGGTACTCACGCTTATAGGTTCCACGCTTGCGGTTCTTTCACAAGGATATTGGATGCTGCTTGTAGCACGTTTCATATCAGGTCTGCCTCATGGCGCGTATTTCGGAGTCGCGTCAATAGTTGCGGTAAAGCTTGCTGATGAGGATCATAAGACCAGTGCCGTATCTATAATGATAGCAGGCATGACTATAGCCAATCTGTTTGGTGTGCCTCTTGGCACTGCTCTAAGCTCCCATATATCATGGCGTTCACCGTTCGTTCTGGTGATATTTATCAGCATACTCGTTATTTACTATATCTGGAAATGGATTCCGAATATCGGTGCGCTGCCCAATGAAGGATTCAAGCATCAGTTTGCATTCCTTAAACATGGCGCTCCTTGGCTTATACTTTCAGCCACGATGTTCGGCAATGGAGGAATATTCTGCTGGTACAGCTATATCAGTCCTCTGCTGACAGAGGTTGGAGGATTCCCTCATGAAACATTGTCGGCTCTGATGATTTCTGCTGGATTCGGAATGGTAGTGGGCAACCTTATAAGCGGAAAACTTTGCGATAAGTACAGACCGGGACATGTTGTGAGCTATATACAGCTTGTGGCTATAGTGTCTCTTTTGGCAATATTCTTTTTCGCCCAGTATGGATGGGTGTCGGCGTTCTTTATGGTGATATGCACAGGATGCCTCTTTGCCGTAAGCAGTCCTCAGCAATATCTCATATTGCAGCATGCACCGGGTGGCGAGATGCTTGGAGGAGCAAGCATACAGATGGCTTTCAATATGGGTAACGCTCTCGGTGCGCTATGTGGAGGCCTCCCTATAGAATATGGATTGTCGCCTCGTTATTCTGCTCTTGTGGGTGTTCCATTCCTTGTTGTCGGAATGATTTCCTTCATATGCTTCTGCAGAAAATATGAAAAGGCATAGCCAGATCAATTTGTAGGTATTTATATAAAATAGATACAGTAGCTCCTGCAACGAATAAATGAGTTTTGACATATAATAATTGAAATATATTCAGACATGAATGCGATTCAGGCATTGCAACAGCAGAGGTTATTGCTCGAAATAGAGTATAACTCCGAGAAAGAAGCCTTCCGTAAGCAGACCGAGACCATAGGTGTGCAGCGAAAGGTAAAGAGGGGTGATGCCTGGTTTCCTATTCGTGTCGGCAAAAGCTACTATAATTCTCTTAACCAGTTTGCGATAGAGGTGTTCAGAACTACTGATACCGAGATAGAGCATAACTTTGAGTTCGGACGCCCCGTTTGCTTTTTCACTATTGAAAATAAGAAAGACAAGCATGGCAAAGATAGCCAGAATATACGGTACATGAAATATACTGGTACTGTAAGCTATGCCGACGGCGACCGTATGGTTGTGACTGTGCCTGACGGTGTGCCTGTTTCAGAACTTCAATCGATAGAGAATATAGGTGTTCAGTTGTTCTTCGACGAAACCAGTTATCGTCTTATGTTCGAGGCTTTGGACAGGACTATCAGAGCTAAAGGCAATCGTCTGACATATCTCCGCGACTTGTTCTATTCTCATCAGCCTGCACAGACATTCTCTTTTGAGGCTATACGTTTCCCTTGGCTTAATCCTGCACAGGAGCAAGCCGTAAACAATGTGCTTAGAGCTAAAGATGTTTCTATAGTCCACGGCCCTCCAGGAACAGGCAAGACCACAACTCTAGTAGAAGCGATATATGAAACGCTGCGGCGCGAGAATCAGGTTCTTGTATGCGCACAGAGCAATATGGCTGTCGATTGGATTAGCGAGCGTCTTGTTGACCGTGGCGTTAACGTACTTAGAATAGGTAATCCTACAAAGGTAAACGACAAGATGCTTTCTTTCACTTATGAGCGTCGCTTTGAAGATCATCCTGATTATCCGCAACTATGGAGCATTAGAGAGACAATGCGCAAGATGCGTCAGAATCATGGAAAGAGACATGACGACAACTATCATCAGAAGATGGAACGCCTGAAAAGTCGTGCTACGGAACTGGAAATACGAATCAATGCACAGCTTTTCGGTGAGGCGCGTGTAATAGCTTCTACTCTTGCAGGCAGTGCCAGCCGTCTGTTGTCAGGACAGAAGTTCGGAACGTTGTTTATAGATGAGGCAGCCCAGGCTCTAGAAGCTGCGTGTTGGATAGCCATACGTCGTGCTTCACGTGTGGTTTTTGCCGGTGACCATTGCCAGCTTCCGCCTACAGTCAAGAGCATTGTTGCATTGAAAGGAGGACTGGGCATTACCCTTATGGAACGCATCGTGAAGAACAAGCCTGAGACAGTGACGCTTCTGAAGGTGCAATATAGAATGAACGAACAGATAATGCGTTTCTCTAGCGACTGGTTCTATAACGGACAAGTGGAGTCTGCGCCACAGATAAAATATAGGGGAATACTCGACTACGATACTCCTATGGCATGGATAGACACGTCAGAGACCGAGGGTAGGGAAGAATTCATAGGCGAAAGTTTTGGGCGAATAAACAAGGCAGAAGCCGAACTTACGCTTACTGTCCTGCAGGAATATTTCACAAAGATAGGCAAGGCGCGTGTCCTCGACGAGCGTATCGACGTAGGTGTTATCTCTCCTTACCGTGCGCAAGTGCAATATCTGCGCCAACTGATACGCAAGCGTGAGTTCTTCAAACCTTACAGAAGCCTTATAGCTGTAAATACCGTTGACGGCTTTCAAGGACAGGAGCGTGATGTTATTCTCATATCTCTTGTCCGTTCCAACGATGAAGGACAGATAGGCTTTCTTGCAGACTTGCGTAGAATGAATGTCGCGATAACACGTGCAAGAATGAAACTTATAATTCTGGGCGATGCCAAGACTATGGCTCATACACCGTTTTACAAGAAACTCCATGACTATGTTGAAAGCCAAAACAGCGTTTCTGATATAGATGCAATGCCAAAATAAAAGATTTTTCCTATGTTACAGAGAGACTATATATCAAGACTTATACGTGAGTTTATGGCTGCCTTGCAGCGTTATCTGGAGAAAAACGAGATAGCAGACCGCAAGAAGGCGGCTGAAGATTTGTATCGCCAATATCTTGGTTCTTACGAGTTTTATCATACATCATCACTCGATGATATTATGAAATCGTTTGAACGCTATCCAGAGGAAGAGCGCCTCAGTCGTATAGAGATGCTTGCAGAACTATATTATGCAGAAGCTGACATACTTACAGAGCCGATACGCACCAGTCAGCTGAATCTATCGCTGTCTCTTTTCGATTTTATTGACCGACACGACAAGACTTTCTCCCTTGACAGAATAAACAAGATGAGCGACATACAGAGGAAGATAGGCAAAGGTTCAATACAATTATAAGCTGCAAGCGACCAAATTATCATATCCGTATAATCGTTTACTTCTATGGTTGGACTATATTTCTCCTTTAAAACAAATCATTATTTATAGTCAAGTATAATTGATAAATCAACAATTTTACAACACAAAATAATAAAATTTAAATTAAACTCACTATCTTTGCAGTTGAAAAGACTGCGAATGAAACTTATTAGTATTTTAAAACTGTGCTTTACGGTACTGTGTCTTGTTGCATACATACCGGTGAAGGCATACGATTATCATTTTAAGTCCATTGAGTCACGCTTTGATAATATAGCAAAGACGTTGAATCAAATGGATTACAACAACATGCGTGAAAGAATCACGGAGTCGGAATTAGGCGAACTGGACCGTATCGCTAAAGAATCTGGCAATCCGCAACTGAAGGCACGTGCATTGTATTGGCGTGTACGTTCAAGTCAAATGAGTGCCTTGCCTCCAAAGTGTATAGAACTGCTGGAAGAGGCCCGGAAGTTATGTTCTGAGCAATATGCCTACGACCTTGCCTGTATCGAATATCAGCTTGCAGGCAACTATGAGCGTATGGGACAATACCTTAAGGCATACAATCTGCTAAATTCTACATTCACATCTTTTGAGGAAGAGAAAGATTACTATTTTCTTGGCAATGCATATTTGCTTCTTGCACAGTTGTTTATGGATATTAATGACCCGGAGAATGCCCGTGAACCGTTGAAGAAGTCAAAGGAAGCCTATCAGAAAGCGTTGTTCCCGCTTAACAGAATATATTATTTTGAGGCTGCTCTTGCAAACGAAAACGAGAAACTTAAGCTGTATAAGCTGTCTCTTAAGACAGGAGGTGTAGAAGACTGGGGCATGACACTGCAGGCGCTTAATAACATTAGCACGATATTCATTAACAAGAATATGCCCGACAGTGCTGAAGTCTATAACAATATGGCGTTTGATATTCTTAAACGCAAGGCTCCCGGCAATGAACTTTTCAAGACTCTTATAACTATAAGCAAGGTTCATGTCCTATATGCACAGAAACGATATAATGAGGCTATGGATTTGCTTCGTGTGGAAGAAAGCAAGAAAGAAATGCTTCAGGGAGAACGTTTCTTGGCGGAGATATACCAGTATCTGTGGCGTGTTAATGACGCATTGGGTAACGAGAGTGAGGCATACAAGTATCTGAAGCTTTATATGGACGAGTATCAGCAAGACGAAGAGGAGATAAAACGTCAGGATATTCCTAAGGCACGTGCCCGTGAGGCTATAGCCCGTCGTAACGATACTATTAAGTTGCTTGAACAGGACGCTCAGCTGAGTCGTAGTTTTATGTATGTTATGATACTTGTAACTATTGTTGTCGTTCTTGTTTGTGTTGTATTGTTTATATATTTTTATCAGCGATACAAGATAAGGAAGATTGAAAACAGGGAACTGCGTAACAGTCTTCGACAGGAAGCACTTATATATAGCGTCAATCGCAAGAACTTTGAACAAGACATGAAGCAGAAGGATTGTGAGATAAGTTCGTCTACATTATTGCTTGCCAACAAGAATGAAGTCCTGCAGCAGATTAGCGCCATAACGAAAAGATATTCTGAAGAGGGACGTATTCCTATAGAGTATGTCAATCAGATAAACGGCGTTATTGGTGACAGTCTTAAGAATGATGACGAATGGGAACGTTTCAAGCTACACTTCGATAGCGTACATCCTGATTTCTTCGTAAATCTAAAGGCAGCAAGCAGTGAACTTACAGAGAATGACCTTCGCCTTTGCGCATATATAAGTATCGGTATGCGTGCCAAGCAGATAGCAGAAATGCTGTCGGTAAGTCCCGACAGCATTAACAGCAACCGATATAGACTGCGAAAAAAACTCGGTTTGCAGCGTGGTGAAAGTCTTGACGATTTTATCAGAAAGATTTAATCGTCAAGACAGTATCTTTATTCATTATTGCACTGTAATAGTATTCAAGGCTTTAATGATGATATTCTTTGTTAATATGCAATTTTCTTGCCGTTGTGGATATAGATTCCTTTTGAAGGCTTGTTGACACGTACACCACTGATTGTGTAGTAAGCGTCATCTTCGTTAGTGTCCTTGTTTATGCTTGGGCTATAGATACCTGTTGTAAGGCCGTCTATCTCCACCTTATCGGCATTGACGATTATTCCGTTCTTGTCCAGCAGCAGTACAGCAAGTTCTGTATTCTCTTTTACAAGCACATTTGACGGTATGCTTAGCGTGTAGTTGTGTGAGTATTGGTCGCCTTCGTTTACCGTTGATGGTATTATTCCGCTTTCGCCGCTATAGCTTGGATATATTCCACGTGCAACATCGTTGTACCACATCTGGTCTGCAGGAACATACTCTGGCAGGCTTTCAAATCCTCCCATCTCTCCGTATGCATTGTTTGCATAGTAGTTTGTCTGCATATATCCGCTTTCTTCACCGTGTACATTGTTTTCTATAATAACGTATGCCAATTTGTAGTCAGCATTTGTTATGTCTTCGGCAAAGTACACGTCTGCTGTAGAGTTTATTTCTCCTGTAACTTCATTATATTCTGCTTTCAGTTCGATACCTGTATTGTTTTCTCCCTCTTCCTTAATCATAAGATAGTAGTATTCCATGTTTCCAGGATCAATGGAATACATAGGGTTACGGTTATATACGCTATGTGGGTAGCCTGAGATAGAACAGCTTGAGAACAGTGCGTCATGGTAGTCTTCAACTCCATATGCCATAGGATCGCTGTTGTGTATTGCTATGCCTATGAATGAGTCTGGGTATTTCTCGTTCATTGTCTTCATCGCGACAATGCCGCGTACACAATATCCGCACCATGTACCTGTAACTTCCTCTGATACCAGTTTCCAAGGATAAGCTGATATGTTGCCGCTTGTTCCAGTACTGTCGTTGCCGCTCTTTATCCATACGTTATAACGAGATGTCTGGTTGCGGTTTACGGTGAAAGGCGTGTTCAGAGTAAAGTCAACGGATTTTCCTGCTTCAATAGTTTCTGAAAACTCTTGTTCATATTTCTGGCCGTCAATATCATAGCCTATTGTAAATCCGCTTATTTCATTGTCTCCTGTATTCATAGCCTTTCCGCTTACGGTTATTTCTCCGTATTCGTTTATCACACGCTTCAGGTTTGTTGTAAGTCCCACGTTAGAAGGTACGCCTACAAACAAATCGTCAACATAAAGGCAGGTCTTGTCTTTGCTATCGTTTACGAAGGCTATGTATATTGTTTTTCCTGCGTATGCAGACAGGCTTACCGTATGTTCTGTCCAGTCATAATTCTCTTTTGATGTAGTATACAGGTTTGTCGTCTTGTCGAAATCTGCAACATCTGTTCCTGTTTCAGATACATAGACGGTGAATCCGTCACGATAATCCTTGTCGCTTGCTCGTGAACGCCATGACAATACAGCTTTCTCCGAATCAATCGTAATAGCGTCTGTTATCATCCAGTCGTCAGACTGTCCTGCGTTCTTGTACCATGACGTGCTGCATGCCACACGATTGCCTTCTTTTCCTTCCTCTACAGTAATCCATGGTGTTCCTACTGCGAATCCAAGGTTCTGCATATCTGTAGAAGGCGTTCTTCCGTCTTCGTCATGCAGTGTGAATGTTGACGGAATGCCGTCAGTAAAGTCTGTTGCCAGATAAGTTATCTGTGCGTTTGCTGCACTTGCCATTATTGCGGCAGTACATAGTAATATCAGCTTCTTCATATTGTCAGATTTTATTTGTTTATTGCTTTTATTGTTTTCTTTCCTCTTTTAATGATGTATATGCCTTTGCCGTTCATGCTGCTTGTGCGGATTCCGTCAATGGTATATATTTCTGTCTTCTCATTGTCGTAAGAATTTACTGTCGCATTGTCGATGTCTGCGGCATAGTTTGTATAAACCGTAACTTCTTCCGACCATGCTGATTCAGCGTTTTCGTTCTTCGCTTTCACAGAGAATGAATAGTAGGCGTTTGCTTCAAGGTCATTGAATACATAGCTTGGTTCTGCTATACCTTCCACGGTCAGTGTGTCAGTATGTATAAAGTCAGTGTCTTCAACGTCTCCTTCCGTAATCTCTTGCGTTCCTGATACGCTTATTTCCTTTGCGTCAGGGAACAATTCTGTACCGTCGCCTCTGACTATTGTTATGCTGTCTATGATAGCGCGTTCTGTGTTTGTTGAGAATGTTACTGCTGTCTTTGATATTCCGCATGTAAATTTAAACAGATATGTTCTTGCCGTACTTGTAATACGAGTTTTGCCAGTCATGCCGTTTGCAGTGACGTTGAATACTGGCTGCTTGCCTGAAACTGATTTCACGTTTACTGCAACCGTAAACTCGCCGTCATAGCGTTTTAGGTTAAGCTCTGGAGTTGTAAGGCTTCCTGCAGAGGTTGATGAACCTATCTGACACCATCCTCCTGCCTGGTATACTTTGCTTCCGCTCCATCCTTTTTCTGTAGTATAGTTATCCAGACTGCCAGAGATGTCCGTAGATGAAGGCGAATCTGATGTTCCTGCCGTCATAAGCGAGAAGTCTTCCTTTAATGCCTCTTTCTGTGCTGAGCGATATTCTAGCTTGTAGAGGTTAACAGTGTAGCTTGTTGCCTTCTCTGTTTCTTTCCATATCGCCTTGAAACTATTGTCGCTCATGACTGTTGCAGACATTTCTGTAGGCGTTTTCAGATGGTTTGACATATAGTCGAAACTTACGCTGCCGTCATCTTCTATTGTTATTCCTGTAATCCATTTGTCCAATGTTTCTCCAGTCCAAGGACTTGCTGCCGGCGTGGAAACGTCGGTGAAACTGTTGTTTGTTCCTTTTCCGGGAATTATTGCTGGATATAGGTCATATTTTTCTGTATTTTTGTTGAGCAGTATGTCGTAGCCCGTCTCGTTGTCTGCAGGAACAATATGGAATCGTGGATGTCCGTCAGTATCGTTTACTGTATTGTTGTTCCATTCCTGTTCGCTGTAGTCAATGTGTGTAATCATCATTCCTGTACCTTCTATATAGCTGTCCCATCCGCTTTGCTGGCGGTTTTCAAGGAGATAGAACTCGTCTTCTGAAGAAGTGTTCAGTATATATGCCTCGTTATAGTCGCTTATATTATATAAGGTAATGCCGTCTGTCGGTTCGTCAAGCTCTTTTGGTGTCAGCCAGCCCAGTGTCATGCGCTCGAATGCGTTGTATGACGGAGGTGTATTGCCGTCGTTGTTGTAAGAACCATAGTCCATTATGTCATATTTCCCAAGTTTGTAGTCTGTGGAATTGCTTGTATTGTAGTGGTCTGCAAGTCCCAGTACATGACCGAATTCATGACATATAGTTCCTATGCCCGACGATTGTGTGCCGCTGTTTCCGTATAGTTCTGAAGAGCAGGCGTAAACGTCTATGTTCTTGTTGTCCAGCTCCAGTGTTATGCCATATCCTGACAGCTGGTATTTGTGCGGCCATATAGTGTTTGAACCGCCTCCTGCATGTTGTCCGTAACCGGCATATATTACATACACCATGTCTACGTTGCCGTCATCGTCGCCGTCATACTGTGAGAAGTCTACTCCAAAGTCGCTGTGGGCTATGTTACATGCCTCCTCAATCATTATTCCAGCATTAGGGTCTGTGCCGTAAAGAGCGTCGTCATTTCCGTAGTATGAAACGTTATGTGATAGTGTGATAGGACCTACTACGTCAAAGTGTGGGTTAAACTCTCCCATAGACTGTGCGAAGTAATAGTCTTTCGCGCTTCCTGTAGCCCCGTTCTCACTATATCCTTCTTCGTTTAACAGCCTGTCATGGAAGCTTTTATCCAAAGAAAAGCGTGTATCAGAGAATTGTACGAGCAGCACAAGGCATTTTGCATTGCCGTAAGTAGGAAATGTACCTATCTGGAAGCGTGATGCGCTTGTTGACGATGCTTTTTTCTTTGTACGCTTAATGCCGTTCTGTTCTATGTTGCTGAATGCTCTGACATTTGGCTTTACTAGTTCGTCTGCCTTTTTTATGCCGTTCAGAAACGCGTTTTCGGCTATTGTTCTTTGCTGTGGATTGTGTGCAATCGGCGATCCTTCTATAGTCAGCGTCTGGTTGTCTGTCTGTTGAACATATCGGAAAACGCCCTGCTCGTCCTGCATAAGCATGTATCCGTCTATGCTTACTGTCTCATGACTGTGTTCGTCTCCACGGATGAAGAATGTAATTGTTGTGCCGTCAGGCTGTGTTGCGGTTATCGCTCCACGGTATGCTGGCACTGCCTTTGCAGCGATTGTCATGCAAGACAGCAGGATTGAAAGTAAAAATATTCGTCTCATAAATATTACTTTTAATTATTATTTTCGGTTGCAAAGTTACTAATTAAAACTGATGTATATATGGCAAAATGATACAAATTAAAGGCTAATCTGCCTGAAAACATATAGACAAAAACTGACAGCGGTCTTTTTGATGTCATTTTGCTAACTTTTTCACCTTTTAATACGTATATTTGCAACATCAAAAATAACGTTAACGGAATTAATTTAAAGTTTCATTTAAACACAAACGTATGAAGTACAATCTACAATCATTTCTAATTGCGGCTGCCCTGGCTTTTTCTCCCTGGGTGACAACGGCATCCGGTCAGGAGACAAAGACCGGTTATGCCATGAGCGACAGTGGAACCTTTGGTAAAGGTATCTACACGTTTGAACTGAGTGACACGATTGACAACATCAGTCTGTTCCAGTCAATGACGTATGATGCTGTGACAAGCGGTATTCTTCTTAATGATACCTATTATTATTTTGAGTACTCGCAGGTTTATAACGGAACCGAGTCTATCGGCTTCTTTGCCTTCGACATGGAAACAAAGACTGTAAGGCAGATTGCTGATTACGGAGCTGCTCTGAATAGTAGTATAGCAGGTTGTTTCTCCTACAACTACCAGAATGAGACGCTTTATGCTCTTAATGGCTTCAATGGAGGAGATAGACTTGTCAAGATGGATCTTGACAACGGAACTATGACAGATGTCGGGGCGTTAGATTTTGACTATGTCAACGAAGCGGCACAGGCAAGCACCGTAGGTGAACATATGCACGTTATGACCAGTACTTACGACGGCGATTTCTATGGCGTTAGCTATTGGGGCTCTTTGTATAAGATTAATCCTTACACTGCAGCTTGCCAGTATATCGGCACATTGGACTACAATCCTGGCCAGGCATTCATGTACACCAGTGACTGTCTGTTCTATGACAATGACACTGATCAACTCTATCTTCGTTATACAACATACGACTGGAGCACATACACATGGCTATATGAAGTGTTGATGATTGACACAAAGACAGCTCATGTTACACGCTTTGCCAATGTTCCAGCACAGTCAAGCCTCAATGCCATTTGTATTCCGTTTACTGTAGCTTCTGCCAGTGCTCCTGCTAAAGTGCAGAATCTTGTTGCTACAAGAGGAGAGGCTGGTGCCTTTACTGCTACCGTTGAATGGGACAACCCTGAAAAGACCTACGGCCGAGGCGGTACGCTTGAAGACCTTGACTATGTTTTGGTGCTTCGCGACGGTGAACTGGTTGACTCTATTGTAAACCCTGTCATCGGAGGTCATCAGTCATGGACTGACAACAACATAACAGAGCGTGGATATTACACCTATAAGATTATACCTGGAAATGACATGGGTCGTGGCGACCGTGCAAGTGTAGGTATATATATAGGTAAGGGTGACCCTATGACCGTTACCGATGTTGTTCTTGAACAGGAAGGCGACGGTGCAAAACTGTCTTGGACTGCTCCTGTAGAGGGTAAGTTCGAGTCTTATATTGACACATCAACACTCAACTACAATATAATAAGGTATAAGGACAGCAGTACTGAAGGCGAGACTATCGCTACAGGATGCAAGGAAACTACTTATACCGACAATAGTATTTCTGAAATGGCTACATATTCATATTCTATCGTAGCCAATACCGACAATGCTTCCAGCGATGCTGTTACTACAGACGCTATGATTCTTGGTCCTGCTTTTGCTCTTCCGCATACTTTTGAATTCAATTCTTCTGATGAGTTCAATCTCTGGACTGTGATTGATGCTAACGGAAATTATTCTACATGGACATGGAGCCAGGGCTATTACGGTTATATGAAAGGTGCGACTTGTTCTTATTACTATGACGAGACACCTGCTGCCGACTGGCTTATCTCTCCAAGAATTAAGTTCGAGGCAGGAAAGCGTTATAAGGTTACTTTTGACGCACAGCCAGGCAGCAAGAAAGTTATGGAGACTCTTGCAGTTTCTTTCGGACAAGGTACTGAAATTGCCGATCAGGACAGTGTCAGTCAGTTTGATATCGTTTCTGATTCTCAGGTTTCTTTGCGCGCAAATCTTCCAGTAGTTTCCGAGACAGGCGACTATAACGTAGGTTTCCTGTATCGTAGTTATTATACAAACTATAACCTTACTATCGGTAACATTGCTGTTTCTGAAGACCATGAAGGCTATGTTGAAGGTGTTGTCTCTGTTGACGGCAAGCCTATAGAAGGTGCTTTGGTTTATACCAATGCAGGCGAGTTTAATACTCTTACTGCTGCTGACGGCAGTTACAAGCTGAATTATCTGCCAGAAGGCGACTATACTCTTACTATTGTCGCTTTGGGGTATGAAGATGCGAGTGCACAGGTTTCTGTAACCGAATACGAGACTTCTGTTTGCAATGTCAGCATGACGGCATTGCCTGCATATACCGTTAAAGGTAAGGTTGTCGACATTGCCGGCGATCCTGTTGCAAACGCTTCAGTTGCAGTCAGTGGATATAACACCTATGAAACCGTTACGGCAAGCGACGGTACGTTTACTATCGAAAGCGTTTACAAGAACCCTTATTATACAGTTGATATAACAAAGAACAAGCTGATTGACGCACAGGTCAACTTCGGTGTTGATGCTGATACCGATTTAGGCGAGATCACTCTGCTTGACAATCACAAGCCTGCAGGCAAGGTTTCTGTTGAGGCTACTGACGATGCTGCGGCTGAAGTTACTTGGAAAGCTCCTGCAAATGATGCTGTCGTACAGAGAATAGACGACGGTACTGTCACAACTGCAGTAGGTATTAGCGGTGCTTCCAGCAACACTATGTTCGGTGTTGTTAAGCGCGAGCCTTCTACTGTTACTGGAGTTGAGTTCTATATCGACGGAACATCTTCTATAACTCATTACAGTGTACGTCTAAACATCTTCAATCTTGATGAGAACGGCGAGCCTACTGACAGCCTTCTCTATCAGAACACTTACGTAAGCGCTACCGACGGACAGTGGAACTCTTACACATTGCCTGCTCCTGTTGACGCTCCTAACGGATATTACATCGCATTGTCTTATTACGACTATCTGCTCGTAGGTATCGACGGTGCCGGCGACTCTGAGAAATATCCGTTTGTTGAAGGTGTAAACTGCTTCACTCCTGACTATACTACAGGTGTATATTACTATCTTGAAGGACAGAGCAACACTGATTATCATCATAACTTCCTCATCCGTCCTATAGCTGCACCGCATTATGTGGATGAAGACTCTACAGAATTTAAGAACAACGCAGCACGCTTTATCCATTCTGACGCTTACGCACAGCAGTCTGGCATAGAGCTTGAGTCTAAGACTTATACAGAGGAAGAGACTAAGGCGTTTGCTGACAGCGAGGCTGAAGGTCTTAAGAAGACTCCGCAGAGCCGCATCCGCTACAACGTTTACCGTATGAAGGCGGCTGACATGGCTGACGAAAGCAAGTGGACTATCGTTTCTGAGAAACAGCAGGCTCGCAACTTCAGCGATACTGACTGGAGTTCTCTCGAACAAGGCTCTTACGCTTATGCAGTCAAGGCTGTTTATACTGGCGACACTCTCGCTACGGCAAGTGTTTCTGACTCTATCGGCAACAAGATGTATACAAAGGTTACTTACCGTCTTGTTACAAACACTCCTGACAACGAGGCTTATGGAGCAAAGGTACAGATGGTTGCCGGCGGCGGTCTACATGTGGCTACAGGCTATGCTGACGAAAACGGCAATGTAGTTCTCGACGGTGTATGGAAAGACAAGTATGACCTTACAATCACTCTCGACGGATTCAAGACCATTTACGAGACTGTTGATGTAAGCGCAGAAAGCGAGTACACATTCGACTATATTGTTGAGGAAGACCAGATTACTCCGTACAATCTGATTATCGACGATGGCGGCAACTCTACTTCCAAGCTGTTTATCTGGAACTATCCAGACCTCTTTGAGGATAGCTTTGAGGAGCATGAAGACTTTGCTATAAACTCTCCGGGTACTATCGGATGGCAGTATGTTGACGGTGACGGTGCCGAGACTGGCGGCTTTAGCGGCTACACATGGGACAATGCCTTTGCGCCTATGGCATATATGGTATTCAATGCCAAGAACACTACACCTTCTGTTTATGACTATTTCTACGGACTGAGAGCAAGAACAGGTGACAAGTGTCTTACTGACTGGGCTGCTTATGGCGTTCAGAACGATGACTGGATTATTACTCCGAAACTCTACTTCCAGGAAGACTTCATCTTCTCGTTCTATGCAGCAAGCTATGATTATAGTTATCTTGAGTCATTTGAGGTTGCATACTCTACTACAGACGCTAACCCTGAGAGCTTCATCATCCTTCAGGACAGCATGACGGCATATTCTTATTGGGAACAGTATGCTTTCAGCATTCCTAAGGAAGCCAAGTATGTTGCTATACACTGTATTTCTGACCAGATGCGTATATTCCGTATTGATGACGTAAGCTACGGATTGGAGAGTGCTATGAGCACACCGTCTTATATCCGCAGACTTTCTGCACGCCGCAAGTCAGCTATGAAGGCTCCTTCTCTCGACGGATTGTATGAGGTATATCTCGACGGTGAGAAAGTGGCTCAGCAGGATGAGACTACATATACCTTCACCGGTCTCTCTGCCGGTAAGCATACTGCAGGCGTAATAGCTTCTTATACTTCTGGCAAGACGGAAATGAGCACTATCGACTTCTCTATCGACGCTACTGGCATTACGTCATTGGTTGACAATAAGCTGAAGGTTGCCGTAGACAACCGCAAGCTGACTGTTGAAGGCGATTATGACAGCATTACATTATATTCTGTCTCTGGTGCTGCACAGCATCTTAACAAGACAGGCGAGGGTGTCTACAACCTGAACAACATCCCGTCAGGTGTATATGTCGTTAATGTATATGCTGATGGCAATGTAAAGACAATGAAAGTTACGATTAAGTAACGGTAAGTAAAATTCTCATAAATCAGAGAGTCCCTCTATGCGTGATGCATAGAGGGATTTTTATTTGCTATAGAGGGATTTTTAATTGCTGTTGTGTGACAAATTGAAAAGCAAAACGCCGTTATTGGTGTCTTTATGATTATTAAAAGCGCAAATAGTATCACTAAAATATTACCGTTTCCGCACACAATATATTGATATGTGTCAAGAAATAGCATATCTCTTACAAAAAGGCACATAAAAGTATTGCGTATCATTGTTACTTGTTGTATCTTTGCAATATCAAAAGGTTAATAAATTGTTTAGGTTAGTAAATAGTATTAGTTTAAGGTAAAGTTTTCATGATTATTTGGGATGACAAAGGTCGCCGTGAGGCTCCCTTTCGATTCAGACAAAGGTTTTTTAGTTAAACATAATGTGGCGTCACAGCTCGATGAGAGTTGTGACGCTTTCTTTTGCAAAAATAAGTTAATATTTTCTCCCAAATGTTTGCAGTTTAAAATAACGTAGTATATTTGCAGCACTATTTAAAATTATCTATAATTTAGATTAGCAAAAAAACCAAGGGTTTATCCTGACTAACGTTAGGTAGACGCTAAAATCAGTCAAGAAACTGGAACTTAAAGAATCATGAATTTAACTATTAGAGCCAAACGGACAATGTTAAAAAATGTAATCGAAAAGGGTGGAAGATTATTACTCGACAATAGAGTCTATGCTTTTGCCTCACGCGGTTATGTTCGCTCTTCTGTTTATTCCACTTATTCTTTTTATTCTGATTCCCCTGTACATTCTAGGAGCATAGGGTAGTCATGTTTTTGTGCGGTTGCTTGTGAAGGTAACCGCGCAGAAACGCAGTGTCGCGATTGAGTAAACCTTCTCGTTAAAACCAAAGAGACAGCATCAGGCTTGCTTGACAATTGCTGTGGCGGGAAAAGGCGCATGGATATTAACACAATATTTTAGGCAAGAAACAAACTCAATTATGAATAAAAAAATATGCTTGGCTCTGCTTCTGAGCCTGTTTTATGCACTGGAAATGAAAAGCCAGGACGTTGCGTTGAAAACCAATTTACTCTACGACGCAACAGCGACAGTTAACGCAGGTGTGGAAATAGGAATTGCACCGAAATGGACTCTCGACGTCTCCGGCAATTTCAACGGCTGGACCATGTCTAATGGCAAGCGTTGGAAGCACTGGATGCTGCAGCCAGAGGCACGCTACTGGCTGTGCGACCGCTTTTCGGGTCACTTCTTTGCCGTTCATGCTCATGGAGGACAGTACAACGTGGGCAGAATTGACAACAGCCTGAAGTTTCTCGGCACCGATTTCTCCGAGCTTTCCGACAAGCGCGTGCAGGGATGGTTCCTCGGGGCAGGCGTTGCTTACGGCTATGCGTGGGCGTTTGCCAAGCACTGGAACCTTGAAGGAGAGGTAGGTCTGGGATATGCCTATTGCAGATACGACAAGTTCAACTGCACCGACTGTGGCAGAAAGGTGGAGAAAGACAAGAGCTACAACTATTTCGGCATTACCAAGCTGGCTGTCAGTCTCGTTTATTTGTTCTAATATTGATTAAGGAAAGGAAAATACAATGAAGAAGATATACATCCTGTTTTGTTTGTTCGCGTTTACGCTTACACCAGCCGTAGCGCAGAGGCCTATTTCCGGTGTGTCGGCAGACAGCGTAGTGTTCAAGCGCAACGGCGCTTACATGGCGGTGAAGATGAACATGCTGCTTGAGAATCTGGAGGTTGGCTCCAACAGTGCCGTATTGATTACTCCGCGCGTTATCGGCAAGAACGACTCTATAGACCTCCCTTCTGTGGGCATCTATAGCCGCAAGCGCTATTTCCACTATCTCCGTCTCAATGGCTCTGCCATGATTAGCGGAGAGAACGAAACCGTAATCAGAAAGTCGCACATGCCCGACGTTCACCATTATGAGACCGTCACGCCATATAAGGACTGGATGAACAATTCGCGTCTGGAGCTTGTATGTCAGGAGTATGTATGCTGTGGCGACATCGACGACGAGCAGAACAGCACTCTGGCGTATAACCGCATCTTCCAGCCGTCGTTCGTCTATGTGCGCCCTACGGCAGAGACACAGAAGAACCGTTCGCTGAAGGGCTCGGCTTTCATAGACTATCCGGTAAACAAGACCGTAATATATCCTGAATACCGCAGTAATGCCGTAGAGCTGGCTAAGATTACAGCCACTATCGACTCTGTGAAAAACGACAACGACGTGCGCATCACCTCTATATATATAAAAGGTTATGCATCGCCTGAAGGCAGCTATGCCAACAACACTCGCTTGGCAAAGGGACGTACAGAGGCTCTCGCCAACTATGTGTCTGCCCTCTACAGCTTCCCTAAGTCTGTTCTCGCTGCCGACTATGAGCCTGAGAACTGGGACGGCTTTAAGGAATATGTGGTGAATTCTGACCTTAAGAACCGTGATGCCATACTTGATGTGATAGCATCAAGCGAGGAACCTGACGCAAAGGAGAAGAAGCTCCGCGAAACCTATCCTGACGACTATGCACAGCTGGTAGCGCAGTGTTTCCCTGCATTGCGCCGTTCCGACTATAAGGTAGAATATGTTGTACGCACGTTTACCGATGCTGCCGAGATACGCCGCATTATAGACACCCGTCCGCAGAAGCTGAGTCTGGAGGAGTTCTATATCGCTGCGCAAGACCTGCAGCCGGGCAGCGACGAATATAATAAGGTGTTCGATGTCGCTGTGCGCATGTTCCCTGACGACCCTGTGGCTAACCTCAATGCCGCCAATGCCTCAATGGCTAAAGGCGACCTCGACATGGCTAAAGCATATCTCGACAAGTCTGGCACTTCTGCACAAGCAACATACGCCCGTGGCGTATATGCAGCATTGAACAAGGACTATACCACAGCATCCTCTTTGCTTCATCAGGCTGAGGCATCGGGAGTGAAAGAAGCTACCGACGCTCTCTCGCAGCTCGATGGTGCGGAGTAGAAGATTATAAGCCATATTGCGGTTTAATGCACGATTTGGGTTTTTAATAATGAAAGATAGATTATAAATTTAATATTAACAGTTAAAAAATTATTACACATGAAGCTAAAAAGTTATTTTTTAAGCATGCTCGCATTAGCAGCCTTAGGCTCATGCAGCAGTGACGATTCAGCAAGCGACAGCGCTGACAGCGGCGCATTGGAGGGTAACTCCTACATGGCAGTTAATCTGGTAATGTCAAGCGGTAGTGACCACGTACGTGCTACAGATGCAAGTCCTTCTACGGCTGGAGGATATGTAAATGGTACACCTGAAGAGAATACCGTTAATCCAACAAACTCTATTTTCCTTTTTTATGACCGTTATGGCAACTATCTTACTTCTGGTACAATTACTTCTGGAGAAAATATCGTACCAACTGTAAGTAATGCGGATAATCCAAATTCAACAATACCTACTGCTGCCACAATAATATTAGGTCCAACGACAAGTACACCTGCAAAAGTTTTGGCTATTTTGAATGTTGGCGACGATGCTGATGGTAATGATATAAAGCAAAAATTTATAAATAAAGATTTGTCTACAGTAACAGACATTATGACATCAACAGACCTCCCTTCTGCTGCAGGCTCCTTTGTTATGTCAAATTCTGTATATTTGGATACAGAAAATTCAGAAATCTCATATGGACAGAACATTGAAGCTAATAATATTTGCACTACTTCAGAAGCTGCATTAGCTGCACCTGTAGCAATATATGTTGAGCGTGCAGTGGCAAAAGCAGTAATCGGTGTTGCTGAATCTGCATCTAAATATGATGCAACTAGTGATGAGAACGGTAAATACTATTTTGATTTGGACGATCCATATTTATATAACAATGGTACAGCATCTTCAAATGTTTATTTTAGAATAGTTGTTGATGGAATGGCAATTAATGCGACAAACTCTTCTACTCGTATTGTAAAGTATTTAAAAGATGAATGGACTACTACAAGCAGGCCTTGGAGAGGTTGGAATAATTATAGCGATAAACGTAGTTATTGGGCTGTTGATAAGAACTACGAAATTACAGACAACGAATATCTGACTGGCGTTGAATATAAATCATGGAATAATGTTGTTGCTGGTACAACAAAGACTGATGGATTATATACATATAATAATACTTCTGGATATTATCATGAAAATACTGTAAGTAATGCAGCGTCTGATGCAAGTAAAGATGGAGGTGAAACTGCGGCGACACCTAATCTGATGGTAGCTGCTCATATTGAAATAAGTACTGATAATGGTAGTACTTATAACGAAATACCAGGAACAGGTTCTGCTGGAAATATCTATCGTGTTGGAGGTACTTTCTATACTTATGATGGTGTTAAAAACAATATAGCAAGTAATGCAAATGATAAAGGCTATCGTTGGAGAACAGGCGAAGAAGGTAACTATTCTTATGAGGAAATGACATCTTCAGACTTAGATTGTACATTTGAAGTTTTAACCAATGATGATGAAATATGGAGTTCTCTTTCTACGACAGTACAAGGAACAATAGGTATAGTAAAGGTTGCTAGTGTTACTAATAATAAATCTGGTGCAACACTTGTCAAGAAGAATGATTCTGATGGATATGATGTAGTTACTGATGATTTAGCAACACTTATTAATAAAGGAGATGTTATAACAGCAGGTTTGGAATGTTTCGCAGGAGGTGCATGCTATTATCAGAAACCAATTGACCATCCGACAGAAAATATTGTTGCCTATGGCTTTGTTCGTAACCATGTTTATGATCTTACTATTAACAGTATATCTGGTGTTGGTGGTGCTGTTCCAGATAAAAATGGTGAACAAGATGTTATCCCTGGTGAACATGAAAATTACTATATAGCTGCGACACTTAATGTCCTTTCTTGGAGAACAGTAACTCAGACATTTGACTTCTAGAATCCTTCTCGGCTATAAAGCGAGATAAAGGGGGAAAACATACTTTCACGTTTCCCTATAAAATGGGGAACGTGAAAGTTTAAACAAAAGCAAGTAAAAACAAATGAAAACATTCAAGACAAAAATGCTTCTGCTGGCAACGATGTGTGCTGCGATGGTTTCGTGTGACAGTGTCATATACGATGACGAGGGCGACTGTTCTACCAAGTACAGCGTCAAGTTCAGATATGATATGAACATGGAATATGCCGACGCCTTTGAACATGAGGTGCAGACCGTTACGCTCTGCGCTTTTGACACAAGCGGAGTGCTTGCATACACAAAGACAGAGAGTGCCGCTACGCTTTGCGCCAACAACCAGACTATGGATGTCAACGACATAGCCCCAGGTGTCTATACCTTCTTGGCATGGGCAGAGGGCGAACAGCGCAACGCCGACAGCTATACTTTCAGCGACATGACGGTAGGGCAGACGTCTTTGAATGACATTAACTGCAAGATTAACCGCACTACTGCTGACGACGGCACGGCAACGGTGAGCAACGACCTTACACCGCTGTTCCACGGCATGGTTACAAGACAGGACTTTACCGCTCTGCTCGACGGTGGACAACGCACGGCGGAAATAGACCTCACCAAAAACACCAATGTGGTGCGCGTGGTGCTGCAGCATCTCTCTGGAGAGAATATCAATGTAAATGATTTCTCGTTCACCATTACCGACAGCAACGGATGGATGAACTACGACAACTCGCTAATAAGCGATGTACAGCTAACCTACAAACCGTGGTCAGTCTACTCTGGTACCGCCGGCATAAACACCGACAGCGAGGAAGGACAGACCTCTGTAAGTGCTGCCATTGCAGAGTTTACTGTGGGCAGACTCGTTTACGGAAACAATCCCATACTTACTGTTTACAACAATGAAGGAAACCGTGTGCTGGCTATACCTCTTATAGACTATGCTTTGCTCGTGAAAGGAAACTATAACAGTAATCTTGACAATCAGGAATATCTTGACCGTGAGGACGAATATGCCATGACCTTCTTCCTCGATGATGACAACAACTGGATAAGTTCAAGCATCATTATCAACTCATGGAGAGTTGTGCTGCAAGATTTTGAAATGTAATTATGTAATTCATAATTTATAATTATCTTCGTTGAATAGCCACATAAAGGCAATCTGTCTCTAATGTTGAATCAAAGAACTTGAGAACTAAAATAATATGAAGTTAAAACTGTTCTTACCTTTTATATTGCTTGTTATCCTGTCTGCATGTTCTGCAGATAGGGATATTATAGACGATACTGCGATAGACGATACTTTTGTTGAGGTTACGTTTACCATTGCGCTTGGAGAAAACATTTCAGGAACAAGGGCAGATGAAACATGGAATGATAACTATGACGGCACAGAAGGAACATCAGCAGATAATAATATTAGCAGTTTACAAGTGTATCTTTATGACAGTGAGAATAATTTTATAACAAAAGTTTCGCAAATAAGTCTTAACAGCATATCAACAACTGGTACATACACTTATGTCGGTACGGTAAGTACAACGGATCTGAATTTAGCAAACAATACATTCAACGGCAAGGTGATGGTACTTGCCAACTGCGATACTTACACACCATCATCATCTCAATCAGCACAACAAGATATATCTATAACAGATGCAGGAAGTTTGACTTATACATATTCGTCAGTGTCATCTGCATCTTCAATCCAAATGTGGGGAGTGGTTACATTGACTAACCATAAACTTGTTCCTGGCATTAGCTCCAGCTTCGGCAACATAGACCTCCTGCGTGCAATGGCAAAGGTACAGATACTGCCGTCAGAGACATTCACAAACTTGGGATATACTATTAATTCGGCTACTCTCACAAATTACAATACATCAGGATATTGTCTGCCAACAGGTTATGCAGACGCAGAGTCAACGACAACTATATCCATTGATGATTGTATAAATATACCAGAAGACGTGATATCTTCATCTGAGTCATTGGCATTTTCATCTGATGATGATAGCTATTATATATATGTGCCTGAATACTATAATATAGGGGAAGGAAATACTACCTCTACCAT
>JAUNIZ010000007.1:24057-30067 GCA_030523165.1 Prevotellaceae bacterium
ACGCTTTATTTCGCCAATTATGATAATACGACAAATACAGCCAGTGATGTAACAGCTTCTGATTATAACATCATTCGTAACCACCTTTACCAATATACCCTTAACAAAATTGATAATAGTGAACTTTATGTAACAAGTACAGTCAATGACTGGGAGGTTGTGGAGTCTGAAATCGGATGGGACGTAAATGAAGAAGATTTTGTGATGTATGCATGGGCTACTAACCCTTCTGCTACAAGTGGTGATGCAGAAGCAAGATATGGTATGGTTTTTAAGCCTGGATACAACGATGATGATTCTTCTTGTGAAACGCTTAAAGAAGGTTCTAACGATGCCGCATATTATTTCCAATTAACAGCTCCAACAGGTGCGACTTGGACTGCGCATCTAACTAATACTGATGATTTCGAATTTAATTATTCATCAACATGGTCAGCATCTGGCGTTTCTCATTATTGTGCTTCAACAGGAATTGCTCGAGATGCACAATATCAAATAAAGGTTGCTCCAAAAAATGAATGGTTTACTTTGGTCGCAAATGATGATGGTACGTATGATTATACAGATTTCACAAACGTTGTTAATACTGAATGGGGTAATACTGCAGAAGAGAAATTTAATAATGATATATACGTTTATACAGATTTGTATATTACAATTAAGACAAGTATTGGTACTGAGAGGACATTGTTGATAAATCCAGCCAATGCTGGTGGAAATTATAAAGACGGTCGTAAGTTTGTAGGTGATGATTATAATATTCGTATTTTTCAATTAAAACCGAAATATAGTATTTTGTATTACGAATTACAGACAAGTACAACTTATTATAGAAACGTATTTTCTGAATATTTGGACGATTAAGTATACAATGAATATGTCAATTATAAAATATCTGGTGTCGTTAAGTGCTTTTGCAATGTCAGCACTTTTAATGTCATGTTCATCTGATGATCATTCAGATGAGACTTCGGCTGAAGGACTGTTCATTACGTTCAGCGTAAACGGGGCTTCATATGGAACAGGTGTTTCTACACGTGCGACCAGAACAGAGGCTGGGTGGGATAACTGGAACGAAAACAAAATAAATTGTCTCGACTTATTCATCTTTAATTCAAATGGAGATATTAAATATCATTGTAGTGCAACAGAATCTTCAGACTTAACAGGTACATGGCAGCCAAGATATAACGGTACAGCTTTGAGTGCAAGCTCCGTGTCTTCAACAGACCAGATATATCTTGTGGCGAATTACAATTTCTCTTCAGCTGATGTTACTACATTGGATGACCTAAAGGATTTATCGTTCACAATGAGCAATAGTTGCCGTGAAAAGCAGACATCCTTTGTAATGGACGGGAGTGTAAGCGGTGACGATACAAACATAACAACCGAAAGTGATGAATATGGAAACATAAATAAGAAGACAATTAAAATAAATCTGTCCCGTGCATTGGCTAAGATGTGTATTCGCGTTAGATATACACCTCTGAATATTTCTACGGCAGAACAGGTTACAGACTTTAGCGATATGAATATAAGTATGAGGCTTATGCAATACTCAAATCAGTCTGCATTGATAGCTGGTGGTACTTATATGCCTACTGACGATGGCACAAATAATAATGGCATAGCAAATGGAATAACTTCAGAAGATGACGGCATTTATGATAGTGGCACGATTCTTACATACCCAACAGAGTCTGATACATCTACAGATGGTTTAGGATTAAGGGCTGTATTCTATTTCTGTGCTAATGAATGGTATGACGAAACAGTATCTATGAATGAGTCAGAGCCTATAGTGGAAGACTTGCAGACATACGTGTATTTACGGTTACTACAGAATTTTAATTACTATTATTATAAGGTTCCTGTCAATTATCTTTTGCCTCAAGATAATGATGCCGTAAGTCCTGATGACGCTTCCTCTTATTATAAAATAGACAGAAATACAGCGTATTATGTTGTTCTGAATATACAAGAGCAGGAAGGTGGCTTTAAGATAACGATTTCTGATGAAGCGGGTACTGCAATATCTGACTTAGAAGATGGAGGTAATATCAATTATGAATATTAAGATGATAAATAAGTTTCTTTTGGCGTTGCTTGCCATTGTGTCTTTATGCTCTTGCAGTAATGAACTTGATATTGTTTCAGACATTACTGATGACAGTGCTGCAGCAGATACAAACAGCGGTTTCTATTTTACCGTTCCTTCAGAAACGAGATTGACTTATAGTGGCTCGTCTACAACATTCAGTTCTGGCGATACAATCGGCTGTGTGATAGCTACTAAGACTAACGATACTTATACTTATACAGCCAATACTCAATGGATATATAAATCTGGTGCTTTGGTTCTTAATAAAATGTGGACTGAAAGTAATGGTACTACCAGCCAAATAACTCTTGATAGTAATCCTTATTTGGAAACAGATAATAAAGGTTATATCAAAGTTAATTCTGCAGACCCTATTTATTTCTTTTTCTATTATCCGTATATTGATTCAGATGTATTAGGTAATGAAAATATGAATGTCAATATACCTACAAATAGTTCTGATAGTTATTTGATGGGGCAGGTTGCTTCTTCATCGTCTGTTACTATAAATAATAGCGAAGGTACTGCAACATCTTATACTCCATATTCATGGACAGAATATCCTATCTTTGTGAATACAAATCAAAGTACACAATGGCTGCATAGCATAGGTGATTTTCTCTATGCAAGTTATACTAATAGTGATGAAGGTATAAGTAGTAATAATGTCCCCACAACCTCCTGTTCGTTGAATTTTGCCAAGAAGACGGCTACGGTACGTGTTGTGTCTTCTACGGCATTGTCTGATGTAAAAATGACAGCGGGAGCAACAGGTATTGTTGTAGGGCAAAAAATAGATTTAAGTACAGGAACATTGAACGCATATACGGAAACGAGTGGTGATTATTTGTTGGTTGACAATATAGATATTACTCCATATAAAGTTTCAGAAAAAGAATATCGCTTTGTTCTGCCTGAGCAAGATTTCTCTACGTTAGAACCAACATTGTCTTTTTCTTATAGTAAAGCAAGTAGCGATGGCTCTACTACAGAAAATGTTTCAGCGTCACAAGGTTTAAGTAATTTTGGTTCTCTATCAGCAGGTAAAATATATACATATACAATTAAACAGAAACCTATAACGTGTTATTTTGATGAAGATGGTGTTGTTGCAAGTGAAAGTGGCGTTTTTGAAATTACAGCTGGTCGCACAACTACAAATGATAATAATATTGGTCCGATAATAAATGGAACTCAATATAATTATTATTTAAATTTAAATTCTTCAGCCAGGCTTAAATTAACAATTACTCAAACAATGGATGTTACGCTCTATTTTGGAAAAGCTGAAAGTGGTAGAAGTACAAGGGCAACAATTACAAATAGTTCCAATGAATCAACAGTTTATGGAATAGGTTTAAACGGAGGAACAGGATCAGATGATACTTCGACAGATGTAGCATCTTATTTGACTTTTAGATTGGATGCAGGTGAATATGTCTTGTCTCAAGGTACAAGTAGTCCTAAAAGATGCTTATTCTATATCAGCTTAGACTATATTACAGAATGAAAAACTGCGGAAACGGTGTTTCTGTCCCTGCGGAACCAACGGTCATCGTGAGTAGCGTAAGAAAATTAGCTAATCCGCAGATTGTGAGTATCAGGATTTTAAGCCTGTGCTCACGCACAAGAGGTTCGAGAGTTCTTGTTATAAGGAAGCTGCAGCTTAGAAAATGGCAGTTGCAAATTCAGTCCAATTGTTTCTTTCATGTATGTACATTCTGATACCGCTTCTAATTGTTTGTGGCATTATGTAGTCTATAACGACGCATAATCTGTGGCGAATATTATCATAAAATGGGCATGGCATTTTGTAGCAATAAGTAAAAGAACGAGATAATTTAATGAATAACTAATAGTTATTATATTAATCTGGAATAAGTGGATTTCGTGTTCATATTGATTTGTAATGCTTCCAGTATTTGATGTTAAATAATTTTAATACGAATCAACTTTGTTGCTTTTCTTGCGTCTAATGAATAAATTTGCACTTTGAATAATAACATAATAAGGAGAAATTATGAAGAAAAATGTTTTAGTAGTATCACTATTGGCAGGTTGTCTGCTTGCCACAAGCTGTGTAAGCAAGAAGGAATTAGAGAATTGCCAGTTAGAAAATAAAGAGTTGTCAAACAGCTATCAGTCAACAAAAGATGAATTGTCTGCCAAGAAAGAAGAGCTTGCAGCAAGCAAGGCACGTGTGTCAAGTCTTGAGGAGCAGCTCGAACAGCAGAAGAGCGCATACGCAGCTCTGCAGACTTCTCTCGACAAGAGTCTGACAAATGCCAGCCAGAACAATATCAGCATTGACAAGCTTGTAGACCAGATTAATGAGTCTAACCAGTATATACGCCACTTGGTTGAAGTGAAGAGCAAGAGCGACTCACTCAATCTTATCCTTACAAACAACCTAACACGCTCTCTGAGCAAGGAAGAGCTTAAGGAAGTGGACGTGCAGGTGCTGAAGGGTGTTGTCTACATTTCATTGGCTGACAACATGCTCTACAAGAGCGGAAGTTATGAAATTAACGACCGTGCGGCAGAGACACTGAGCAAGATTGCCAAGATTATAAAGGATTATAGCGACTATGACGTGCTTATCGAGGGTAACACCGACAATGTGCCTATCAGTCGTGAGAACATCCGTAACAACTGGGACCTCTCTTGCCTCCGTGCATCAAGCGTTGTTCAGGCCTTGCAGAACCAGTATGGAGTAGACCCGAAGCGTCTTACAGCTGGCGGACGTGGAGAGTATAACCCACTTACTTCAAATACTACAGAGTCAGGCAAACAGCGCAACCGTCGTACACAGATTATCATCACTCCTAAACTTGACCAGTTTATGGACTTGATTGACAAGGCTCCTGATGCAGAATAAGAGGTTTCTGAATACTTACTAAGTTTTATTATAGGCGACATTTAGAATGTAAATCACTTCTAAATGTCGTTTTTTTTATTATTAAGGCTGATGATTTAATAGAATAGCATCACAGTGCCGTTTATCCTACAAATGGCGTGTTTGCAGGTTTTAAATAGGCAACTTACGATGCATAAACGACCACTTTATAACATGTAAACGGTGATTGCAATTGCTGTCAATATACGGATTTGACTATGTATCCAACAAGGTAATTGCTTTTTTTTGAAGAAATTATCCTGACCCCTTGCAAAACGAGGAAAAATTTTGTATATTTGCAGAATCGTGCCGTAATAGCATATTATGTCATGCGGTGATATTCCGACAGCTGGACACAGAAACGAGCGTCCTGAACCCCGGACATTGTATGCCGTGGGTGGAGTAAAGCAGTAAATAGTGTTATTTTGAAAACATTTCCACGGAGGGGGGCGCGCACGCACGTGTACGCGCGCCCCCCCCCTCCGTAGAGGACTTTCTGAAAAATACAGTATTTACTGCTTTACTCCACCCGAAAGGACAGGAAAAAAGGGAAGTGGAATCCGTTAAACGGCTGACATTAAGGACCTTGGAACATCCTCTTGGCTTTCGTGACTATGACAGTAAACCGTGAAAAAATACCGTTTCTTGACTTGTCGGTACGGATTCCTTTGCCGCTTTACGGCTTACCGCCCACCGCTTATGGCTATGACAGGCGTTGCCGTTTTACATGTCAAAGTGGGTCGTTTTGCATGTCAAAGTAAGTTGATAGGCATGCCTAAACAAGTTAATTAGCATGCCTAAACAAGTTGATTGGCATGCCCAAGTTTATTGATAGGCATGCCAAAGTGGGTAGTTTCCCCGTGCCAAGTGTATCCGTTCCCTTTCCTGCGCTAAATATAACAATGTGTCCCATGCGTTTCTCCCGTCTTTTCTGTAAACGGATGTTAAATTCGTATTCTTTTTGAAAATTTCCCGTTGAAATATTTTGCTGTAGCTGAAAAAGTTCTTAC
>JAUNIZ010000206.1 GCA_030523165.1 Prevotellaceae bacterium
AAATATTATATTTCAGCTTTTTACAGACATCATATTATTTTTCTTTAATCAACGTCTCATCTTATGAGACGGACATTTTGATGTATGTCATTGTAAATCAAAAGTTTTCAAAAAACATCAATTAGATATTGCAAAACAATTGACAAGAATATAGACAAAATAATAAAGAAAATAACTATCTATTAGTGGAATGGTCAGAAAAATTACTATATTTGCAAACGATATGTCCGTCTCATAAGATGAGACGGTGTTTTAATTAAAACAATACCCTTCTATTCTAAGCTCACAATTCTTTAATTCTTGTTTCTTTTTGTATGTTTACAAATAGATTTTGTTCCTTGTTATAATGATAGCAGAGTGTTTTTTGATAATGACATATTGGGGTTAAATCAAACAATAGTTATTTTTCATAGAATTATATTAGGCGATATTGTTTTTGTGTTATTGCTATGATTATCTCTTTTTATTGTGAATTTATGAAAAGAAAAACGGGGCACGGCTTCACAGCCACTCCCCGTCGCAAACTTAAACAACCAATAAAAGAAATAGATTGTCAGTTTTATATAATATTATTCCTGTGAAAAACTCATAGGATGATTATAGCCTTATTATCTGATGAACAGAAGTTCACGATACTTAGGCAGAGTCCAAAGCTCATCAGAAACAGTAAGTTCGAGTTTGTCGATGTGATAACGTATCTTTTCCATCAACGGCTCTACTGTATCATGATATGCAATAGCCTTTTCGCGTTCGTTCTCAATCTTGTTTGCAACCTTACGTGCGTTTACAAGTTCTTCAACGCCTGACTCGATAATCTGTGTACGCTCAGCGATTTCCTTGATAATCTTGATATTGCGTGCACAAAGTTCATTTACTTCTTTCTCGCTGAATATCTGACGCATGTTCTGAACGTTCTTTGCAAGCTGGCTTTGATAGTGAGTAGCAACAGGGATGATATGGTTCATTGTAAGGTCACCCATTACACGAGCTTCTATCTGAATCTTCTTTGTGAAAGTTTCCCATTTAACCTCGTTACGTGCCTCAAGCTCAACTTTGCTCAATACGCTCATGTCCTCAAACATCTTTATTGACTCTGGCTTGAGGTAGTTGTCGAAGATAATAGGACAGCTCTTCTCGCAGTCAAGACCGCGCTTCTGTGCCTCTTCAACCCACTCGTCTGAATAGCCATTGCCATCGAAACGGATAGCCTTACATGTCTTGACATCCTCGCGGATAACCTCAACGATTGCGGCATTCTTCTCTTTACCGCTTGCGATAAGAGCGTCTACGCGCTTCTTGAAGCTAACCAAAGCCTCTGCAACTGCTGTGTTGAGAACAATCATAGCTGATGCACAGTTTGCTTCTGAACCTACTGCACGGAACTCGAAGCGGTTACCTGTGAATGCGAATGGGCTTGTACGGTTACGGTCTGTATTGTCTATGAGAAGTTCAGGTATTTCAGGAATATCCATCTTCAGGCCTGTCTTGCCAGCGAGCATGAACTGTTCGTCAGTGCTGTTCTCAATGTGGTCAAGCAAAGTAGTGAGCTGCTTGCCAAGGAATGAAGAGATAATTGCTGGAGGAGCTTCGTTAGCGCCAAGACGATGAGCGTTTGTTGCACTCATGATAGAAGCCTTGATAAGTCCGTTGTGCTTGTAAACACCCATTAATGTCTCTACGATGAATGTAATGAAGCGCAAGTTGCTTTCAGGATCTTTGCCAGGAGCATGGAGAAGTACACCTGTGTCTGTAGAAAGACTCCAGTTGTTGTGTTTACCGCTACCGTTGATACCTGCAAATGGTTTCTCGTGAAGAAGAACGCGGAAGCCGTGCTTGCGTGCTACTTTCTTCATCAATGACATCAACAGCATGTTATGGTCAACAGCAAGGTTTGTGTCTTCGAAGATAGGAGCGATTTCAAACTGGTTTGGAGCTACCTCGTTGTGACGGGTCTTGCAAGGAATAGAAAGCTCAAGAGCCTGTATTTCCAAATCCTTCATGAAAGCCTGAACGCGTCCAGGGATAGTTCCGAAATAGTGGTCATCCATCTGCTGGTTCTTTGCAGAGTCGTGGCCCATAAGTGTACGACCTGTTAGAACGAGGTCAGGGCGTGCGCCATAAAGACCATCGTCAACGAGGAAGTATTCCTGTTCCCAACCAAGATTGCTGGTTACCTTCTTTACATTTGGGTCAAAGTAATGGCAAACCTCAGTAGCAGCAACATTTACAGCGTGAAGAGCACGGAGCAATGGTGCTTTATAGTCAAGAGCTTCACCTGTATAAGAAATGAATACAGTAGGGATACATAGTGTATCGTCCATGATGAATACAGGAGAAGTAGGATCCCATGCTGAATAACCGCGTGCCTCGAAAGTATTACGGATACCTCCACTTGGGAAAGAACTTGCGTCAGGTTCCTGCTGAACAAGCAATTTGCCAGAGAATTCCTCAATCATACCGCCTTTTCCGTCATGCTCAATAAATGAGTCATGCTTTTCAGCAGTACCGCCTGTCAATGGCTGGAACCAGTGTGTGTAGTGAGTAACACCGTTTTCTTCAGCCCACTGCTTCATTCCGCTTGCTACAGCGTCAGCGATTGAACGGTCAAGACGAGAACCGTTGTCGATAACGTCAATAAGTTTATTATAAACATCAGCCGGGAGATACTTGTACATCTTTGCGCGGTTGAATACATTCTTTCCGAAGTATTCTGACGGGCGTTCTACCGGTGCAATTACTTCAAGAGGCTTTTTCTTGAATGCCTCTTCAACAACCTGAAATCTTAAATTTGCCATTGTTTAAAGTTTTAAACGTTAAATAATTCGTTATTGTTAATATATTAATCTTTTATTGGTTCACTCAGATGCTATAAATTGCATGCTGGTTAAACCTCCAGCCTATTATGGCTGGAGTGTGAAACCGAATAGCAAGTAAGCCTTTTCTGTACTTGGATTAGTTGAAATGCCTGCAAATACAGGAACGCTGAATGTCTTTGTTATATTGAGTTCCTTTGTAGCTTTTACAGATATATTTGTAACAGCAAAACCGCTTGCGTCACCATAGAAACTTGTTGCGTATGGAACGGCACCTATTGATGCAGACCAGTCACATCCTCCGAGTTTGAAAGGTGCGCTCAGCTCTACGTAAGATGAATATGCACGGTCACCGTCATCATTTACACCATCGTTGCCAGCAAAGTTAGTGAACCAGTTGATAGCGACAGGTCCGAAATCATAACCGATGTTAGCTTCGAATACATGAGATGTCTCGTGTGCAGAATATTTGAAATATTCTTCATAAGGAGAATTGAACCAATAGTCGGTAATTCCAATATGGAAACCACCTGTGCTATAAGCCAAAGTCAGGTCAAACTCTTTAGTGTCTGAAGGGTCAGATAGACCAAGGCTTCCCCATGCTGTAAGTGAAAGACCTTTGTATGAAAGCCCTAATGTAGGCTGAAGACTTACATCTCCTAAATCCTGACCACGCCAGATGTACTGGTTAACGACATCAGCTGCGATTGTTGTCTCAACTTTGTCCTGTGCACTCATTGATGAGGTAAGAGCAAACATTCCGATTGCCATCAAACCAATTCTTTTAAAGTTCATCATAATTTTTCCCTTTCTTTTTTTGTTAGCGATAAATGTATATTCTGTGTTTGTTGTTTGTCTATGTTTGTATTTAGCCTTTTATCCATGAACTTAATCTCTGGAGAGCCTCTTCACAATCTTCACGGTTTCCGAAAGATGTTAGTCTTACAAAACCTTCTCCGCTTGGACCGAAGCCTACACCTGGTGTACAAACCACCTGTGCTCCGTATAACATCTGCTCAAAGAACTTCCAGCTGTCTGAGCCTTCTGGAGTCTTAACCCATAGATATGGTGCATTTTCTCCTCCGTAAACTTTCAATCCAAGTTTTGTCAGAGTCTCACGCATTATCTTTGCGTTGCCCATATAATAGTCAATAACAGCCTTTACCTGTTCTTTACCTTCTGGTGTATATATCGCTTCAGCTGCACGCTGGCTTATATAGCTTGTTCCATTGAACTTTGTACATTGGCGGCGATACCACATTGGGTTTAAAGGATAACGCTCGTTGCCGTCCATACTTGAAGCTGTAAGCTCTTTTGGAACGATAGTGTATCCGCATCTTATACCAGTGAATCCTGCTGTCTTTGAATAGCTATGGAACTCTATCGCAACTTTGCGCGCACCTTTTATCTCATATATAGAATGAGGTACATTTTCATCTTGTATGTAAGCTTCGTATGCAGCATCATAGAAAATCAGTGTGTCGTTCTTCAATGCGTAATTCACCCATTTCCTGAGTTCTTCACGTGAAATTACCGTTCCTGTTGGATTGTTCGGATAACATAAATATATTATGTCTACACGATGATCTGGTATCTGTGGTACGAAATTATTCTCCTCAAGACATGGAATGTAAGTAACATTACTCCATTTCCCGTCTATTAGCGAACCTGCTCTTCCGCACATTACATTTGAATCCACATATACAGGATATACAGGGTCTGTTACACCTACACTGTTGTCCCAACGTACCAGTTCGCCGATATTTCCAGTGTCGCTTTTGGCACCGTCATTAATGAACACCTCACTTGGATCAATGTGTATGCCACGTGGAAGGAAATCGTTCTTTACTATTGCCTCCCTCAGGAACTGATATCCTTGTTCTGGACCATATCCATGGAAACCGTCCTTTGTTGCCATTTCGTCTACAGCCTTATGCATTGCTTCGATTACAGCAGGACATAAAGGTCTTGTTACGTCTCCAATGCCTAAACTTATAACGTTTGACTTTGGATGTGACACCTTAAAAGCATTTACCTTCTTTGCTATATCTGCAAACAGGTAATTCTTTGTAAGCTTGAGGTAATGTTCATTTATTAATGCCATAATTCTTTATATTGATGTTAAGTTTGTTTTATTATATTGCTATTTCTCCTTCGAATACGAAAGTCGCACCGCCAGTCATGTAAACGTGATTGTCATTCTCTTTCCATTCTATGTTGAGTGTTCCACCGTCCATAACTATTTCACTGCATCTTTCTGCTCTCCCTGTTTTGAATGCGGCGACGGCTGTTGCGCAAGCTCCCGTTCCACAAGCCATTGTTATTCCGCTTCCGCGTTCCCATACCCTTGTTCTTATTTTACTGTCTCCCTTTATTTCTGCAAATTCAATATTGCATCTTCCGGGGAATGCTTTGTGGTTCTCAAGGATACTTCCATATTTAGCTATATCAATATCTGAAATGTCATCAACGAAAATAACGAAATGAGGATTGCCCATTGATACAAATGTCCCTGCAAACTCTTTGTCACCGGCTGTTAATGTTCTCTCTTCCGTTCCATGACCGTCAGCGTCATATTGTGAGGCGTCTTCAAGTTTTGGCTCAAGCATGTCTACCGTAACGCTTTTTACCTCATTTTCTTCTACGTGCAAGTCAAGTATCTTTATGCCTGAGAGTGTTTCAAGTTTTATACTTGTCTTGTCTGTTATTCCTTTTTCAAAAAGATACTTGCCAATACATCTTGATGCATTTCCGCACATCATGGCTTCAGAACCGTCAGCGTTGAATATTCGCATCGAAAAATCTGCCTCTGTGCTTGCTGGCTTCCCAATCAGTACAAGTCCGTCACTTCCGATGCCTGTGTGATAAGCACTCCATTTGATTGACTCTGCGCCTGGATCCTCTATATTATATAATAAGGTGTTGACGTAGATGTAATCATTTCCTGCTCCATGCATCTTCGTGAACTTTATCTTTTGACGTGTCATTTTGCTTAACTTGTATCTTTATTGGTTACTTTTTGTTTTAATTATGTTGCAAATTTACAACATTTTGTTTGAATATAAGAAATCTTTAAACCATAATTATATTATTTTAAGTAATCAACTTTCTTTATTTAAGCAATAATATGGATGCTGATTACAAATTGAAACGTAAATATCTGTTTTGTGAATAAATTGTAATTCTGTG
>JAUNIZ010000207.1 GCA_030523165.1 Prevotellaceae bacterium
TTAATATTGCCTTAGTTTTTTTGATTCCACTACGCATGCTTTTGTTTTGGATTCAATCCCGCATGTCGTTTTATCAGAACTCACTGGTAAAATGGAACTTAATATGCTTAAAGTCTTCCTGTGCCATTTGAAGCACATAGCCGGAATCAGCAAGGAACACATCTCTACCATCCTTGTCTTTAGCCATATACTGATATTTTCTTTTCTTGAATGACTCAAGCTCGGCAGCGTCATCAGATTCTATCCAGCATGCCTTGTAAAGATGCACTGGTTCCCAACGGCATTTAGCATTATATTCGTTTTCAAGACGATATTGAATAACTTCAAACTGCAGCTGTCCCACTGTGCCGATAATCTTTCTTCCGTTGAACTGGTTTACAAACATCTGCGCTACGCCTTCATCCATAAGCTGGTCAATACCCTTGTTCAGCTGTTTGCTCTTCATCGGGTCATCGTTTTCGATATATTTGAACATCTCAGGCGAGAAAGAAGGCAAACCTCTGAAATGCAGATGCTCACCGTCTGTAAGCGTATCGCCTATCTTGAATATACCATTATCTGGCAGACCGACAATATCTCCAGGGTATGCTTCGTCTATTGTGCTCTTTCTCTGTGCCATAAACTGTGTAGGCGAAGAGAAACGAACGGTTTTGTCCAAACGCACATGCAGATATGGGTGATTGCGTTCAAACTTACCGCTACACACTTTACAGAAAGCTATACAAGAGCGATGGTTAGGGTCGATATTTGCAGTTATCTTGAAAATAAAGCCGCTGAATTTCGCTTCTTCTGGCTGCACCATACGCTCCTCTGCCTTTGTCGGGCGTGGGCTTGGAGCTATTTCAACAAAGCAGTTAAGAAGTTCCTGCACACCAAAATTATTCAATGCACTACCGAAGAACACTGGAGCAACTTCTGCCTGCCTATAATCTTCAACGTTGAATTCAGGGTAAACACCATCAACAAGTTCAAGGTCTTCACGCAGTTTATTGGCATCTGCATCGCCAATGCGCTGGTCAAGTTCCTCGCTGTTTATATCTACCTCTACTTTCTCTGTTACACGCTGCTTGTCAGGAGTAAACAAGTCAAGTTTCTCTTCATATATATTATAAACGCCCTTGAACTTTGCGCCTTGATTGATAGGCCATGACAATGGGCGAACATGTATTTCAAGTTCCTGTTCCAGCTCATCAAGCAAATCAAACGGGTCACGGCCTTCACGGTCCATCTTGTTTATAAAGATGATTACAGGCGTGTTACGCATACGGCAGACATTCATCAACTTACGAGTCTGTGCCTCAACACCTTTCGCACCGTCAACAACAATGATTGCCGAGTCTACTGCAGTCAGCGTTCTATATGTGTCTTCAGCAAAATCCTGGTGACCGGGAGTGTCAAGGATATTCACCTTGTACCCGTTATAGTCAAACTCCATCACAGATGTAGACACAGAGATACCGCGCTGTTTCTCTATATCCATCCAGTCTGATGTTGCTGTCTTGCGTATCTTATTGCTTTTCACCGCACCCGCAACCTGTATCTGTCCACCAAAGAGAAGGAATTTCTCCGTAAGTGTTGTCTTACCAGCGTCAGGGTGAGAAATAATGGCAAAAGTTCGTCTTCTTTCTATTTCGTTGTTCATATTGTTCTTTATATTGCGATATAAAAGAGTATATTATAACTACTTGTTTCTTTGTTTCTGCTTTTATAGTAGGAATAATACTAATCTTCAAGTTTAGAGATACACTCTACAAGACTTTCTTCCCAATAAGGAATTTCGATATTATATGTATTCTTTATCTTTGTCTTGTCAAGCACGCTATATGCCGGGCGAGTTGCAGGAGTCGGGTATTCGCTTGTGTGTAGCGGTTTCACTTTGCATGACTTGATGCCAGCTATGCGATGAATTGTCTTTGTAAAGTCATACCAGCTGCAAACGCCTTCATTCGAGAAATGATATACACCCGGAACGATACCCTTTTCAATTGCTGTCATTATCACAACAGCCAAGTCACGCGCATAAGTAGGTGTGCCTATCTGGTCGAATATTACACCCAGTTCAGGCTTTTCTTTTCCCAGACGAATCATAGTCTTCACGAAATTGTTGCCAAATGTTGAATACAGCCAAGCTGTGCGTATAATCATTGTTTTCTTGCAGAACTTGCTCACTCCAAGTTCACCGGCAAGCTTTGTGCTTCCATACACGCTGTCAGGACATGGAGTGTCAGTTTCCACGTATGGCGTGTGTTTTGTTCCGTTAAACACATAGTCGGTAGATATCTGAACAAGACTTCCGTTGCGCTTTTCTATTGCTGCTGCAAGATATACAGGTGCTTCGGTGTTAAGCGCTGTGCATAGCTTCTGGTTTGATTCTGCCTTGTCAACAGCGGTATATGCCGCGCAGTTTACGATTATGTCTATCTCATGACGGTTTACATAGTCGTTGACAGCCAACTGGTTTGTTATGTCCAGATCAGCCACGTCAGTATTGTAAAACTTATGCTGGGGATAATTCTTCTCCAGCAACTGCATTTCGTTTCCTAATTGACCATTACAGCCAGTAATAAGTATGTTCATAGTTCTTTATATTATTCTTGTGATGCTTATTCAAACTCAAGAGGCTCGGTCTTGTCTTTCAGATAATAGTCAGACAACATGCCTATATATGTCGTTATTTCCTTTATTGCATGCTCTGTATCTGGGCTTATCTGCTTTTTCTGCAAACGCAGCATCATCATTCCATATAGAGCATTGAAACAAGTCTCTATTTCATTCTCTTCACTGTTTGTTCCACGCTTGCGAAGTTCCACAATAAACGGCAATACCTTATAATATTCTCCTGTATAGAACGGGAACTTGCTGCTTTGCAGCAACTGCGCATTAAGCTCTATAAGCTGCTGCATCACAATACGGTTAATCTGCAAATGCCCTTTTTCACGGCAGCCTTCCTGATTCATCATCGTTACAAGGTTGCCATACCAGTCAACCATGTCTTCTTTTTGTTCTTCTGTATAGTCAAACTTGTCGATATATTCCTTACGAATACGGCTAAGGCTACACCCATAGGCACGTATCAGGTCTTCTACCTGCCACATATACAGCAGATATTCGGCTATGCTCTTCTTTCGTAATTCCTGTGATATGAACATTTATGATATAAAAAAGTTGGTTCTACATTAACAATGACATTCTCTCTGCACTACTGCATATCAGCTAGTAATGGAACGTATAAAGATTAAATACCGTTCCGATAAGCACAAGTATAGAAAAGAATATCACTACGCTGCCGATTACCTTGTTTATCAGCGATATCGCGCTATTGTCAAACTTGTTGCGCACTTTGTCTACAAGCCATGTCAGTCCAAACCACCATAACAGCGCACCCAGTATGATGCTGGCATACCCTACACACATGTGGAACGGATGCCGAGGTATCACGAATGCAAACTGCGCGAAAGACGCCATAAACAAGAATATAATCAACGGATTGGAGAATGTTACCAGAAACGCGGTAATGCCGTTATGCACAAGAGTGCCTTTCTTGTTGCCGCTTACGTGTATTTTCTTTGTCGGGTCAGAACGGAAACAGTATATACCGAATCCCATAAGCATCACGCTGCCAAGTATCTGCAACACAAAACGGTTGTGGTTGTTGTTTATCAGGTCTAGCACAAAACTCATTCCCAAACCCGATATTATCGCATATATCAAATCGCTTACCGCTGCTCCGACACCGGTAATAAAGCCATACCAGCGCCCTTTGTTCAAAGTACGCTGTATGCACAACACACCAACAGGTCCCATTGGCGCGGAAGCTACGATACCTATCAGGATACCTTTAAATATCCAATTAAGTATGTCAAAATGGATTTGAAATGGCATAGCGCCTGCAAAATTGCTAATTTTTTATGAAAGAAGCAAATTTTACGTATAAAACTTTGTAACGTAAGAGATTTTTGATAACTTTGCAGATAGTGATTTTCTAACTAAAAATATAAATAACATGATTGCACAACAAATTAAGCCCTATGTCATAGGACTAGATTTAGGAGGTACTAATTCTGTTTTCGGAATTGTAGACAGCCGTGGCGAGATAAAAGCTACAACGGCAATAAAAACACAAATGTATGATAACGTGGATGATTATGTCAACGCATCAATCGAAGCATTGAACATCATAATTGACCAGACTGGCGGCATCGAGAACATAAAGTCTATGGGTATTGGCGCTCCTAATGCCAATTACTATAAAGGCACTATCGAATATGCGCCTAATATCGTATGGGCACACGAAGACATTGTTCCGCTTGCCGATATGTTCAGCAAGAAACTTAATATACCTGTTGCCATTACAAACGATGCCAATGCAGCTGCTATCGGCGAAATGACTTACGGAGTTGCAAGAGGCATGAAGAATTTCATCATGATTACCTTGGGCACTGGCGTAGGCTCTGGCGTTGTTGTCAACGGTCAGCTTGTATATGGAAGCGACGGCTTTGCCGGCGAGTTAGGCCACGTAATAATGAGACGTGAAAACGGCCGTTCATGCGGTTGCGGCAGATACGGTTGCCTTGAGGCTTATTGCTCAGCAACGGGAGTGGCACGCACAGCACGTGAGATACTTGAAAAGACAGACTCTCCATCATTCCTGCGTGAAATCAAGCCTGATGACATCACATCGCTTGACGTTGCCATTGCAGCAGGCAAAGGTGATGAACTTGCAAACAAAGTATTTGAATTTACAGGCAACATGTTGGGCGAAGCATGCGCAGACTTCGCTGCATTCTCTTCTCCTGAAGCGTTCGTATTCTTCGGTGGTCTTGCAAAGGCAGGCGACTTGATTATGAATCCTATCAAGAAGAGCTATGACGAGCATGTAATGCCTATATTCAAGGGCAAGGCTCAGTTCCTAATCAGCGCACTCGACGGCTCTTCTGCTGCCGTACTAGGTGCAAGCGCAATAGGATGGGATATTCAGGAATAATATAATTCTCATATACACATATTTTATATAGGCAGGCAGCAATGTCTGCCTATTTTGATTGTTAATAATAGTGTAGCATTTTTAAACAGACTTAAACGGATGCAATATTATACCTTATTCTTTATTATATATAGTGTACGTTAATGACAACTACACTATAATTTTAAAGAAAACGTATTTATATATTCTCATGAAACAATCAAGACTACAAAGGAACAGCAAGTTAAGAACATCTGCTTTCATCATGATTGCAATATTGTTTGCATTAAACATCATCAGCTGCGTGGAAGATGAAAAGAAGCAAAGCGAAATGGAAGTCAGCAAAACTACACTTTCGTTTGACAGCGAAGGCGGCACAGACTCTGTACAGGTGCTTAATTACAACTATTGGTGGATAGTAGAGACAGACACAAGTTATTATAATACAAAGAAATATACTTATTCTTTCGACACTCTCACTACCGACTGGTATCAGGCAGTTGTTCCCAAAACGGAACTTAACAAACTGCGAATAACGGTTGACAAGAACACAAGCGGAAATGAGAGAAAAGCCAGAATACACATGACGGTAGGCAATGTCTATCAGGAAATTACAATTACACAAGAGTAACTGGCATTTACCAACACTAATACCGTAAATCATTGTATTACAGGTAGTTAGCGTGAGTTTTGGCTCACACTATTTTGGATTATACCCCTGCGAAAAAAACTGAACTAACTGAACCAACTGAACCACTTTACGTAGAATTGTGTTTTTCTGCAGTCGAGAATAGCATCCCTTTGAATCTTCAATTTGTCAAGAAAGACAACTTGAACACAACAGTAATTTGTCGCGAAAAGATACTTTGATTACAGAACAATTTAGTAAACATATATTACCTAATAATATTGTTGAAAAAAGACAAAGTGGTTCAG
>JAUNIZ010000008.1 GCA_030523165.1 Prevotellaceae bacterium
CCAAAAGTTTTGAACATATCAACAGCATATCATAAAGAACATATTCTTTTTTAAAAATGAAAGAAAAGGAAAATATTAATATAATGAAGTCTTGATAACTTCTAAGCTCTCGACGATAAAGCAATGACATTTAAGCGACAAGGAGGATTATATATATGGTTAAGAAAGAATGGATTGACAAAGGCTATATTGACGAACCTGTAGATAAAGGTTTAGACTTGTCATCTGAAATAAGAAAACTATGCAAGGAGAAAGATGCCATTATCCTTGCCCATTACTACACTACAGGCGATATACAGAATATAGCTGACTTTATAGGCGACTCTCTTGCCTTGGCTCAAAAAGCGGCAAAGACGGAAGCAAAGATAATAGTAATGTGTGGTGTTCACTTCATGGCAGAGACGTGTAAGATACTTTGCCCAGAAAAGCTTGTGCTTTGCCCAGACCTCAACGCTGGCTGTTCGTTGGCTGATTCATGCAAGGCAGACGATTTAAGACGATATAAAGAAGAGCATCCAGGATATAAAGTTATAAGCTATGTCAACACTACAGCTGCCGTAAAAGCTCTTACCGACGTAGTAGTTACATCGGGAAACGCAAAGAAAATAGTAGACCAGCTGCCACAAGACGAGAAGATTATCTTTGGCCCTGACTATAATCTTGGCTCATATATAAACTCTGTAACAGGTCGTGAAATGCTTCTTTGGAATGGTGGTTGCCATGTTCATGAACGCTTTTCTGTAGACGAAATAGTGCGCTTGAAGAAGGAACACCCTAACGCTCTCATACTTGCTCACCCTGAATGTAAAGGTCCAGTGCTTGCCGTAGCTGATGTTGTTGGCTCTACAGCCGTTCTTTTGAAGCGTGTGGTAGATAGTTCCGACACAGAGTTTATAGTGGCTACAGAGGCAGGAATATTGCACGAAATGACACGTTGTTGCCCAGACAAGACATTCTACCCTGTTCCTCCTGAGGTTTCTGAAGGCTCTTTAGGCTGCTCATGCAATGAATGTGACTATATGAAAATGAATTCTCTTCTTAAGATATACAATGCTTTAAGATATGAATGGCCATACGTTGAAGTAGACGAAGAAACGGCTAAGGAAGCTGTAAAGCCTATCAATAGAATGTTGGAAATGAGCTAAGCATTATTTATAAATACACAAAATAACCGTTTTCTATTCATTATAGAGAACGGTTATTTTTTTATTATAGGTTTTATAATTTATTGTTTATAATAAAGGCTATATCGTTTAGCGATAATAAAGCTATGCTTTCCATGTGATAAAACTATGTTTTCCACATCGCAAAGCTATGTTTTCCTGATTGTAATAAGAATATATCTTTAGTTTACGATAGCTATTTTGCATACAGTTCCCTTCTCTCCGCTTGATGTAGCGGTTTGCACCATATACACTCCAGATGCCACACGCTTGCCGTTAAGGTCGCATCCGTCCCATGTAAAAGAGCCTCCTGTGCTCTTTCCTGAAGCTACAAGAGCACCGTTTGAAGTAACTATCTTTACGTCAGCGTTAAGAGTTAATCCTACTACCGTAATGTTTCCTGTATAGTCAGGCTTTACTGGGTTAGGATAAGCATATACATTGTCTTTTGTCATTTCAGTGTTTGTGCTTGTAGCATCGCCCATATAAGAGCACAAGCCTTCATCAGTTCCGAAATAAACTTCACCGGTTTCTCCATTGATTGCTATAGATTCTATAACATCAGAAAGCAAAGGTGTTTCAGCAGCTAGGAAGTGTTGCTCTTGCGTCATATTGTCTTCGCTGATAAGATAAACACCGTTTCCGTTTGTTCCAAACCATTTTCTTCCAGCTCCGTCAACGGCTATAGCCGTAATGTCAACGCCTGAAAGAAGATAGTCGCCATAGTCTGTTCCATCGTTACGAGGAACTATTACTTGTGTAAAGCCTAGGCTTGGGTCTGCCATCTGACTTGATGTAAGCATCAGAGGGCCTGATTCTGTTCCTACCCAAATATTATTGTCAATATCTTCAGCTACACATGTGGCTCCATATGTAGATATTGTAGATCCGTTTTGATTTATGAAATCAGTAAATTCAGTTAAGTTTTCACTATCTGGTTCGTAGCAGAATAATGCAGGTTTTGCCATGTGGTCGTTTACAAACCATATATATCCTCTGCTGTCAAGAATAGATTGACGCATAATACCAAGACTTACGCTACCGCTGAAAAGGCCAGAAGGATTATGAGCGACCCATTCACCGTCAGAAGTATATTCTACTATGGCATTTTCAGATTCACTATTAAGCATAAAAAGAGAGCCATTGTTGTCATAAACAAGTCCGTCTACTCTGACATAATCTGCCAAACCTGTTACAGCAGATCTTAGCATACTGTTATCATACGTATAGTTATTTACATAGCTTCCATCTTGAAATTCAATTATTCCTCCATGTATTGTTCCTACGAAAACATGGTCAGCATCATTTGGATCTACAGCTATAGCTGAAGCATCAAGATATGAAACATTATGCAAAAGTGTGAAATCGTCTTGGTAAATATTCCATTCACTATTGTTTAATACCTGTACACATCCTGGGCGTTCATAGGTTGCACCTGTTGTCCAGCCACCTCCAGAAGTGTAAAGACGATTGTTCTTGAAATACATATAGTTGAAATAATTATACTTAGGACCACCTGGGTTAAGTGTTTCTGCCTGCGCTAAAAGTTCTTCGTCAACTGTTTTATCATTAGAAACGTATGAAGAATAGTATGACCAATTAGAAGAATCAAGCAGGTTTGATGAAAGCGATGCAGCATAAATACCATTTGTGCTTGATGCAGCATAGATAGTATTGTTTGAAATATAGCAATAATCTACTCTGAAACCAAGATTGTAAGTGTCGCTTATTTCAGCTCTTGATACATTTATCTTTACAACACCGAATCCAGTAGACATATATGCATATTGCCCTATTACATCAATTCTATATACCGTCTTGTCGTCGGTCATTGTCTTGTTGTAATAATCAGACAAATTGGTTACAGTTCCGCTACTGCTTAGAATATCTATATTGCCATTGCTATATACTATTATGAGCGACTTTGCTGATTGACACCATTCAATTATCTTTATATTGCAATCGCTTAAATTAGTTGCTTTGTCATAAGTAGTGATGCTCATGTCATTGGTGTTATAAGAGAAAAGAGCACCAGAAGCAAGCACATAAAGCGTATTGTTACCTTCCTTAACATCAGTTATATCGTTGTATGAAAGATAATTTTTCCATGTACTTCCACTTACATAAGATATGTTTATACCTAATATATTGAATAATACTAATAATGACAATAACTTTATTTTCATATTCTTAATTTGTTAAGGAGTTAAATAAGCTAACGGATTAATACAAGCAACATTGTCGTTTTAATCCATATAGACGGATTATGCATTGTTTGTCAAGCTGCAATAAAATCCGAGTTTATATATATTAAACAGAAAAACAGATGGTTTATTGCCTGAAAGCTTTCTTTTTAAGAGCTTGCGTATCAATGAGAATAACATCGAAACAATGCCTTTAAGATGAAACTCATCAAGCTTTTCTGCATAATTTATTATAATGGAATAACCTTTAAGTTCGTCTTTGAATTGATACAAAGTATTCATTCCTTCTTCAGTCTTGGCTATAAAATCAGCGTTTGATTCAAATTTTTCAAAGCTCAATGAATTCTCTACATGATTTATTTTAATGCCTTTTAATCTTATTTTCTTGCCCCATAGCACATCTTCATAGCCATATTTGCGAAAGCGTTCATCAAGTGGATATTCAAGCATTAATGCGCGTCTTACTATGAAATTTGAGGTATGGAAATCGCTATAAGGGTTTTTACGACGTTCAGAAGCGTTTCCGTTTCTTTTGTTCTTGCTTTCATAGATATATCTAAGATTGTTTTTAAGAATCTCATGATTGCCGTTTATTCTATAGCCTCCATATATTACGTCGCTGTTTTCAGCATGAATGTAATTGTCTAAATAAGATTTGTTTTTCACAACCATGTCGCTATCGATAAACAAAAGATATGAATATTTAGCTTGACGTGCAAGAAAATTGCGTATTGCGCTACGCCCTTCGTTATGCTCTCTTGTTATATAGCGACAATTAGGAATATTGTTTATATCTTCGTTTTCTTCTATTGTCTTTTTGTTAGTAGACCCATCATCACCTACAATTATTTCATATTCAAAGCTGTTTTTATTGTTATTGCTTATTTCCGATGCCTGTTTATATAGAGATTTCACAAGCTCTATACATACATTATTATATGTAGGTATAAGAATAGACAGGTCTTTTATCATATTCTATTTGTTGACTTTTATTATTTTCTAGTTATTTAGAAGATAGTCAGAGAGTTTCTTTACGGCTTTAGCCCTATGAGAAATAGTGTTCTTTATTTCATGTCCGAGTTCGGCAAACGTATTGTTATAGCCTTCAGGTTCAAATATAGGGTCATAGCCAAAGCCCTCTCCTCCCCTCTTTTCTTTGATTATGTTTCCATAGACAATGCCTTCAAAAAGAGTTACTTGAGGGTTATCGTTCTTGCGTATAAGTGCAATAACGGTTCTGAAATGAGCTTTTCTATTGTCGTTAGAGCCAAGTTTGTAAAGAAGTTTAGCCATATTAGCTTCGCTGTCATGCCCTTCTCCACCAGCGTAACGTGCAGAGTAAATACCTGGTTCACCGTTTAAAGCATCAACTTCAAGACCTGTATCATCAGCAAAGCAGTCATATCCATAGTTGTCAAATATATATTGTGCTTTTTGCAAAGCGTTCTCTTCAAGTGTATTTCCTGTTTCGGGAATATCGACATTGCAATTAATATCCTGAAGAGAAAGCACCTCTACCCTACTTCCAAGTATTTCCCTTATCTCGGAAAGCTTGTTCTTATTGTTTGTCGCGAATACTATTTTCATTGTTTTTCTTCCTTTTTTACTTTAACCTTAATGGCATCAAAGCCTTCACCATATACACCGATAACGCTACTCTGACTAACAAATGCATTAGGATCCAATAGCTTTATTAGACGGAAAATGCGCACGCTCTCGTTCTTTTTTGCTATTAGACAAAGCACTTTCATTTCTTTTCCTGTATACCATCCATGACCGTCAAGAACGGTTAATGTATGGTCTGTAGATTTAGCTATGGCATTTGCTATTTCCTGATATTTGCTGGAGAATATAAGAAATTGCACAGATTGTCTTTGCGTGTTCATCACATAGTCAAGCATAAGACATTCGATGAATATTGTGCAAAAGCCGAAAGCTACTTTTTGAAGCCTTAGTTCTAAAGGTCCAAACGTATCTACAAACAAGCTGCTTCCTACTATACATATATCTACAAGTATAAGAACCTTGCCTAAAGATATGTTATGATATTTGTTTACAGATGCAGCTATGATATCGGTACCGCCAGTGCTTCCATTATTAAGGAACACTATAGCAAGTGCAGTTCCTGTCATCATACATCCTATAGACAATGACATGAAGTCGTTACCCTCGCCTAAAAGCTTGTAGAAATTGCCATCTGGCATAACTACAATGTCTTGTGCAATCTCAAGAAAGAACGTCAAGGCAAATGTAGCATATATTGTTTTCATCAAGAACTTCCAGCCAAGTATCTTCAAAGCAGCGACAATAAGTATGGCATTGATAATGAAGAAAGTATATTGAACGGGAAAATCCGTTACATAGAATATAATGGCTCCAATACCTGCTATACCTCCTGTTACTATTTCGTAAGGCAGCAAGAATACGGTAAACGCAAAGGTGTATAGTAGAAGACCTAGCGTTATGTTTATATAGTCTTTTGCTTCGTTGATAATATTTTGCTTGGCCATAGTGTTCTTTTAAAGTTAACTTGTTGATTGAAAACGCTTATATAAAAGAGTAATTTACGAGCAGACAAGTGCAGACAATATTTTTATTTGATTCTACATTTGTCTACCCGTAAATGATATACTTATTTTATTACAACGTTAACTATCTTCTTAGGTACGATAATGACCTTTATAACCTGCTTTCCTTCAAGGTATTTCTGGCTCTTCTCGTCTTCAAGAACGGCTTTTTCAATACTTTGGTTATCGGCAGATACAGGGAATGTCTTTTGATAACGTGCCTTTCCGTTGAACGAAACGGTAAGCTGCATTTCGTTTTCTATAAGATACTTCTCGTCATATTGTGGCCATTCAGCATCGCATACAGTATTCACATTGCCCAAAGCATGCCATAGCTCTTCTGATATATGAGGAGCAAACGGAGCCAAAAGCACAACAAGGTTTGAAAGAACCTGCTTGTTGTGGCATTTCAACTGGGCAAGTTCACTTACGCAAATCATGAATGCTGATATACTTGTATTATAAGAGAATTGCTCAATGTCTTGTGAAACCTTCTTGATAAGCTTATGAATGCTTTTCATTTCTTCAGCTGTAGGCTCGCCTTCACATGGCAGGAACTCGCCTTCACGGTTATAGTAAAGCGCCCAAAGCTTCTTCAAGAAGCGATGGCAACCATCAATACCGTTAGTGTCCCAAGGCTTGCTCTGCTCTACAGGGCCAAGGAACATTTCATAAAGACGAAGCGTATCAGCACCGTATTTCTCGACAATCATATCTGGATTTACGACATTGAACATAGACTTTGACATCTTTTCCACTGCCCAACCACATATATACTTGCCGTCTTCGAGTATGAATTCAGCGTTTTCGTATTCTGGTCGCCATGCCTTAAACGCCTCTATATCAAGTACATCTGCATGAACTATATTCACGTCAACGTGGATTGGAGTAACGTCAGGATAGTTTTCCTTCAATCCAAGTGAAACAAAGGTAGGATGATCAGCACCTTCTATATTCACACGATATACGAAATTAGAACGTCCTTGTATCATTCCCTGGTTTACAAGTTTCTGGAATGGCTCTTCCTTACATGAGTATCCATAGTCATGAAGGAACTTGTTCCAGAAGCGGGAATATATCAAGTGACCTGTAGCATGCTCTGTTCCACCAACATAAAGGTCAACGTTCTGCCAGTATTCGTCAATGTCTTTAGCTACAAGAGCCTCGTTGTCGTGCGGGTCCATATATCTTAGATAATATGCAGATGAACCGGCAAATCCAGGCATTGTATTGAGTTCAAGAGGGAAAACGGTCTTGTTGTCAATCAAAGACTTGTCTACTATCTCGTTTTTCTCTGTGTCCCATGCCCATTTCTTAGCGTGTCCGAGTGGAGGTTCGCCTGTTTCCGTTGGCTTATACTGGTCAACCTCAGGCAGTTCCAAAGGAAGTTTATCCTCAGGAATCATATAAGGCATATTGTCTTTATAGTACACAGGGAATGGCTCACCCCAATATCTCTGGCGTGAGAAGATAGCATCGCGGAGACGGAAATTAATCTTTACGCGACCAAGATTATTGGCTGTAACAAACTCTTTAGTCTTCTTTATAGCCTCTTTTACCGTCAATCCGTTAAGGCTAAAGTTACCAAGCGTCTCTACCCCACTCTTCGGAGAGTTCTGAACAATGCCTTCTTTAGCATCGAAACTTTCCTCGCTTACATCGCAACCTTCAATAAGAGGGCGAATTTCTAGTCCGAAATGCTTTGCGAAAGCATAGTCTCGCGAGTCGTGGGCAGGCACAGCCATGATAGCTCCAGTGCCATATCCGGCAAGCACATAGTCAGAAATCCATATTGGAATGTTCTCTCCTGTGAATGGATTTACTGCATAACTTCCTGAGAATACGCCTGTTACGCTACGGTCAGAAATACGTTCACGTTCAGTTCTCTTCTTTGTTCTGTCTATATATGCAGCTACTTCTGCCTTCTGTTCTTCTGTTGTAAGCTGCTCAACAAGTTCGCTTTCAGGTGCCAATACCATGAATGTAACACCGAAAATGGTATCAGCGCGAGTTGTAAATATAGTGAATGAAATATCTTGTCCAGCTACCTTGAACTGCATTTCAGTACCTTCAGAACGGCCAATCCAGTTCTTTTGTGTTTCTTTCAATGAATCTGTCCATTCAATAGTGTCGAGTCCGTCGAGCAAGCGCTGTGCATAAGCCGATACGCGAAGGCACCACTGCATCATCTTTTTCTGTACTACAGGGAATCCACCTCTAACGGAAACACCGTCTACAACCTCGTCATTGGCAAGCACAGTGCCAAGTCCAGCACACCAGTTTACCATCGTTTCGCCCATGTATGCTATACGATAGTTCATCAATGTCTGCTGTTGCTGCTTTTCGCTCATAGCCTTCCATTCCTCTGCTGTAAATGAAAGCTCTTCGCTTTGTGCCACGTCAAGACCTTCAGTTCCGTTCTCTTCAAAGTGGGCGATAAGCTTTTCTATAGGCTGGGCCTTCTTGCAAGTGTTGCAATAGAATGAATTGAACATCTTCTGGAATGCCCATTGTGTCCATTTATAATATCCTGGGTCACATGTTCGCACCTCTCTGTTCCAGTCGAAAGAGAAGCCTATCTTGTCGAGTTGCTCGCGATAGTGATTGATATTTGCCTCTGTTGTAATAGCCGGGTGCTGGCCTGTCTGTATAGCATATTGTTCGGCAGGTAGTCCGTAAGCGTCATATCCCATAGGGTTAAGCACATTGAAACCTTTCAGTCTCTTGTATCTGGCATAGATGTCAGATGCGATATATCCAAGCGGATGACCTACATGAAGCCCGGCACCAGAAGGGTAGGGGAACATGTTCAGTACATAATATTTCTTTTTGTCTTTGTTTTCGGTAACCTGATAGGTTTTTTCTTCAACCCATTTATGTTGCCATTTCTTTTCAATTTCTCTGAAATTATATTCCATTTGAGTTGTATATTATTTTTGTTTTTTACGGTTTAAATAGATGTTCTGCAAGTTTTTACAAAACCGATGCAAAGATATAAATTTTAAGGGAATTGGCAAAATAATTCTTTATAGTGTTATTGTTTAGTCGCTATTGTTTGGGTTTTAAGTCAAAATAATTTCCCTTTTATCTCATTTGGTAAAAATAAAAGCATTAACTTTGCACTCAGAATATAAACGTTTATATAAATATGGCATTAAAATGTGGTATCGTTGGATTGCCTAATGTGGGCAAATCAACGCTTTTCAATTGTCTGTCAAGCGCAAAGGCGCAGGCAGCAAACTTCCCTTTCTGCACTATTGAACCTAATGTAGGCGTGATAACAGTGCCTGATGAAAGGCTTACCAAACTGGCTGAAATAGTGCATCCTGGGCGCATAGTACCGGCTACTTGTGAAATAGTTGATATAGCAGGACTTGTGAAAGGCGCTTCCAAAGGCGAAGGTTTGGGAAACAAATTCCTCGGAAACATTCGTGAAACTGACGCTATTATTCATGTTTTGCGATGCTTTGACGATGACAATATAACTCACGTAGACGGAACTATTGACCCTATACGCGACAAAGAGATTATAGATACTGAGCTTCAGCTTAAAGACTTGGAAACTATTGAGAGTCGTCTTGCCAAGCAACAGAAGGTGGCATCGGTAGGAAACAACAAGGAAGCAAAGATAGAAGTCGTTGTGCTTGAGGCATATAAGGCTGCCCTTGAACAAGGAAAGAATGCAAGAACCGTTACGTTTGAAAGCAAGGAAGAGCAGGATGCTGCACACAATCTGTTCCTTCTTACAGCCAAGCCAGTGCTATATGTCTGCAACGTAGACGAGACTGGAGCCAAGTCGGGCAACGCTTATTCGAATAGGGTAGAGGAGATTGCGCGTGAAGAAGGCGCTGAAGTGCTTGTGATAGCTGCAAAGACGGAAGAGGATATAGCTTCTTTTGAGAGTTATGAAGAGAAGCAGATGTTCCTCGATGAGCTTGGTTTGGAAGAGAGTGGAGTTAACCGTCTTATAAAGAAAGCTTACTCTTTGCTTAACCTTGAGACGTTTATCACAGCAGGAGAAATGGAAGTCAAGGCATGGACATATCATAAAGGCTGGAAAGCACCTCAATGTGCAGGTGTCATTCACACTGACTTTGAGAAGGGTTTTATACGCGCTGAGGTAATCAAATATGATGATTACTTGAAGTATGGTTCTGAAGCTGCGGTTCGTGAAGCAGGCAAACTGGGCATTGAAGGCAAGGACTATGTTGTTCAAGACGGCGACATAATGCACTTCAGATTCAATGTATAGCATATTATAAAGGGGCAACGGAGATTTGTTTCTTCCGTTGTTTCCTTGCAGAAACAATATAAATAAACAAAACATAATGTCTTTACTTTATATTCTTTGGAACCCCGATCTTACAGCGTTTAGCCTTGGACCTTTGTCTATACGTTGGTATTCGCTATGCTGGCTAATAGGCTTGTTTCTTGCTTACGTTATAGTAAGGCGTCTTTATAGTGAGCAGAAGATAAAGTCAGAATTGTTCGAACCGTTGTTCGTCTATTGCTTTATAGGCATTCTTTTAGGTTCGCGACTTGGTCATTGTCTATTCTATGAACCAGGTTATTTCCTTTCTTCTGGCAAGCATATCGTGGAAATGTTCTTGCCAATAAGATTCTTGGCAGATGGAGGATTCAAGTTTACTGGTTATGAAGGTCTTGCAAGTCATGGGGGAACACTTGGTCTAATTATTGCCCTGATTATTTATGTGCGCTGGTCAAAGCTGAATATATGGCACGTTCTCGACAATATAGCAATAGCCACACCAGTTACGGCTTGTTTCATACGCTTGGGAAATCTCATGAATTCAGAGATTATAGGCAAGGCTTCTGATATGCCTTGGGCTTTTGTCTTTGAGCGTGTAGACATGATTCCACGCCATCCAGGTCAGCTATATGAGGCTATTGCCTATGCTATACTTTTCTTTATTGGCTGGCGTCTATATCGCAAATACCCTCAAAAGGTAGGAACTGGCTATTTCTTCGGGCTATGTCTTACATATATATTCACCGCGCGTTTCTTCATAGAATTTACGAAAGAGATTCAAGAAGCGTTCGAAGCGTCACTTCCTTTGGATATGGGACAGATTCTTAGCATACCGTTTATCATCATCGGAGTGATGTGTATGGCAGGGGGAAAGTGGATGAACAAGCTTGGAGCAAAGCATTAGTCAGTCATTTGCTTGTATATATTTCATATCTTTTATAAATGCTTGATATACAAGAAAATATATATTGATGAAAGCATTTGTATGTCTATCATAAAAACAAAATAGGGTTTACCGCAAGTAAACCCTATTTTTATATATCATAAAGCATAGTTTTCCGAGTGATAAAACATAGTTTTCCTTGTTGTAAAGCATAGTTTTCTATATGCTAAACGCTATGTTTACGAATCACTTTCCGCTGACTATCTTTTTGATTTCATTCAGTTTGTTGAGAGCTTCAACGGGAGTAAGATTATTGATATCCAAGCCAAGAATCTCGTCGCGCACTTGACAAAGAACTGGGTCATCAAGCTGGAAGAAGCTCAACTGCATGCCGTCGCGACTATTGTTGAGTGATTCAGCCTTTGGCTTAGATACACTTCCAACTTGTGAATTGTCGGCTTCAAGTTGTTTTAGAATAGCGTTTGCACGCTTTACGATACTCTTTGGCATGCCTGCAATCTGTGCTACGTGTATACCGAATGAATGTTCAGAACCACCACGAACAAGCTTGCGAAGAAAGATAACCTTGTTTTCCACTTCCTTTACACTTACGTTATAGTTTTTTATTCGCTTGAAGTTCTTTTCCATCTCGTTCAGTTCATGATAGTGAGTGGCAAAGAGCGTTCTTGCCTGTGCCTTTGGATGTTCGTGTAGATATTCCACTATCGCCCAGGCAATGCTTATTCCGTCGTATGTGCTTGTACCTCTACCGAGTTCGTCGAACAATACAAGCGATCGGGGAGTGACATTGTTGAGAATGTTAGAAGCTTCTGTCATTTCTACCATAAACGTTGATTCTCCGAGAGAAATGTTGTCGCTAGCACCCACACGTGTAAATATTTTGTCCACCAAGCCTATTTTCGCGCTCTCTGCAGGCACGAAACTGCCCGTCTGGGCCAATAGCGTTATGAGAGCCGTTTGACGCAACAGAGCCGATTTACCAGCCATGTTCGGACCAGTTATTATTATTATCTGTTGCTTGTTGTTGTCAAGATATATGTCGTTGGGCACATAGCTTTCGCCTATAGGCAGTTGTTTCTCAATTACAGGGTGTCTGCCCTGGTGTATGTCAAGTATGGCTTCTTCACCCGTTATGACAGGGCGAACATAGTTGTTCTCTTCGGCTGCTTTAGCGAAAGAGAGAAGGCAATCTATGCGAGCAATAAGATTTGCATCAATCTGTATTGCTGGAATGTATTCTTGCATAGACAGAACGAGGTCGTTGAAGAGCTTAGTTTCAAGCGATAGAATCTTGTCTTCAGCTCCGAGAATCTTCTCTTCATATTCCTTAAGTTCCTGAGTGATATAGCGTTCCGCATTGGCTAGCGTTTGCTTTCTTACCCATTCAGCAGGAACTTTATCCTTGTATGTGTTGCGCACTTCAAGGTAATAGCCGAACACATTGTTATAGCCAATCTTCAAAGAGGCTATGCCTGTCTGTTCGGTTTCGCGTTCCTGTATTTTGAGAAGATAATCTTTGCCACTATAGGCTATATCACGAAGCTCGTCAAGTTCTTGGTTTACGCCACTCTTTATCACACCTCCCTTGCTTACAAGTTGTGGAGGGTCTTCCTTTATCTCATGCTCTATCTTGTCACGAAGGCTTTCACAAAGGCTAATCTGTTCGCCTATGCGTTTTAGCACATCGTTGTCTGCCGACGAACAAACGCTCTTGATAGGGGAGAGGGCTTGTAGTGCAACTTTCAGCTGCACTACTTCTCGTGGCGATACTCTGCCTACCGCTACCTTGGAAATGACACGTTCAAGGTCGCCTACACGATGTAATTGTTCGTTTATAACTGATGTAAAATCAGGGTGTTTGAAGAAGTAATCTACAACATCAAGACGGTCGTTTATGCTCTTCTCGTCTCTTAGCGGAAACACAACCCAGCGTTTCAGCATTCTGGCACCCATAGGCGACACGGTCTTGTCTATCACATCGAGTAGGGAAGAGCCGTCTTCCTGCATAGGATGAATAAGTTCGAGAGAGCGTATAGTAAACTTGTCAAGCCTAACATAGTGCTCTTCTTCGATGCGGGAAAGTGACGTAATGTGCCCGATATGAGTGTGTTGCGTCATTTCAAGATATTGGAGAATAGCACCGCTTGCTATTACTCCGCTACGAAGATGCTCTACACCGAAACCTTTTAGTGATTTTACATCAAAGTGTTTTAATAGTTTCTGAACAGATGTCTGCTCTGTAAACACCCAGTCTTCAAGCTCAAAGGTAAAGAATTTATTGCCGAAATAGCGTTCAAACATTTCTTTCTTGCCACGCTCATAAAGCACTTCTTTCGGTGAGAAGTTGACAAGAAGTTTCTCAACATAGTCGTATGACCCTTCGCCTGTAAGGAATTCACCTGTGGAAATGTCAAGAAAGGCGACACCACACGATGTCTTTCCGAAATGAATAGATCCAAGAAAGTTGTTCTCCTTGTAGTTCAGCACGTTGTCACTCATTGCAACGCCTGGCGTAACCAGTTCGGTTATACCTCTTTTTACTAATTTCTTGGTAAGCTTAGGGTCTTCCAGCTGGTCGCAAATGGCAACACGTCTGCCTGCTCTCACAAGCTTTGGAAGATAGGTATCGAGCGCATGGTGTGGAAAGCCAGCCATCTCTGTAGGTGCCTTAGATGTTGTTCCACCGTTGCTTCGCCTTGTCAGGGTTATGCCGAGAATACGACTTGCGTCGATGGCGTCTTGCAGATAGGTCTCGTAGAAGTCACCGCATCTGAAGAGCAACAATGCATCTGGATGCTTGGCTTTTAGCGAAAAGAACTGCTTCATCATCGGTGTGAGTTCGTTGTCTTTCTTTGCCATTGTTCTTTATATTATTGTCTTGTAATTTCTTATTATTAGTATATGCTTGTTTATAGTTGCATCTATGCTTTCTGAAAGCTGCTGGTCAAGCGTATGCAATCTGCAAACTTACTAAATTTTTCTCAAAGAAAGGGTAGGGGAGCACACCTTTTTTGATTTTTTTGCTTTAGATTTATTCTTTGATTTCGCACTTGAAGGTAGAATCATTTTGCATCTATAGGTAGAATCGGCAAATAGCATTTAATCGTCTTTCCTATCTTTTTCGTTATTGTAATCAGTGCGCTTCAAGCCAGTTGTTGCCCCAACCGCTATCGGCAACCAAAGGGACGTTTAGAGGATAAGCGTTCTGCATCTCTTCCAAAACTATCTTTTCTACCTTTTCTTTCTCCTCTGGATATACGCTGAAGTTGAGTTCGTCGTGTACTTGGAGTATCATCTTTGACTTGATGTTTTCTCTCTTGAAGCGCTCATAAATACGTACCATTGCGAGTTTTATAATATCTGCAGCAGACCCCTGTATAGGTGCGTTTATCGCATTGCGCTCTGCAAAACCACGAACCGTTGCGTTATGCGAGTTGATATCTGGTAGATAACGACGGCGATGGAAAAATGTTTCTACATAACCATTGTCTCTTGCGTTCTGCTTTGCTTGTTCCATATAGTCCCAAACTTTAGGGAACGTTGCAAAATAACCGTCTATCAGCTGGCTTGCCTCGCCTCTGCTTATGTCAAGACGTTCAGCAAGACCAAACACAGTTATACCATATATTATACCGAAGTTGGCTCTTTTTGCCTTCGTTCTTTGGTCGCGTGTAACGTTATCTATGCTTTCTTTATATATTTTAGCTGCTGTAGCGGCATGTATGTCATATCCTTCGCGGAAAGCCTCCAGCATGTTTTCATCACCGCTAAGATGTGCCATTACGCGTAATTCTATCTGACTATAGTCGGCAGAGAAGAACAAGCAGCCTTCTTCTGGTATGAATGCCTTACGTATTTCTTTTCCGTCTTCGCCTCTTACAGGTATATTCTGAAGATTTGGATCTGATGATGAGAGTCTTCCAGTAGCGGTAATCGTTTGGTTAAATGACGTGTGAATATGTCCTGTTCTCTTGTTTATCAGTTTTGGAAGAGCATCTACGTATGTGCCAAGAAGTTTTTTCAAACCTCTGTGTTCCAGTATTTTACCAACGATTTCGCTTTTTCCTTTCAGTTGTTGTAGCACTTCCTCTGACGTAACATATTGACCCGTTTTAGTTTTCTTCGGTTTTTCCACAATTTTCATCTTGCCGAAAAGAATGTCACCCACTTGTTTTGGTGATGCTATATTGAAGCGTTCACCTGCCAACTGGTATATTTTTTCTTCGATAGTGTTCATTCTTGTGGTAAGTAACTGTGATGTTTCCGCTAGTGAAGATGTATCTATCCTTACGCCATTCATTTCCATTTCAGCAAGAACTCTTATCAATGGCATTTCGATTTCATAGAAAAGTTTCTCTACACCTGCTTCTTTTAGTTTTGGTTCAAGAATGTTCTTGAGTTTCAAAGTTACGTCTGCATCTTCAGCAGCATACTCGTAGACTTCCTTAGGGTCAAGACTTCTCATTGATTTCTGATTCTTTCCCTTTGGCCCGATTAACTCTTCTATATGTATAGTCTGATATCCTAGATACACTTCTGCCATGTAATCCATATTGTGACGAAGCTCTGGTTGAATGAGATAGTGTGCTATCATTGTATCAAACATTTTGCCTTTCAACGAAATTCCATAGTTCATCAACACTTCAAGGTCATATTTGATATTTTGTCCAACCTTTAGTATTTCATCGTTTTCATATAGTGGCTTGAAGATATCAACCGTTTTTTGTGCTTCATTCCTATCTTCTGCGATTGGAACATAAAACGCTTCATTTTCCTGAACACTGAAGCTCAAACCTACTAATTCGGCGTCTATTGTGTTCGTTGAAGTCGTTTCCGTGTCTAGACTGAGAATTTTCTTTGTCATTAAAAAGTCACAAAGATTTCGCATATCTTCCTCTTTATCAACGAGTTTGTACGTGTGAGCTATGTCAGTTAAGGCTCTGAGAGCAGCGTTTTTTTGAATTTCCGAACTCTCGGGCGCAAATTCTGCAAATAAATCGAGTTGTTTTTCAACACTCTTTTTCTTATTTTCAGTTTTATTAATAAATTTGTCTGCGAGTGTCTTAAATTCTAATTCTGCGAAAATTTTGCGTAGTTCGACAATATTAGGTTCGGTAACTTTCAAGTCATCGATATTTAATTCAATAGGAACATCGGTTTTTATTGTTGCAAGAAACTTTGAGAATTTTATCTGTTCTATATTTTCTTCGACTTTCTTTTTCAATGCTCCTTTTAGTTCAGATGTCTTTTCAATCAGATTATCTATACTTCCAAACTCATTTATCAGTTTTACTGCTGTCTTTTCACCAACGCCAGGACATCCAGGAATGTTATCTGCTGAGTCACCCATAAGGCCAAGTAGATCTATGACCTGCATAGGGTAGGAGATGCCATATTTTTCACATACACCTTCTTTGTTTAATGTTTCATATCCACCTCCATGTCTTGGGCGGAACATAAATATATTGTCTTTTACAAGCTGCCCATAGTCTTTGTCTGGAGTAAGCATATATACATTCATGTCAGGTGATGAATATTGCGTAGCTATAGTGCCTATTACGTCATCTGCTTCGAAGCCTTTTACCTCAAGTATAGGTATTCTCATGGCATTGAGAATATCTTTTATTATAGGTACAGACTTACGTATGTCTTCAGGTGTTTCTTCACGTTGCGCTTTATATTGCTCGTAGAGTTCGTTCCTGAAAGTAGGTCCTGAAGGGTCGAAAGCTACTCCAATATGAGTAGGTCTTTCCTTAGTAAGAACCTCATGCAATGTGTTACAGAAGCCCATAACAGCTGATGTGTTAAGGCCTTTAGAATTGATACGAGGATTCTTCATAAAGGCGTAATATGCCCGATATATTAACGCGTATGCGTCTAAAAGAAACAGTTTATCCATTATTTTATGAGTTTTTACGTGTAAAAGTAATAAATTTCTAGCATTAAATCAGATAAAATCACTACTTTTGTACGAAAATTGAGCAACATGGATTATTTATCTCTTATAAAAGAACCGATAAAAGGGGAATTTGACAACTTTATCAGCCTTTTCAACAGCTCACTGAAGCATACTGACAAGCTTCAGGAAGAGATATTTTCACGTATTCGTAATCGTGCGGGAAAACGTATGAGACCAATGCTCATTCTGCTTATTGCAAAGAACTATGGTGTGGTTAATGATTCAACACTTCATGCAGCAGTAGGTTTAGAACTATTACATACGGCAAGTCTTGTTCATGATGACGTTGTCGATGAAAGCTCAGAACGTCGTGGACAAGCGTCAGTAAACGCTTTGTATGACAATAAGATAGCTGTGCTAATAGGTGATTATATTCTTTCAACGGCACTTCTTCACGTTTCATTGACTCATAATGAGATGATAGTAAGATATTTGGCAGAGTTGGGAAGAACGCTTTCTAATGGTGAGATTCTTCAGTTGAACAGCATCTCAAATCATAAGATATCTGAGGAAACTTATTATGATGTTATACGCCAAAAGACGGCTGCTTTATTTGAAGCATGTTGTGGTATTGGTGCTGTATCTGCTGGAGTTTCGCAAGAAAAGATAGAAATGGCTAAGACATTCGGTCAGACTTTAGGTATTATCTTCCAGATTAGAGACGATATATTTGATTATTACGATTCTGCTGAGATAGGTAAACCTACGGGAAATGATATGGCTGAGGGTAAGCTGACTTTGCCTGCTATATATGCAGTAAACAATTTCGGCGATGAAGAGATAATGAATCTTGCCTATAAAGTCAAGGATCGTACAATAACAAGCGAAGAAATAGCTCGTCTAGTCGAATTTACCAAACAAAATGGAGGTATAGAATATGCCGAAAAATGTATGGAAGAACTTCGTAAAAAGGCACTTGACTATATAAATATTGAGGTTAAAGAACCGTCTTTAAGCAAGAGTCTTAATGCATATCTAGACTTTGTGATACAGAGAAATAAATAACAAGATGCGTTGAAAATTTAGAAATATATATTCAAAATCTAGGGATAAATCAAGGGTTAACGATATGGTAAATACAAATCCATTCGTTAACCCGTTTTCTTTTTAATAATTTATCTTGTTTTTATCAGCTATAAAGGTTAGAAAAACTTTGTTTCTTTACCTATAATTTCGCTAAGAAGCATATTAGCAAGTCTACTTGTTCCAAGACGTAACCACTTGTTTGTCAGCCATTTTTCGCCTAGAACCTCTTTTACAATTGTATAGTATATAAGTGCATCTGTAACAGAGTTAAGGCCACCAGCGGGCTTAAAACCTATCTGTATACCAGTTTCTTCATAGTATTCTTTGATAGCTTGGCACATAACAAATGCTGCTTCTGGAGTAGCTGCAGGTTCAAGTTTTCCTGTAGAAGTCTTGATATAATCAGCTCCTGCATACATTGCAAGAATAGATGCTTTCTTTATATTAGAAGCTGTTTTTAGGCATCCTGTTTCGAGTATAACCTTCATTGGTACATCTCCACAGATCTCTTTAAGCTCGCTTATTTCGTCGCATACGCCTTCATAATCACCACTTATGAACTTTCCTACAGGCATTACGATATCTATCTCTGTAGCCCCGTCTTTTACGGCTAAAGCCGTTTCAGCTACCTTTACCTCTATTAATGCCTGTGATGAAGGAAAACTTCCTGATACACAAGCCACTTCAACACCGTCAATTTCCAATGCTTCACTAACGGTTTTCGCAAAGCATGGATATACACAAATCGTAGCTACATGGGGAAGATCTGGATAAGTAGCGTCAAACTCATTTACCTTTTCTGTAAAAGCAAGTATGCTATCCTCTGAATCAGTAGTTTTCAATGAGGTTAGCTCTATACTTCCGAAGAGGAAGCGTTTCACTTCTGGAGTGTCATTTTCGTGTACTTTTTCAGCTATTATCTTCTTTACCTTTTCACGAATTTCAGCATCGTCAAGGTCTGTTTTATACTTAGCTAGTGCCTGTTCGTATTTGCTTACTTTTGGTGTTTCGTGATGGTGATGTCCACAATCGCAATGGTGGTGTTCATTGTTATTATTTGTTGCCATATTGTTAGTTATTATAATGATTATTCTTTTGTTTCAGATATACTTTTGGTAAGCTTTGGATTGTTCCAATGTCTTGTTTTATCACGCTTTGTTTTCTTATCAAAATTCTTTCTTAAAGCTTCGGTCATATCTACGCCAGTCTGATTAGCAAGGCAAAGCAATACCCAAAGTATGTCTGCCATTTCATCTGAAGGGTCTTGAGATTCACCTTCTTTGAAACTTTGATCACCATATTTACGTGCCATTATACGAGCCAGTTCTCCTACTTCTTCGGTAAGGCACGCCATATTTGTAAGTTCACTAAAATATCGCACCCCATATTGCTTAACCCATTGGTCTACAAGGTTTTGCGCTTCTTTTATTGTTAGTTCTTCATTCATTTTTATTATTTATAAATACAAAATTTATTCTTTGTGATTAGTATCCATACAGATTGTTACTGGGCCATCATTAAGAAGCTCTACTTTCATGTCTGCTCCAAACTCTCCTGTAGCCGTTCTACGGCTTGTTTGTTGGCTTAGTTTATCACAAAATTCGTTATACAGAGGTATCGAAATTTCGTGTTTAGCTGCATGAATCCATGATGGTCTATTACCCTTTTTATATGAAGCGAGAAGGGTGAATTGGCTTATCACCATTATCTCTCCTTCAACATCCATTATAGAGAGGTTCATAACACCATTTTCATCATCAAATACGCGTAATCCTACTACCTTTTTTACGAGCCAGTCAACATCTTCTGAGCTATCAGTTTCAGCTACACCAAGTAGTATCAGATAGCCTTTTTTAATGCTGTCTTTTACTACACCGTTTATTGTAACCGATGCATGACTTACACGTTGAATAACTATTTTCATATCTTGTTTTGGTGTGTAAAGTTAGAATTATTATTGCGTATTACCAAATAAATAGATGAATATTTTTAATTTTCTATGTTATTAAAATGCTCTTTAATGATCTCTCCTTTGACTTTTCCGACCACCTTTATTAGTTCTTCTAAATCAGCTTGTTTAATGCGTTTTACGGTCTTGAAAGTTTTAAGAAGCATCTCTTTTGTCTTCGGTCCAATACCTTTTATATCGTCAAGTTCTGAATGCAAGGCATGTTTGCTACGTTTGTCTCTATGGAATGTAATTGCAAAGCGATGCACTTCATCTTGCATGCTTGTAAGAAGATGGAATAACTCGCTATTTGTCTTCATTCCAATGACTATTGGAGGGAATCCATATAGTAATTCATTTGTCCTATGACGGTCATTTTTAGCTAGTCCTGCAATAGGAATATTAAGGTGAAGTTCGTCTTCTACAACCTCTCTTACCACACTCATTTGCCCTTGGCCGCCATCTGTAATAATCAAGTCGGGTAGGGGTTGTTGCTCTTCTATCATGCGTGAATAACGGCGTCTAACAACCTCTTTCATTGATGCATAATCGTCAGGGCCTACAACGGTTTTAATAATATATTTACGATAGTCTTTCTTGCTTGGTTTCATCTTCTTGAAAACCACGCAAGCGGCTACGGCATCGGAGCCAGAAATGTTTGAATTATCGAACATTTCGATTTGATAAGGCAGTTTTGGAAGCTTTAAAGCGTTTTGTATTTCCTTCATGAGACGAACAGATTTCTGTTCTGGATTAAGCTTTTCCGCTTGCTTCAGGCGATCAAAACGGTATTGTTTTCCATTCATTATTGACAGGTCAAGCAACGTCTTTTTATCACCTCTGATAGGAACTGTTATTGTAATATTTTCCAATGCCAAATCAATATCAAATGGAAGTATAATCTCATTTGATGTACTTTCTAGTTTCTCACGTATCTGGAGTATGCCTATCTGCATTATTTCCTCTGCATTTTCATTAAGTTTTTTCTTGAATTCAAAGGTGAAAGCCTGGTTTATCGAGCCGTTTGTGACATGCATATAGTTTATATATGCAGTATTATCATCATCAGTAATAGAGAATACTTCAACATTGTTTATTGTATGACTGACCACTTCGCTCTTAGAACAGAAGTTTTCCAATAGCAAATAGCGTTGTTTTAGTACTTCTGCTTCCTCAAAACGTAGTTCTTCTGCTAGCTTTTGCATGCGTTTGAAAATCTCTGCAGATAGTTTTCGTGTATTTCCTTTAAGTATTTCCCGTGCTTGTGTTATATTCTCGTTATATTCTTCATAGCTTTGTTTGCCAATACATGGAGCGTCACAGTTCTTTATGTGATATTCTAGACAAGTGGTATGTTTCCCTTGTGTAACACTATCTTTTGTGATAGGGAAATAGCATCTTCTTGGCTTGTAAAGCTTATTTATAAGATCAAGAATGGAATTCATGGTTCCAATATGGCTATAAGGTCCATAATAAGTACCCCATTTCTTGTTTATTGTGCGTGTGCTGAATATTCTCGGAAGATATTCTTTTGTTATGCATATAGATGGATATGTCTTTCCGTCTTTTAGAAGAATGTTGTATTTTGGTTTATATTTCTTTATAAGATTATTTTCAAGTAGCAATGCATCTTCTTCTGTATTTACTACCGTATAAGTAATATTCATTATCTTGCTTACAAGCACTTTTGTCTTGAAACGGTCTACCTCTTTGTGAAAATAAGATGAAACACGATTCTTAAGGCTTTTCGCTTTGCCTACGTAAATTATAGTTCCTTGAGCATCATAGAACTGATAGCTTCCAGGCTTGTTAGGCATATTGCTTACAATAGCCTTAAGATTAGCCAATCGTTTCTCGTTTTCTTCTTTAGTCATTTCTTGTAAGTCCTTTGTTTAAAGCAGTTTTCAGATATTTTGTTTCACGTGAAACTTTAAGGCATAGATAATATTATCAAATGTGCATAAGCATGATAATTATATAGCCTTTGAAGATTACAATAAAGCTGGGTAGTCAATATTTTATTAGTATGTCTTGACTTTCCCAGCTTATTATTTAGTTTTAAATAAATGTAATCAGACAGATATCATTATTCGCCTGATGTTCCATGTATTGTGATTATACTTCCAACAAACAAGTGATGTCAGTATCTTTATCGAAAATCTCTCTTCCGTTTAATCCTTCGTTTGCCAATTCAATAATGAAGTTGACATAGATTTTCTTTGGATTAAATTTCTTAACGAGGTCGTAAGCTGCTTTCATTGTACCTCCAGTAGCGAGTAAATCGTCATGAAGCAATACTACATCGTCTTCAGTAATTGAATCTTTATGAATCTCTATGGTGTCAGTACCATATTCTTTTGTATAGCTTTCTTGGATTGTTTCTGCAGGAAGCTTACCTGGTTTACGGCATAAAATAACGCCAGCATTGAGTTTTATTGCAAGTGCAGATGCCATAACGAAACCGCGGCTTTCTATGCCTACAATCTTTGTAACGCCTTTGTCCTTGTATAAATCATAAAGTTCGTCTTCCATGATTTGGAGACATTCTGGATTTTTAAACAGAGTTGTTACGTCTCTGAAGTTGATACCTTTCTGTGGAAAGTCAGGAATACATCTGAGGTTTTCCAGCAATGTTTTGTTGTTCATGTTCTTTTTTAATGTTATATATTATTTAATTGTTTATTCGGTCTGTTTTCATCGTGATTTGCCGATAAAATATTTAGTACCTAATCATTGTATCTTATTTCAATTTTATGCTTAAAGTAAAACAATTTACGATATTTATATGTTGTTTAAAATCAGTTAGTTTCAACGATTTTATTCAATTAAACATCTCTAATTTGTTTCACGTGAAACATTGTTGATGGCTACCTTTTTAATAGCACTAGCATGACGTTAATATCACTAGGTGAAACACCTGGTATTCTACTTGCCTGTGCAAGAGTATCTGGATTTATTTTTTCAAGCTTTTGACGTGCTTCTGTTGAGAGTTGTTGCATCTCTGAATATTTAAAGTGACCTTTAATTTTGATGCTCTCCAGTCGATGCATTTTATCTGCCACCATTCTTTCGCGTTCAATATAGCCTTTATATTTCATTTTGATTTCTGCTGCTTCGGCAATTTCTTCTTTTCTGTTTTGAGAAGAATCAATAACAGATTTCAGTTCAGGAACAATCTCTGAAAGATTGTTCAGATTTATTTGTGGACGAGCGATTAGGTCGAATAATTTGCAGCCTTCACGAAGGGGAGTAGTTCCTAAAGCTTCTAATTTAGAATTTATTTCCTTCGGTTTAACCGGAGAGTTCATGCAGAACGAAATTATCCTTTCCATCGCTTCTTTCTTTTCTATCCACCAGTCATAGCGTTCACGTGTTGCCAATCCAAGATTATACGCTTTTTCCGTAAGTCTTGCATCAGCATCGTCTTGGCGAAGAAGAATTCTATATTCTGCACGGCTTGTGAACATTCGGTACGGTTCATCTACACCTTTAGTAACAAGGTCATCTATAAGCACACCTATATAAGATTCATCACGATGCATTATGAATGGTTCTCCACCTCCACAATTAATTGCTGCATTGATACCGGCAACGGTACCTTGACCACCAGCTTCCTCGTATCCAGTGGTGCCGTTCACTTGTCCTGCAAAGAACAAACCCTTTATAACTTTTGATTCTAATGAAAGGTTAAGCTGTGTAGGATTAAAGAAATCATATTCTATGGCGTAGCCTGGTCTATATATCTTTACGTCTCTTAATGCAGGAATCTTGCGAAGGGCATTAAGCTGAACATCCATCGGCATGCTTGAAGAGAAACCATTCAGATACATTTCATTAGTGGTTTCTCCTTCTGGCTCTAGAAACAACGGGTGTTGTTCCTTGTCGGGGAAAGTAACGAGCTTTGTTTCTATAGAAGGACAATAGCGTGGACCTATGCTTTGGATTTGTCCGTTATAAAGAGGGGAGTCAGCTAAACCGCTTTTTAATGTTTCATGTACCTCTTTGTTTGTATAGCATGTCCAGCATGGCAATTGTTTCAATACACGATGTTCTCCCATAAAGCTGAACTGATGGAAGTCCTTTTCTCCATCTTGTATTTCCATGTCTTCAAAATGCACAGACCTTTTATCTATACGAACAGGAGTACCCGTCTTCATTCGTTGGCTAGTGATGCCATGACGGGTTATGCTTTCTGTAAAGTTCTCTACGGCAGGTTCCGCTATTCTTCCTCCAGGCAATTTGTGTCTTCCTATATGCAATAAACCATTGAGAAAAGTGCCTGCTGTAATAACGACGCTTTTGGCATGTAGTTCTACACCCCATACGGTTTTAACTCCTACAGCTTCTCCGTTTTCAACGATTAGTTCACAAGCCTGATCCTGCCAGATGTCAAGATTAGGTGTAGCGTCAAGTATTTCACGCCATTTCCAAATGAATTTCTCTCTGTCGCATTGTGCGCGAGGGCTCCATACAGCAGGTCCTTTGGAACGGTTAAGCATGCGGAATTGTATAGCGGTAGCATCAGTAACGCGTGCCATCTGTCCGCCGAGAGCATCAATCTCCCTTACAATCTGTCCTTTTGCTATTCCACCAACGGCTGGATTGCAGCTCATTTGTGCAATCTTGTTCATGTCCATAGTTACTAGACATGTCTTTACACCCATGTTTGCCGAAGCCGTAGCAGCCTCACATCCGGCGTGTCCTCCACCTATTACGATTACATCGTATTTAAGCAACATAATATCCTTGTACTTTAAAGAACTAATCCATTTTGGCGCAAAATTAAGAAATAAAATTGGATTTTTAACCAAATACTTTGATTTATCGCTAAAATAGAGTATATTTGCAACCCCGTGGAGTGCGTTCCATACCTACTATAAGGTATCAAGGGGAATCAAGCATTATGATGTAAAACTAACTTCAGCGTAAGGAAATATTATCAATTAAACAATTTAAATAATTTAATTTCAATCATTTATGTGGTTATGTAATTCATCTATTGGAAGGAAAGTTGTGATGTCTGTTACGGGTGTTGCGCTTATCCTGTTCTTGACGTTCCACATGTCAATGAACATTGCTGCTCTTTTCTCAGGAGAAGCTTACAATTTGATTTGTGAATTTCTCGGAGCTAACTGGTATGCGCTTGTCGCTACACTTGGCTTGGCTGCTCTTGCAGTAATTCACATCGTTTACGCATTCCTGCTTACTATGCAGAACCGCCGTGCGCGTGGTAACGAGCGTTACGCTGTGACATCTCGTCCGGGAAAAGTGGAATGGGCTTCTCAGAACATGCTTGTGCTTGGCATTATCATTGTTCTTGGCTTACTCCTTCACCTGTTCAATTTCTGGTACAACATGATGTTTGCCGAACTTACCGGCATCAGCGTGCCTCATCATCCAGCTGACGGTTTCGCTTACATCAAGGACACATTTGCTTGTCCTGTCTATGTTGTTCTTTACATCATTTGGCTTGTAGCAATCTGGTTCCACCTTTCACATGGCTTCTGGAGCGCAATGCACACCTTTGGTTGGAGTGGAAAAGTATGGTTCGAGCGTTGGAAGGTAATCGGTATTGTGTACACTACACTTCTCATGCTTGGCTTCCTTGTTGTAGTTCTTGCATTCGCTTTCGGATGCGCACCTAGCCTTTGCTGCTAATACATAATTATAATTCATTTTAGATACAAAAGATTATGGCTAAGAAAATAGATTCAAGAATTCCTGAAGGCCCGGTGTCTCAGAAATGGACCAATTATAAAGACCATCAGCGTTTGGTTAACCCAAAGAACAAACTGAAACTTGACGTTATTGTTGTAGGTACGGGTCTGGCTGGTGCCAGTGCTGCCGCTTCTCTCGGAGAAATGGGTTTCAACGTACTTAACTTCTGTATACAAGATTCTCCACGTCGTGCTCACTCTATTGCGGCACAGGGTGGTATCAATGCTGCCAAGAACTATCAGAATGACGGCGACTCTATATACCGTCTTTTCTATGATACAGTAAAGGGTGGTGACTATCGTGCTCGTGAAGCAAATGTTTATCGTTTGGCTGAAGTATCAAATAGCATTATCGACCAGTGCGTTGCACAGGGTGTTCCTTTCGCACGTGAATACGGCGGTATGCTTGCTAACCGTTCATTCGGAGGTGCTCAGGTATCTCGTACATTCTATGCAAAGGGTCAGACTGGCCAGCAGCTTTTGCTCGGTGCTTATTCAGCTTTGAGCTGCCAGATAAAGGCAGGCCGCGTTAAGCTTTTCACACGTTATGAAATGGAAGACGTAGTAATCGTTGACGGCAGAGCACGCGGTATCATCGCAAAGAACCTTATCACAGGCAAGCTTGAGCGCTTCTCTGCAAATGCCGTTGTTATCGGTACTGGCGGTTATGGCAACACATACTTCCTTTCAACAAACGCTATGGGCTGTAACTGTACAGCAGCAATGTCTTGCTACCGTAAGGGTGCTTACTTTGCTAATCCTTCTTATGTTCAGATTCACCCTACATGTATTCCTGTTCATGGTGACAAGCAGTCAAAGCTTACACTTATGTCAGAGTCATTGCGTAATGACGGTCGTATTTGGGTTCCTAAGAAGCTTGAAGATGCAAAGGCATTGCAGGCAGGTACAAAGAAGGGTAGCGATATCCCAGAAGAAGACCGCGACTACTATCTTGAGCGTCGTTATCCTGCATTCGGTAACCTCGTTCCTCGTGACGTGGCTTCACGTGCAGCTAAAGAGCGTTGCGACAAGGGCTATGGCGTAAACAATACTGGTCTTGCCGTGTTCCTTGACTTCTCTGAGTCAATCGAACGTCTCGGTATCGATGTTGTACTCCAGCGTTATGGTAACCTCTTCGATATGTATGAGGAAATTACTGACGTTAATCCTGGTGAACTTGCTAACGAAATCAATGGCGTTAAGTATTACAACCCGATGATGATTTATCCTGCTATCCACTATACAATGGGTGGTATTTGGGTAGACTACGAACTTATGACCACAATCAAGGGTCTGTTCGCTATCGGTGAATGTAACTTCTCTGACCATGGAGCTAACCGTCTTGGTGCTTCTGCTTTGATGCAGGGCTTGGCTGATGGTTATTTCGTATTGCCATATACAATACAGAACTATCTTGCAGACCAGGAGATATGGCCACGTCTTTCTACAGACCTTCCTGAGTTTGCAGAAGCAGAGAAGGCCGTTCAGGCAGAGATTGACCGTCTGATGAACATCAAGGGCAAGCGTTCAGTTGATTCTATCCATAAGGAACTTGGTCACATTATGTGGGAGCATGTCGGTATGGGCCGTACAGCAGAAGGTCTGAAAGAAGGTCTTGCCAAGATCAAGAAGATTCGCAAAGAGTTTGAAACAAACCTCTTTATCCCTGGAGAGAAAGAAGGTCTTAACGTTGAACTTGACAAAGCAATCCACCTTCGTGACTTTATCACAATGGGTGAACTTATCGCTTATGATGCACTTTCCCGCAATGAGTCTTGCGGAGGACACTTCCGTGAGGAATATCAGACTGAGGAAGGTGAAGCAAAACGTGATGACGAAAACTTCTTCTATGTAGGCTGCTGGGAGTATCAGGGCAATGACGAAACTGCTCCTGAACTGATCAAAGAGCCTCTGGAATATGAAGCTATTAAGGTTCAAACACGTAACTATAAGAACTAATGTAATAAGTTTTTGAGTTTACTTGTCAACTATAAAATTAAAATTCAATGGAAAAAAATATAAGTTTCACGCTCAAAGTTTGGCGTCAGAACGGACCTAAAGCAAAAGGTCATTTCGATACATTCGAGATGAAGGATATTCCTACGGATACTTCTTTCCTCGAAATGTTGGATATTCTCAACGAACAGCTTATCGAATCAGGTAAGGAACCATTCGTTTTCGACCACGATTGTCGCGAGGGTATCTGCGGTATGTGTTCACTTTATATAAACGGACATCCTCATGGACCAGCAACAGGTGCAACTACCTGTCAGCTCTATATGCGTCGTTTCAATGACGGTGATGTAATTACCGTTGAGCCATGGCGTTCAGCTGCATTCCCTGTAATAAAGGACTGTATGGTAGACCGTGGCGCGTTCGACAAGATTATCCAGGCTGGAGGCTATGTAACAGTTCGTACAGGTCAGCCTCAGGATGCCAACGCTATCCTTATACCTAAGGAAGCTGCTGACGAGGCTATGGACTGCGCTACATGTATCGGTTGTGGATGTTGCGTTGCAGCCTGCAAGAACGGCTCTGCAATGCTTTTCGTAAGCTCAAAGGTCAGCCAGCTTGCTCTTCTTCCACAAGGCCGTCCAGAGGCTGCTAAACGCGCCAAGGCGATGATTATGAAGATGGAAGAGTTAGGCTTCGGCAACTGTACAAATACACGTGCATGTGAGGCTGAATGTCCTAAGAACGAGTCTATCGCCAATATTGCCCGTCTGAACCGTGAGTTCATCAAGGCAAAATTGAATGACTAAGACATTTTTAATGTTATATGTGTGTAAGGCGGGGTACGTGAAAGTGCCCCGCTTTTTGTTTGCAAATATATGGTTTATCATTAGGAAACGATAGCTTTATGAAGGATAAAACTATTGTTTCCATGTTGCAAACATGGCATTTGCATATAAAGGCTTTATTGCTGTTGTATGATTTCAATTTCAGTTTTTCAG
>JAUNIZ010000208.1 GCA_030523165.1 Prevotellaceae bacterium
AAATAATACTACGTCTTTCAGCATTAAATTATTCAAATATTATTTATGCTTTTGTTCCAACAGCCATTTAAAATAGTTTTCGTGTTCATCAACAAGATGTTCCCAAGAATATTCTTTCTTTATTACATCAATATTGTTGTCTGTGTACGTTTTCTTATAGCTGATTACAACATTATCTATATCATCAAGAATTTCTGTCACTTTCTCTACAGAAGGATAATACAAAGCGTTTTCATTCAATACAGCACGATTGAAGATATTGTCATGGGCAAAAATAAAACAGCTCGATGCCATTGCTTCAAGCAGCGACGGGTTTGTTCCTCCCACGCTGTGTCCATGGAAATATGCCTTTGAGAAATGACGGATAGAGTTAAGCTTGTTGAAATCATAAATTCCTCCAACAAACCTTACAGACTTCTCTTCACCGTATTTTGCCACAAGCTCCATTCCATGAGGAGTATTGGTCTTTCCGACAATAATCAGAGGACGCTTGCCGTTCTCTTTCGATTTCAGATAACCGTCTATAGCCATTACTATATTGTTCTCAGGTTCAAGACGCGCCACAACGATATAATATTCTTCTGGCTTCAGTCCGTATTCCTCAAGATATTCCGCCTTGTAGTCATCATGAATGTCAGCTCCGTATGCCAGAAACTTGCTCTCCTTTCCATACTTCTCCTTATAGTAGTCATGAATACCCATATTGTCAGCAATAAGGTAGTGGCTATGCTTTACTGTTGTACGCTCCTCCCAGAACACGAACTTACGCACCCATTTGTTGAATTTGGTACGCTTATATTCCAGTCCGTCCATATTGGTCGTGAATATCGGATATTTTATGTTCTTCACGTTAAACCAGATATATGCAGGAACAATACTGGTATAGCCTGCCTCATAGATGATGTCAAAATTCTCTTTCTTCAGTGCATCCTTCAAAGAAGAAAAGTCATAGAAGAACGAGCCTACCGAACTGCCCATCCATGTCTCAGGACTATAAATATGTTTAATACGAACCCCTTTATAACTATCCTCTTTATAAGGATGGAAATGAGGAGAATAAACCACCACTTCATGGCCACGAGCAGCCAAGCCTACGGAAATATATTCCGCAAACTGTTCAAAGCCCCCGTAGTTGTTTGGTATACCACGAGTGCTTACAAAAGCAATTTTCATTGGATTATTTTTTATTTTTGTTCTTTCAAAAATTCAAGTCCATGTTGGTTCCTAATTATCGTAATTTATGACAATTATCAAGCCTTCTATGACAATAGGAAATTATACATAATATATCAAGAGCATCTTGCTCTGATATTTCCCATTCAATTTTAGGTTCGTGAGCTGTAGGATTTCTGAACATACTACATAATCCTTTAAGAAGATTACAAAAACCCGTATGCTCATTTTTCTCTGATGATGAAATGAAATTATTAATTATTAGAATTGGGTTAGAACTAAAGACTTCTTCAATCAAATTATTCCCATCTTTTTGAAGTCCTGATAAATCTTCAATTCTGTCCAACAATCCTTTAATTGCTTCAAAAACGGAATGGAAATAATTATTTTGGAGCAACTCAGCCTTACAGTATTTGAAAATTTGGGCATGTGCATCTCTTTTCTCTAGCTCCTGTTTGAGATTTTCAACTTTTATCTCAACATCAGATATAGTAGAAGCTATTGCTATTTCTCGATATTTTCCATTTTCCTGAAGTTCATAGCCAACAAAAGCCAATTGCTTATTAACAGCCGTTTTTAATTTTTCAAATTTCTCTGATTCATCTACAAATCTTGATGGCGCTAATGCTAAACCTATAAAGTTCAAAATTTGGTTTGAACATTTATTCTTATTTTGTTCGCTTGCCAAAGCATTGAACAGTCTATATCTTTTTGTATTTGAAGAATCAATGTCTTCGATATTGGCTTGACTTAATAAACGATGTATTTCTGTTCCAGTTAATCCATCTTCTGTGTTGCCTAAAATATTGCTTATCATCTCCAATACATTTGGAGGAAAACATTTTCTGTATGTTACCATATATTTAAGTATCAAAAGTAAGGAGAGGGCTTTAACCCTCCCCTCTCAAATGTTCTAAATATTTTTGTTGTTATTAGTTTGTTACGAAGTCTCAACGAAACCAATAATAGCAAAGGTACTCTTCACTATTAGTTATTCACTAAAAAGAGCTATTCACTACGCTCAACGACCGTTTGCTCCGCAGGGACAATAGTATTGTGGGTTCTATTCTTTGAATATTCTGCCTTTATGTGACTATTGTCTTTAACTACATAGCGAGTGCAGCGAGTGATAACTCCATTTAACTCCTTTAACTCCCGATTTAGGATTTCGTTATTAGCTTATTAATAAGTTCCACGCACCGTTCTCGTTGTTTTTCACAGCAATAGATTCTCATTTCATGCCCTCTGTTCAGACGTGGATTATACTTCCGGAGCATTTCCTGATATTGGCGGTCAACGATGTCCATTATTATTGCCACATCGTTCAGCGTCAACTTGTCATTAACTGTAAGTTTACCCTCTTAGGCTCGCTTAAAAATTCCACGTTTAAGACTTAACATGTCTTCAAACTCTCTACGGCGTCTGCTGCAGACACCATCCAGCAGGTTCAGCACATGTGCTGTCAATTCCTGCGCAATCATTAAATTTTTGTTCATGTGTATAAATGTTAGTTAAAAGTGGCGCTATATGCGCCACTTCTTGGAACTCGATAATTAATATCCTAATTTTGCATAAGTTAAGCGGCATCTCAGCAATTTCAAGTAAACTTGATTGCGTTCGATTTGCATTAACTTTGTAGAAGTTAAGCTGCATCTCGACATAGCATTCAAACAAGCTTGATGACTCTGCTCTCGATTTGTAGAAGTTAAGCTGCACCTCGGCATAGCATTCAAGCAAGCTTGATGACTTTGCTCTCGATTTGCATTAACTTTGCATATAATAAAACACAGTTTTAACTACCAACTAAAAATATTGATATAATGGAAACTATCAACACGTTTGCGGGCTACACATCAGTAGCCCCAATGTCCACGACCTTAGATGCCGTGACAAACACTATCATGAAAGACAGTCGTCTTAAGTATCTTACGGAACAGTACCGTCAGTCAGGAGACAAGGACATCAAGGCGTCTACGCCCGTCTTCTCCGTCGCCTGTATCTTTGAAGGAGGCAAGCAGCTGAAACACGTTACTGCCCTTACAGGCATGTCACTCGTTGACTGCGACCATGTGTCGCCAGAACGTCTTGCCGACATCATCGCAAAGGCTCGTGCCGATCCACACACCCTGCTGGCATATACCACAATCTCCGGTTCCGGTCTGCGTATCATCTTCCGATATGAAAGAGACACCGGCATGGATCTCAAGAAGCAGTTGGATTTCTACGCTAAAGCCTTCGCCTACGGCAATGATTATTACGCCAAGTTGCTAGATGTCCCCGTTGATGGACAGTGCAAGAACGTTACACGACTGTCGGGCATGGCTTACGACCCTAATGCCTGGTACAACCCCGATGCACAGCCTTTCGGAGCCTACGAGATTGCCACACACTGGAAACGGAAGTCGGCAGACAAGAAGAAAGACAAGCGACTGCGAAACGTACAAAGCCTTTACGACAAGACACTGGCTGCGGAACTCGAAGAGGAAGGTGCCGTATATACCGCCGGCAGACACAATGATTACATCATGAGGCTCTGCTACAAGCTCAACCAGTTCGGCGTACAGTTCAACATTGCGTCAGACTGGCTAAAGCAGCACTTCCCCGACTATGAGCAAGCCGATACAACCCTGCGGTCATGCTACAGGAACATTGATGAGTTCGGAGTGCGGAACAAGACTTACAGACCGTCACGAAGAATACGCGACGACAGCAACCAGAATCCCTATGCCACCGTTGACGAGATAAAGGAATTCCTTGAAGAGCATGTAGAACTAAAATTCAACGAGGTAACCACACGTGTAGAATACCGCAGGAAAGACCAGTCTTCCCCATGGGACTTCGAGCCGATAAACGACAGGATAGTAAACACGCTATGGACAGAGATGAGCAAGACCGTCAACGTGAAGCATCAGGACATGCTGCGCATAATAATGTCAGAACACACAAAGTCATACCATCCGTTCCGTGAATATCTTGACACGCTACCGCCATGGCATGACGGTGACGAGGATCATATCCGCAAACTGGCACGTACCGTAACCGTGGAAGGAGGTGAAGAACAGCAGGAACGCTTCTATCACTATCTTAAGAAATGGCTAGTCGGAATGTTGGCGGGATGGAAACGCTGCGATATCGTCAACCATGAGATACTCGTCCTTATCGGTGAGCAAGGTGCCTACAAGACATCATGGTTCAATTTCCTGCTTCCGCCACAGCTGAAGAGATATTTCCACACCAAAGCCAACGGCTACCGTCTGGGAAAGGACGACATGCTCACCCTTGCGGAATACGGACTGATCTGCTGCGAGGAGCTGGACACCATGACGTCCAACGAGGTAAACCAGCTGAAGGCGTCAGTCACCATGCAGTACATCAACGAACGTGCCCCGTATGCCCATTTCCATGAGCATAGGCCCCATGTCGCGTCACTATGCGGTACTGGCAACAACACCCAGTTCCTTTCCGACCATACCGGTAACCGCCGATGGCTGCCGTTCAAGGTAGAAAACATTGTCTCGCCTTACGACAATCCCCTTGACTATACCGGCATCTACAGCCAGGCATACGCCCTGCTGCAAAACGACTTCAAGTATTGGTTCGACAGCGAAGAGATAACCGACATCGCCAAGCACAACACGGAGTTCGAGACCCCACGTCTTGAGCATGAACTCATCATGACATATTTGCGCATGCCTGAAAAAAATGAGCCTGGTGTATTCATGACTACAGCTAACATCATACAGCTCATAGGCTCTAATATCGTTCAGAAACTCAGCCCTGTATGTGTTGGACGTGCCATGTGTGATATTGGATTTGAAAAAGTCAGAAACAGTGTGGCACGAGGATATATTGTAGCCATCAGAACGCCACAAGAAGTTGACAATTACCAAAAGAACTTGGCATACGAATTAAAAAAGCACTGATAATTAATCCATATTCAACAATATTCACTTATTGCAATGGTAACCATCTGCAAAGGATGTCCTATGCAAAAATATCACAGCAAATATAATGAAAATGACAACCTTTTTAGTGAAACCGACAACTTATTCAGGCTTGTGTAAACAAAGTCAGGAAAAGTGTCAACCGATTTTAGGGAAACACGCTATTTTAGGGAAACACACAAGCATGTTCTCAATGACAGATGACAGATATGACGGATGTTTTTCTACACTTTACGCACCCGTACACCCGTATGCACACATACGTGTGTACGGGCAATATAAATATTTAATTTTATCTGTCATATCTGTCATCTGTCATAAAAATAACAACTCGACTTCAATCCGCTCCGGATAACATAGCAACTTATAACTCATAGTTCATCACTAAGGTTTTCGCGTCTGCGCCAACTGTTCACTATTCACTATAAACTATTCACTAGATTATTCGTTCTTTGACTTATTGATACAAAATAATCGGCAGCTTTGCTGTCGCAGTGAACAGTGAATAGTTACTATTAGCTTCTACCGCTTTCACGCCTTCGAAGATGGCGCATTTCTTTAACCGACTGGTCTAAGACCTGCGGAATTAGAATGTTAGCATCCAATTTTGACGTACCCTATCTCAAAAGCCGCTTTTTAGTGGCTTT
>JAUNIZ010000209.1 GCA_030523165.1 Prevotellaceae bacterium
CAAAGGTAATCTCATTATACTGATTCTGCAAGACGTCAAAATTGGACGCTAACTAAATGTTTCATCTTTTTGGAGTTTAATGATAAATTCGATGCAAATATATGAATTAACATACAATGTTCATAATTTTTTCAATAAACAGCCATTTTTATACAACAAACGCCATAGAACGCATACAATTAATGTTTTAGCGTTGGACAAAACACATATTATCGGCGACTATCAAATAAATTCTTGTTAATTTATTTCATTGCAGGCAACATGTAATCCAAGTATTTTCCGTAACTCCAGAAAACATTTATTAGCACCTTATACAAAGGACTTTGGGAGATTCTATTTCTTCATTCTATTGTTTCTTTATAGTAAAATAAACCTTTTGAAGCCCTTTCTTATGGACATTAGCAAGAACAAGAGTGTATTGGACTTCCTCTCCAGACTTCATGGATTGGGTAATGTAAGTAAACTCATCTTCGGGAATAACATTCTTGAACATCGGACCGGATGATTCGTTGCGTACCAAACGAATACTATCTGTAAATGGAGAAAAGACATACGAATAAATTGCCATGTAAGGCACGGATTCGAATTTCACCCAATTCGGATCTTCTTTGTCAAGGACATTTTCAAGCCATATACGTGCTGCATCATAGGATGGCAGTGACGAACCGTCGCCGTAGAATATTTTACCATCCCCATTGACGATATATTCCTTGTTGATAGAGTATTTTTCGAAAGGACACAAATCCTGGTATTCTATATCATCTTCTGATTTTATCTCCTTATCAACTGGAACTTCCGGTTCTGTGACAAGTCTGTCATAAAGAATACTGATAAGTGAATATTTACGATCATAAGCATCCGCAGGTGGATTTGCAAGGATTGTCCGCTTTACTGAAAGATAATATTCGTGTCCTCTTTCGTATGTAAAACCTTCGATTCTATTGAATCCGAGAGGGTTCAATTCTCCAGAATCATCTTCCGACATGACAAGCATACACTCGATGGGATGTTCTCTTTTGTCATCGAACAGGCCATACATTACGCCTGTTTCAGATGAAACAGACATTCTAATCTCTTTGACCGAATCTTTAAGCTCGTCATCGCTACAAGATGATACACAAAGAGCAGTAATGAACAGAAATGGAATGATAAGTTTTTTCATATTCCGACTATTATATTCTCGATTGGCCCAATCAAGATGTTTAGTTTATTGGAAACGTGAGCCAACTATGCCACATTCTGAATGGAGGTCCTAGGAAACCTTGTACACGCATATGGAAATAGCAGCCCACGCTATAACGTGAGAACCACTATGCCATCCTTGTGTACAGATTGTGAGTTTCCTAGGTTCCCAATCACAAGATAAGCATAACGCTTCTTCTTTTTCTTATATGTCTTGGCAAGAGTTGTCTCTAACCGATTACAAAATTATAAGATTTTTCTGATAATCTCTTATCTTCTAACGCCTTTATTTTCATTCGGAATAGAATTTATGGATTTTTTGCATTTTCAGTCCTTTATCCTGCTTTGCAGATTCTATCCCCAAACAGTTTGCATATTCTTTTCCTTACTACTGTTCGCTTACAACCATCGCCTCAACTTCCGTAATTTTCTTTTAATTACATAATTCTCAATCTCTATTGCATTAATCTGCGAATTTTAGGCGGTTATTCCATAGATTATTTGTAAGTTTGCACTAAATGAAATAAATTTGTGTTTCCTTAGATGAAATTCATTGACATAATATTGCCGCTTCCGCTGGATGGACTTTTTACTTATTCCGTTCCTGATTCTATGCATGACAAGATAGAGACAGGAAAAAGAGTTCTTGTGCCGTTCGGCAAAAGCAAGACATATATTGGACTTATTATTAAGGAACACGACATAAAGCCTGAATTTGCCGTCAAGGATATTCTTATGGTGATTGACGATGCACCGATTGCAAACGACACACAGCTTAAATTATGGAAATGGATAGCTGATTATTACATGTCTCCTATAGGCGAAGTATATAACGCGGCACTTCCCGGAGGCCTAAAGAACATCGATTCATATAAGCCGAAAACAGAAACGTATGTTACGCTTACACCGCAATACCGTAACGAGCAGTCTCTGCACATCGCGCTTGATGCTCTAAAGAGGGCTGACAAACAGAGGGATTTGCTTACGGAATATCTTAGACTTTCGCATTGGGACACAATAGAAGGAACTGTTTGTCGTGAAACTCCTGTGGAAATAACACGCGACGAACTTCTTAACTCAGCACATTGTGCAACAGCTGTATTCAGAAGTCTTATAACGAGAAAGATTCTCATGACGTATGAATGTGAAGTAGGACGTCTGAACAATGCCGGAGAGGCTCATCTTGACAATATAAAGAAACTGAACGAAGTGCAACAGGAGGCATATAACCAGATAATGTTCAATTTCCTGAAAAAGAATGTTGTACTTCTTCATGGTGTTACATCTAGCGGAAAAACGGAAATATACATACATCTCATTCGTCAGGCACTGGAGAAACACAAGCAGGTATTATATCTTCTGCCCGAAATTGCCCTAACCGTACAGATACGCCAAAGGCTTCAGAAGGTTTTCGGGAACAGACTGGGAATTTATCATTCAAAATATTCTGATGCGGAAAGAGTAGAGATTTGGAAAAAGCAATTGTCTGCCAATCCATACGATGTGATATTAGGAGCACGTTCCGCAACACTCCTTCCTTTTACTAATCTTGGTCTTGTAATAATTGACGAAGAACACGAAACATCATTCAAGCAGCAAGACCCAGCACCACGATATCATGCAAGAAGCGCTGCAATCATGCTTGCAGCAATGTTCGGTGCTAAAACTTTGCTGGGTTCTGCTACGCCATCACTTGAGAGCTACTATAACGCACAAAAGGGGAAATACGGATTTGTGGAACTTAACAAAAGATATAACGACATTCAGCTGCCTGAGATTCAGGTTGTAGACATAAAGGACCTGCAACATCGCAAGATGATGAACGGTCCCTTTTCTCCTATATTGCTCTCTGCTATCCGCAAGGCTCTTGATAATAATGAGCAAGCAATCCTATTCCAGAATCGACGTGGCTTTGCCCCTATGATTGAGTGCAAAGAATGTGGATGGGTTCCTCATTGTGACGCATGTGACGTGTCGCTTACATATCACAAGAACCTTAACCAGCTTACTTGCCACTATTGCGGAAATACATATACGTTACCCGAAACATGCCCATGCTGCGGAAGCCGTAACCTTATTAGCCGAGGATATGGAACAGAGAAAATTGAGGACAAGATTATAGAACTCTTTCCCGATGCAAATGTAGCACGCATGGATCTTGACACCACACGCACAAGAAACGCATACGAGCGCATAATAAATGATTTCTCTGCACACAGAACAAACATTCTTATCGGCACTCAAATGGTAAGCAAAGGACTTGACTTTGACCGCGTGAGTGTTGTCGGAATATTGAATGCCGACAACATGCTCAACTATCCTGATTTCAGAGCCTACGAACATGCGTTCATGATGATGGCTCAAGTAAGCGGAAGAGCGGGCAGAAAAGGCAAGCAGGGACTTGTGTTGTTGCAGACAAAGAGTGCGCAATTGCCTGTTATATCACAAGTAGTAAGGAATGACTGCAAGAGTTTCTATTCCGACTTGCTTGAGGAACGCCAGTTGTTCCATTATCCTCCGTTCTACCATATCGTAAACGTATATCTGAAAAACAGGGATAATGTAACCGTTGAAATTGCAGCAAGAGACATGGGAAACATTCTGCGTAGCTGGTTCGGGGAGCGTGTGCTTGGACCAGACAAGCCTTCTATTTCCAGAATCAAATCGCTCCACATACGCAAGATTGTCCTTAAACTTGAAAACGGCATAGACCTATCGAAAGTTAGAGCATATCTAAAAAAAGCCCAAGAAACCATGATACAGGCTAAACGCTATGGTGCTCTTCAGATTTACTTTGACGTAGACCCGTTATAGATCTTTACATCACTCATAGACACCATATATATTATTAGTACTGCTTGTGTAGTATGTTCGGCGAATCAATATAATAAGACACAATAAAAACAGAACTATAACCAGCCGTTAGTCTTAGACTGATTATAGTTTAATGATTGTTGTCACTTACTCTTGACCTGAATATATTCTTTCAATGCATCAACGTATGCAGAAAAGGCATCCATTCCTGTTGCTGTTATACGGCATGTTGTACGTGTTCGTTTACCAGCAAAGCCTTTCTCAATCTCAATATATCCAGCTTTGCATAATTTGTCTATCTGGACACTGAGATTGCCGGCAGTAGCACCAGTCTGCTCTTTTAGATAGAGAAAGTCTGCTTCCTCAACTCCTACGAGCAATGACATTACAGCCAGCCGAAGCTCTCCATGCAATAAAGGGTCTAATGGTTTGAACATTGTCTTTACGGTTTATATTTATAATTTGCAAAACTCAGATTATTCCAAGCAGCTTTAAAGAAGTCCCTTACGTACCCTGCTATTTATTATCAATCCAGGAATAATTAGTAGAAAGACACTTTGCATTGCAAGGCAGAACATTTCATATGAGCCTGGATACCACATGGAGAAAAGTATAAAAATAAAACTTCCACCGATAAAGACAAAACAATTACCAAGCTTCAGTACCAATGCTGTAATGGTAGTAGCAAAAGCCATAAGCAACATTATGGTCGGCGTGTAAGGCATCATCAGGGAACCTTCAACAAAGCTGTTTATATTATTGAATGCTATAATTGCAAAACACGATACGCCAAACGTCAACCAGACATATTCAAGAACCTTGTTTACAAATGTCACAGGCTTTTGGATTTTGGTTTTCTTGCCTTTTATGGACGTTGTAAAAATATAGCCCCAGCCAATCAGCATCATTGCTAACCAAAGTAGATTCCATATAGGAGAACCTGTAAGAGTCCAAAGGATTCCAACTGCTGCTGCCGTAATAGTAGTCAAACAACCCCATATAATCAATGGAGTACCAGAACTGCGTGCTACATTGAGACGTGTCTTTTCTATCATCTCACCTATTATTTCAATACTGCGCTCTGGACTTAAATTCTCATTAGTATTCATAACTTGTTTCTTTTAAAAATTAATAAATTAAGTTTTACTTGTCCGCTATCCTATCACTGCAGTTGACAGGATAAGACAGACGAACATATTCGAATACAGTGCAAAGATAAATCGGTTTATAATATAAACCAAATAAAAGTAAAAGAAATAACCTATAATTATAACATATTAACTAAAGGTAAGGATAAATCATTAACAAATAAAGAAAAATTTAGTTCTACAATAACATCTGCTTATCATTTACAAATACAGGAAGATACTGAAAATATAGTCATACGATTATCATGAAAGAAGTTAAGTCTCTATTTGCATATTTATGCAGAAATCCATACTCTATAAAAACGAAAATTATCTCGTTAACGCGCTGAGAAGGCCTGTTTTTTGAAATAAAAATGTCGTGGACGCAAATAACGCAAGGAATCGTGTGCAAAATTAAAGTATTAGCACACAAGCTATTACGGCATTTAGCCTTCTTGGTGTGCATAAAATAACCGTATAAAACAGGCGATAACATGCCATAACTGGCATGTTTTTGGGTAGGAAACGGCATGTTTACGACTAAAAAAGTAGGCACTTTTCACTGAAAATAGCATAGGTTTTTGCCAATTACCTATGCACTTATCTGAAATTACCGCATAGGTTATCATTTTTGACCCT
>JAUNIZ010000210.1 GCA_030523165.1 Prevotellaceae bacterium
TTGTCGCTTTGCAAGCAAAATCCCACTAAACCCTATAGGTTGCGGATTTGAGGTAGTCTATTAAATAATACCATTATGAAAAGAGAAATCAATATGACTTCCGCCACACAGATTGAGATGAAGAAATGCAGTTTGCTTTATATTCGTCATATATCAATTTTACTGCTAATGGCTATAACAAGCCTTACACCTTCTTGCATCTATGCACAAAACACGATTAACGGACATGAGTATGTAGACCTCGGTCTGCCGTCAGGTTTGTTGTGGGCTACGTATAATGTCGGAGCGAATAGCCCTGAAGGGTATGGCGATTACTTTATTTGGGGTATGACAAAAGTCAATCCTGACGTCAATACCTATGATCTTGTCATAAACAGTACTGTACCAGAAAACATTGCTGACATTTCAGGAAACATAAATTATGATGTCGCTGCTGCAAAATGGGGAGGTTCATGGCGAATGCCAACTACAGAAGAAGCGAAAGAAATGATAAATAATTGCAAATGGGAAGTGTTACGGACGGGTAATGAAGGATATATATTTCAGGGTACCGGTCCCAATGGCAATCATATTTATTTCCCTCTTGCGGGCATATATATATACGGAAAAAACAAGGAAAAGATCTTCATTGAAGAACAAGGATTTTATCACGTGTCAAATAATTATGACATTGAATCTTATGAAGAGAAAAAATATTGTGCCTTTAAATTTTATATTGATAAAGAATCAGATGAAGCCTACACAGCATATAATAGCAATACGGCAATACGCTTGAGTGGATTTTCTGTCCGTGCCGTATCTTCAGCAAAAGCTGGCAGAACTATAAAAAAAGGCACCCAACAAACTGTTCGTAGCCAAAGCAATATAGTCAACGGTCACGAATATGTAGATCTTGGCTTGAGCGTAAAGTGGGCAACATGCAATGTCGGCGCAACCCGTCCAGAGCAATATGGCAACTTCTTTGCTTGGGGAGAAACAGCTCCCAAGTCTTCCTATACGAAAAACAACTCAAAGACACATGCCGTGAAAGTCGGCAATATTGGCGGTCGTGAAGAATATGACGCAGCCCGTGCCCTATGGGGAAAATCATGGCGCATGCCAACTTCTGAGGAATGCCAAGAGCTTATCGACAAATGTACATGGAAAGAGATCTACGTACAAGGCGTCAAAGGAGTAAATGTTACGGGACCAAGCGGCAAGAGTATCTTCTTGCCCTATGCAAATATACAAGCAGGGGATTATCGTGACGGCGGTATCGGCGATGAAGCGTCGTATTCCATATCAACAGAATACGATGGCAGAAACACAGACGCAAATCGTTTGAATTGTTTCAACGAACATTCCATGATTTCAAGAACAGAAAGATACTATGGCTTGCCTATTCGTCCTGTACTGAGTTCTAGCATAGAACCATCGGATGTGACAGTACCAATATCCTACAAAGATGAAATAAAAAGACCGATTTCAGGGAATGCACCACAAGGCAATATTGCAGGCCACCCTTATGTAGATCTCGGATTGAGCGTGAAATGGGCAACATGCAATGTCGGGGCAAATAGTCCGGAAGAAGAAGGAGACCATTATGCATGGGGAGAAACGTCTCCGAAGAAATCATACAAAGAAAAGACTTCCCTTACATACAGAAAGGACATAACCGATTTCGCCGGGAATCCAAACTACGATGTGGCAGCAGCGAAATGGGGAGGAACATGGAAAATGCCAACATTGGATGAATGCAAAGAACTTGCAACGAAATGCATCTGGATAAAAACTGAAGTCAATGGAAAGAATGGCTTCAAAGTTATAGGTCCTAATAAGAACTCCATTTTCATTCCATACACAGGCATGTATATGGATAAAAAATATTTTGGCGCTTACAGTTGCCAATTTTGGAGTTCAACACCGTATACCAAGATTTTAGACTCTTGGCATCAGGAAGCGTTTTACATGGATTATAGCAATTCGTATTTTGGAACAAAAAATATTTCCCGTTTCTATGGAATGCCTGTTCGTCCTGTATCGAAATGATATTCACACCTTCGTAAATAAAAACAAAATATACAAAAATGGTCGCAAGAAGCGAGTTATCACTACATTGCGACCATTCATAAAAACAGACATAAACTAAAATAGTATTATGATCTTAAAAGTAAGTATTCATTAATATCGTTTACTATAAATATTCACTATAAAGTTCGTTATTAACTAAAAAAGAGCTATTCACTACGCACAACAACAGTTGGCTCCGCAGGGACAATATTATTTGGTATTCAGCCTTTATGTGACTATTGTCTTTGACTACATAGCGAGTGCAGCGAGTGATAACTCCCTTTAACTCCCTTAACTCCCTAAAATTTAACTATCTGTTCAAACATCTTCACGCACTCTTGTCGTTTCTCTTCGTATTCAATGATTTTCTTGCCCAGAACTTTGTTCGGGCAGTCATCATACGTTTGGTTCATCTTTTTACAGTGGTGGTCAACGATTTCCATTATCCTCGCCACATCTTCCAACGTCAGTTGGTCTTTGTGCGTAAGTTTACCCTCTTAGGCTCGCATAAAAATACCATGAGAAAGATGAAGGTCTTCCTCAAACTGTCTGCGGTGTCTCTTATAGACACCATCCAGCAGGTTCAGCACATGTGCTGTCAATTCCTGCGCAATTGTTAATTTTTTATTCATAGTTGTAATTTATATTTAGAAGTGTCCGCATACAGGACACTTCTTGTTTATTTGTCATTAAAAGTCTAACTTTGTGTATCTAAAAGATAAAATCATAGTTTTAATTAACGCTATAAAACAACATATAAAGAAATGGAAACACTAAACCACTTCACGGGCTACACCTCAGTAACCCCTGTGTCTACGACCTTAGATGCCGTGACAAACACTATCATGAAAGACAGTCGTCTTAAGTATCTTACGGAACAGTACCGTCAGTCAGGCGACAAGGACATCAAGGCGTCTACGCCCGTCTTCTCAGTCGCCTGTGTTTTTGAAGGAGGCAAGCAGATGAAGCACGTTACTGCTCTCACAGGCATGTCACTGGTTGACTGCGATCATGTGTCGCCGGAACGTCTTGCCGACATCATCGCAAAGGCACGTGCCGATCCGCACACCCTATTGGCATATACCACTATCTCTGGTTCCGGGCTGCGCATCATCTTCCGATATGAAAGAGACACCGGCATGGACTTGAAGAAGCAGTTGGAATTCTACACTAAAGTCTTCGCCTACGGCAATGATTATTATGCCAAGCTGCTCAATGTCCCCGTTGATGGACAGTGCAAGAACGTCACCCGACTGTCGGGCATGGCTTACGACCCTGATGCATGGTACAACCCCGATGCACAGCCTTTCGGCACTTCCGAGATTGCCGCACACTGGAAACGGCACATGGCTGACAAGAAGAAGGGCAAGCGACTACGAAACGTACAAAGCCTTTACGACAAGACACTGGCTGCGGAACTCGAAGAGGAAGGCGCTGTTTATACCGCCGGCAGACACAACGACTACATCATGAGGCTCTGCTACAAACTCAACCAGTTCGGTATCAGTGAAAATGACGCCCTGCAGTGGCTCATGGACACCTTCCCCGACTACGACCAGACCGAGACAACCCTGCGGTCATGCTACAGGAACATTGAGGAGTTCGGTATCAGGTCTCCCTATCGTAATAAAAGATACAACAGACAGCAAGGCGGCAACGGAGGCAAGCCCGACTATGCCGGTCCTGATGCTATCAAGGCGTTTCTTTCTGAATATATGGAACTTAGGAAAAACGTTGTCTCTGCACGAACGGAATACCGCATGAAGAAGGAGATTGAGGACATCTGTCCCGGTTCTATCGACTATGAGGAGTTCCAGCCCATCACCGACAGTATAGTGAACACTATATGGGCAGAGATGAGCAAGACCGTAAAAGTCAGCTGTCAGGACATCTCGCGTATCATGGACTCGGCATTCGTGAAGCCCTTCCATCCCTTCAAGCTCTATCTGGAGTCGCTGCCACCGTGGAAAGAGGGCGATACAGACTATATTCTGGAACTGTCCCGAACCGTCACCGTAAAGGGAGGCATTAAAGAACAGTGGCTTTTCTATGAGTATCTGCGAAAGTGGATTGTAGGTATGGTGGGAGGATGGATTAAAGACTTAGTCATCAACAACGTCATTCTCGTGCTCATCGGCGAACAGGGAGTCTACAAGACCACATGGTTCAATCGTCTGCTGCCGCCTCCCCTGCAGAGGTATTTCTACACCAAGACCAATGCCGGGCGACTTACCAAGGACGACCTTATAGTGATTGCCTCCTACGGGCTTGTGTGTTACGAAGAACTTGACTCAATGAGACTTGCAGAGCTTAACCAACTGAAAGCCACCGTTACCACACGCAGCATTGACGAGAGGGCAGCCTACGCACGCTACAACGAGCACCGACCCCATATAGCCTCGTTCTGCGGTACGGGAAACAATGTGCAGTTCCTTGCCGACCCTACAGGAAACCGTCGCTGGCTGCCGTTTGAAGTAGAAAGGATAGTCTCTCCATACGACAGTCACATCAACTATGAGGGCATATACAGTCAGGCTTACAGCCTGTTTAAAGACAATTTCAGGTTTTGGTTCACTGCCGAAGACATAGAGAGGCTTAACCGCCACAACCGTCATTTCGAGACGCCACGTCTTGAATACGAGCTTGTCATGCTCTATTTCGAGAAGCCTACAGACATCAAGCACGGCATCTTCATGCCTACTGCTTCCATACTCCAGTATGTCAGTGCCAACATCTCACAGAAGCTCAGTCCTGTATGGATTGGGCGAGCCCTTAGTGACCTTGGTTTCGAGAAACTGATGCAGAACAACGTGAGAGGCTATAAAGTCGTGCCACGCACCGTAGAGGAAGTCCGCAGATACCAGGAACGCCTCGCCCTGCAAGAGGATGAAAGCGAAGAGAGAGACAGTGAACTATCATCTAGTGAATAACTAATAGTGAACTTTTTCGATAAGCCAAATGAGTATAGATAAGCTTGCTTAATCTTTACCATGGCGAGAAAAAGTGCGCGAAGCGAATAGTAGGCGCAGACGCGACTGTTTTAGTGAATAATTCCTTAAAGAGTCACTTTTACTGCGACAGCTGTTCGCTGTCGCAGTTGCTCAGGAGTCCTTATACGGCGGTGATCTGCTATGTTGTGAGGCGACCTGTGCCGACCTTCACCCTGTGTGCCGTAGGTGCTCCCCGGAAGCGAGGTTAGTGAATAACTAATAGTGAATAGTGAATAGTACCTTTTTAGTTAATAACTAATAGTGATGAGTGAATAGTAGACCTTAGTTAATAGTGACAATTACCGTTTCTGTAAGTTAGTCGCGTCTGCGCTTACTATTCGCTTCGCGCACTTTTTCTCGCCATGACAATGATTGAACTAGTTCATCATTGTTCATTTGGCTTAACGAAAAAGTTCACTATTCGTTATTCACTGAACTAGCTTTCAGCGTGGTTGCAGTTGCCTTTTTGAGGGTGGCTTCAAGGTCTAGCTGCTTAGTGGAGAGGGTGCCGGTAGCACGGGCGCGGAGCTTGACGTTAGAGATGTTCTTCGTTATGGTGAAGTCGTCTGTTGATGTTGCACCGCCTTTGGCGTTCTTGATGCCGCAAGAGAAGATGGCGAGGTCGTCAATCTTGACGTTCTTGCCGTCAAGGATCTGCTCCTTCACACATCTTACCATGGCGGTGAGGACACCGA
>JAUNIZ010000211.1 GCA_030523165.1 Prevotellaceae bacterium
GTTGCGGATAGGCTCACTGATATAATATTCGAAAGAACCGTCACGGCGTCTGCCTTTAGCGTTATCCGGACCAAGACCAGACACTTCGCAACAGCGTGTGAGAGAAATCGTCTTATCAGGATTTACCTTGATAAACTCTTTTAAAATACCTTTGTATGCCTTGATGCCTGCCTGACGCATGTCATCGCCTACATAACCAAGACGTGCTGCCTTCAAAAGACAATATGCAAACATTGATGAACTTGTTGCTTCAAGATAGTTGCCTTCGCGGTCTTTAACGTCCATGACATCATACCAAACGCCTGTCTCCTTATCCTGATAATCAACAGTTGCCTTCAACACCTTCTTTAATATGTCTATGATATCCTGACGCTGTGCATAGTCTTTTGGCAGAGCGTCGAGAACTTCAACCAATGCCATTGCGAACCAACCTTGCGCACGGCTCCATGTATGCTGTGAAAGACCTGTCTCTGGGTTAGCCCAGAACATCTTGTGTGTCTCGTCCCAAGCGTGCTTCCACAAACCTGTCTTTTGGTCGTATGTACGGAAGTCAGTTCTCTTGATCTGCATTACAGCATCGTCATATACTTTCTGTTCTTTCTTGTTCAGATAAGTAACGGCATGTGTGTAGAACGGAAGTCCCATGAAAATGCCGTCAAGCCAAACCTGCTTTGCATAGATAGCCTTGTGCCACCATACGCCTTCGTCTGTGCGTGGCTGGTCTTCAAGCTGCTTGAACAGAGTCTTGATGGCCTTAAGGTTTTTCTTTTCAGGGTAGAGCTGATTCCATCGCAGAACGAATTTACCTGTACGAATCTGGTCAAGATTATAATCCTTAATGTCGTATGTGAGAATATTGCCTTTCTTGTCAATCATAGTGTCGCAATATTCCTTGAGATATTTAACGATACTTTCATCCTTGTATGCCAAGTATGTGTCAAGCATAGCTTCCTGCTCGATGCCCATTACATAGCCCCACTTTGGTTTCTTTGCGAAGTCAAGCATATATGGGTGAGGTACACGCTGCATTTCTGAATGTGTAAGCCATTCGCTGTAATTCTTGTATGGAGTTTCTGTAAGAACCAATGAACCATTTATAATAAGGTTATCATAGTTCATGTCTTTTGTCTGACCTGTAATATACAAAGGTTTTCCATATACTCCGTCAAACTTACAGTTCTTGACGTTTATGTTGTAAACGTTTGTGCGGTCATTAAAGCCTACAACCATCACACCGTATTTGCTCTTCTGGCAAGTAACGTTTTCCATGTAAACGTTGCGTACAGTAGGATAGTAGCCACGCTTAGCAATTTCCTTTGGCTCGTAGTCAAGGTTTATCTTAAGTACAGCTTCTGCGCACTGACCTACTTCAACGTTACGCATATAAATGTTTTCTATAACGCCTCCACGTGCAGAGTTTGTCTTGATGCGTAAGATACGGTCAAGGTTAGGGCTATCCATCTTGCAGTTTTCAACAAACACATTGTTGCAACCACCAGATATTTCAGAACCGATAACAACACCGCCATGTCCGTCTTTCATGACACAGTTACGAACAATGATGTTCTTGCTTGGGCGACCTACATAACGGCCTTTACCGCCTTCGCGTCCGTCTTCGTTACGTCCGCTCTTGATAGCGATACAGTCGTCACCAGTGTCGAATATACAGTTTTCAATGAGAACATTCTCGCAAGATTCAGGGTCACAACCGTCACCGTTAGGACCATCGTTGTGAACAGTCACGTTTCTAACAGTAATGTTCTTGCTCAACAGCGGGTGCATAACCCAGAACGGAGAGCGTACCATTGTAAGACCTTCAATAAGTATACCGTCACACTGGTTGAAGTTTACCATCTGAGGGCGAAGACCTTTCTTAGGACCGAACACGCGCTTCTCTACAGGAACACCGTCTTCAGCCATTTTCAGCAAGTCTGCACGTCCGCCAGGATTCTGCTGCTTCTCTTCAACAACAATATCTCTGCTCTTAGGAGTCTTTCCGCTCATGAGCCACCATGTCTCATCAGAACCGTTGCCGTCGATAGTTCCTTCACCAGTGATGGCAATGTCTGTTTCCTGGAATGCGTAAATCAGCGGAGAATAGTTTATACAGTCAAGACCTTCCCAGCGTGTTTCAACCAAAGGATAAAGATCTCTGTCAAATTCAAAGAAAAGAGTTGCGTCTTTCTCAATGACGAGGTTAACGTGGCTTTTCAGTCTGATAGCTCCTGTTTTCCATGTTCCGGCAGGAATGACAACGCGTCCACCGCCAGCTTTAGAACATTCCTCGATAGCCTTGTTTATGGCCTTCTGGTTCTTTGCTGCAGTGTTTGTCAGTGATGCACCGTACTTTGTTATGTCAAAAGTGCGGTCAGCAAAAACCGGTGTCCTGATGTTTTTTTCAATTTGTTTGTACTGTGTGTCCCATACTGAGGCAGATAATGCCAGCGGAAACAAAAGGCATAATAACAATGTCTGTAAATGTTTCATAAAATTAAGTTTGTAAAATGTATTCGGTTAATGTTTTAGATTCATATCAGTTTGTTGGTACAAAAATAAGGAATAATATTCAAATACGAAAATTTTAATGCGATATTTGATTTATTTTACCTTATTTTGTAGGAAAATAATTTGTTGTATATATAATATAAGGTCTATTGTTGCTTGTTTTTTCATAAAGTCTGCTTTTAGTTACAGGCGATAAGACCGCATATGAAATCTGTTGCCATTATAACTTGTAACATCTCTATTTATGTTGTAGAAATGTTAAATAATAGAATTTTTGCTTCAAAAACTTGCTTTTTTCATTATTAAGTGATAAATTTGCGACATCTTATTTATGATTTCGAGCTTTAACGAAATCGCCGAGGTTGGCTGCATCCTGCGTCAACCTCTTTTTTTATTCCATGTTCTTTTGCATATTAATAAAAATACACTATATTTGTACCCGTTAATCTTTACGAAAATGAAACACTTAAGACTTATTATGATATTATTGGCTTTTGTATTCGCTTCTGCATCGTGCGAGAAGGGATATGTTGCCGATGATGAGGATACTTCTGAAAAGGTAGAAGACGGTGGAGATAAAGGCAATCAGTCTTCTGGTGATGATAAAAAAGACAATGACGATAGTGGAGGTGACATTGCAAGCAGCGACACACTAAGCGTGTCAGAATTCAGAACGGAAGAACTTTCTGATGCAGTGTGGGTAAAAGGCTATATTGTAGGCGCTGCTACTGGCGCAAACAAGAACTATAGATATGACTTTGACGCTCCGTTTGAATTTGCTACGGCAATACTTATAGCAGACAGTCCTGATGCATCCGATGTGTCAGAAGTTATATCAATCCAGCTTAAATCAGGTTCTAAGTGCCGTGCGATATTCAATCTTGTGGATAATCCTGAAAACAAAGGAAAACTTTGTGCGTTTTATGGATACAAGGATGTTTATCTCTTGATTCCGGGAATTAAGACAATAGGCAGTTATATATTGTTTTCTGAATGAAAAAAGGCAACGCCTCACGGTGCTGCCTTCTCAAATAAACTTATATAATAATACACGTACGGTTTTGAACGTCAATTCAATGCCATGATAAATTTACTGCCCATGATGTTTGTCATTGGCGTATAATTATCATATACGATATAGTAGCCATTGTAAAAATGGCATCCTTATCCCTGTGATTTAAATTATATGTTTTGCCATAGTCTCTTACATCGAGAGATTAGGCGGTATTAAACAAGGCAGGTCTTCTGACTTCGTTCCAATCTTAAGCGCCTTCCCGTCAGTTGGACAGTGGCTTGTTGCTTAAGGTTATAAAGGAACTCACAGCTGCGGGACAGTCGGAGACTTACACTCCTGTTCCCTTTTTAATCGCGTCGTGGCGAACCTTATCGCATGCAAAGGTACTTAAATTTTGAAGAAAATCAAAAGATTTAATGCTATTTTTGCAAAAAATTTGCTCAAATGAACAATTCTTTTTATCTTTGTCAGCGATAATCCTGCAAACCTCTAAGGCAAATATCTGATTTGTAGCCTGGTTTTAGGTCTGAGAATATATTTTATATAGAAGTTAAACAAATAATAATTTAAAAAATTAAAGCCTATCGAAATACCATTACTTTATAATTAATTAATGGATAGATAATGGAAAATCTGAATGATTTTACTGATGAGGAATTAGCCTTGTCGTATATCGAAGGAAATAACCGTGCTTTTGATGAGTTGCTTTCAAGAACTCAAAGCAAGTTGTTTTCCTATATTTTGTTTGTTGTCCGCGACGAAGATAAGGCCAACGATATGTTTCAGGAAACTTTCGTTAAGGTCATAACAAAACTGCATCAGCGCAAATACGTTGATAGCGGCAAGTTCAGTGCGTGGATAATGCGTATTGCGCATAACGTGATTATGGACTGGTATCGTGACCAGCGTGCACGCAACGTGGTAGAGCCAACAGAAGGAAATGACTTGTCAAACCTTAGTGGCGGCAACGTTTTGGATACAAACATTGAGAACCGCTATGTGAATGACCAGGTTATGACTGACGTGAAGAAGATGATGAATCTTCTGCCACCTACCCAAAGAGAGGTCGTTTTCATGCGATTCTATCAGAATCTGTCATTTAAGGAAATTGCAGAAATGACAGGAGTAAGCATAAACACATCACTGGGTCGTATGCGTTATGCTATACTTAATCTGCGTCGAATGACCAGAGAACACGATATTGTGTTGCAGCTGGACTAATTCCATATAAGCATGATTTGCACTTATTGCAATTCTTAAGTGGAAAGAAACGTTATTTTATCTGCTTCAAAGAACGTATGACCGCTTTCGGGTCATTGGCTTTGAAGATATAGCTACCACTTACAAGAACATCAACCCCGGCTTTAACAAGTCTTGGGGCTGTGGTTTCTTGTACTCCACCGTCAACCTCTATCAATGCATGTGAACTGCTTTCGTCAATCATCTTGCGAAGCCTTTCTACTTTCTTGATAGTGTTTTCTATGAAAGCCTGTCCGCCAAATCCAGGGTTTACGCTCATGAGAAGAACCATGTCAATGTCTTCAATTACATCTTCAAGCATACAGATAGGTGTAGACGGGTTGAGCGTAACACCAGCTTTCATGCCAGCGTCATGTATTTCGTGTATAGTTCTGTTGAGATGTGTGCATGCTTCATAGTGCACGTTCATCATCATTGCGCCAGTCTTGGCGGTTTGAGCGATGTAACGTTCTGGATTAACAATCATGAAATGCACGTCAAGCGGTTTGGTACATTCTTTAGCGACAGCCTCAATAACAGGAAAACCGAATGAAATGTTTGGAACAAACACACCGTCCATTATATCAAGGTGAAGCCAGTCAGCATCACTTTCGTTAATCATCTTCACATCGTTGTGGAGATTAAGAAAATCTGCAGCAAGCAACGATGGAGAAACCAATGTAGCCATATTCAGTATTAATACTTAGTTGAGACAATAAACCTCATTCTTTCCATTCAATTTTATTACGCGGTATGTGTAGGCAATCTGCCTGATAATGTTTAACGTCTTTGTTGACGGTTTCTTTTCTTCTTGTGTAAAATAATCCATAGGCATAAATTTATTAATGTTGTCTGATAGTCTAACGTTACAACCTTGCTTTTATTACATGAAATGCTGAATTTTTTCGTTTGTATAGTCTCTTTTGCTGTTTTTAATCATAGCGTTTTGTTTGGAGAAATATCA
>JAUNIZ010000212.1 GCA_030523165.1 Prevotellaceae bacterium
CGTAATTTCGTTTGGAAATTTGGCGCAGTTATTCCACGACAATAGTCTTGACCCAATCACGAAGAACGCCACGATAACGGTTCTGTGAATCGCTTACCAACACAATGGAGCGTGTGCCGTCGGCAAGAATCTGCCCAAGGCACATGCCTTCATAGTTGGCAATGGAACGGGAAACAAGGCTAAGCTTCGTTTCAAACTCGCACACAAGGCGCTTGGCGAGATATGGAGAATCGGCATTAAGAGGCTCTGACGCTGAAACAGGCGTTCCGTCAGAAGGATTTACCTCATAAATCTTGTTCACTACATACGAGCCAAGATAGTTTCGTGCAACGAAAAACTCACGCTCAAGCACAAGCAGCCTGCCGTCGGGCAACGCTGTAAGCTCGCTCACTCCCATAGCATAGTTGCGCGAATCGGCATTAGCCGTAGGAGCATCCATAAGATAAGCGTATTGGGCAATAGGCTGGAAGCTGGAATAACCGTAAGACTGGAGTCGCAGCCTGTTTTTTATGCCGTTGACAGAGGTAGCGGCAAGACCGTCGGAAGACAATGTGCTCTCGGTAACTGTCCAAATAAGCCCCGTAGCCTCATCGGCAGCAAGCGACTCGAAACCATAGTTTCCACGGGCATTGCCATTGCCGCTATAACGGAACATGTCAGGCACTTTGAGTTCTCTGCCTGTGAGCTTTCCGTCAATGTCAAACTCCACTACCCTATTGTCTGCCTCACGCGCCACAAGAAAGGTGTTGGAAGGCGCAAGATAAACGATAGCTTCGCAGTCGCCACCTGCAAGAGTGCTGTCGCCACGGAAACCACGGTTATAGACAGCTGTAACCTCGCCTGTAAGCGAATCTGTCACGATGTCGAACAGATAGAAGCCGTCTATGTCTGATTTGTCTGACACCACTGCATAGAGCGTGCTGTCGATATGCGCTATGCCGCTGTAGTTGCCCTTTGGCACGGCATCGTTCATAGACACTTGCCTGTTCTCCCTTACTAGCCGCAGCTGGGCGAAAGAGAGAACAGGAAACAACGACAGCAACAATAATGCCAATATCTTACGCATAGTCAGAAATATGTTATCTATTCTTCACAGACAACCATACCGCCATTGCTCTGCATGGTTATCTTAACCTTGCCTTCTTTGTCTACCTTTAGCGTTTTCATCTGCGCTTCTGGCAGTTCATCGCCTTTAGCCTTCTTGTCATTGTAGAGCACTACCGTCTTGCCTGCAAACATAGGCAACGAAAGTTCAAGCGTCAACGGCTCGGTCAAGGCGTTAAGCCCGGCTACATACCACTTGTCGCCATGACGACGCGCAAGAACAACGTAACGACCAGGATAGCCGTCGAGGAAAAGTGTTTCATCCCATGACGTAGGCACCGTCTTAAGGAAGTCAATCTCAAACTGAGGCAACTCTGCAAGGTTGTTTGGCTGAAGAGCTATACACTGCACGCTGCACTGGTTTATAAACGCCGATGCTATTTCAAACACGTCAGACGTGTAACGCTTGTGACGGCTCTTGTTGTCGCGCGACATGTAACGGTTCATCACCGTTCCACCCCAATCCATTGCAGCTACAGCGTTACGGCAAAACGGATGAACTGTAAGCTCGAACGCTTCTGTCTTGGCATGGTCTTCGGTGAAGAAAAGATTCTCTGACGCAAGCACTGCCTCGCTGCCTATGAAATTAGGATACATGCGTTCCCAGCCTCTCGGCAGTGTGCAGCCGTGGAATATCACCTGTATGCCGTAGTCGTTGGCATCGCTAAGAATGTCTTCATAGAGCTGCATGGTATGCTGCTTGTCGCCTCCGAAGAAATCTACCTTTATGCCCTTTACGCCAATGCTCTTAAGCCATGCAAGCTCTTTCTTGCGCACTACAGAGGTGTTCATTCTGTTTTTCGGGCCTTGCGGGGCATCGTTCTCGAAACCGTTGGAACTATACCAGAGCATAAGACTAACGCCCTTGCTCTGCGCATAACGGCTGAGTTCGGCTATGCGTTCACGACCTATGCGAGTGTCCCACCAGTTGTCTACGAGTGTATATTCATAGCCCATAGCTGCAGCAAGGTCAATGAAAGCTATCTGGTCGTCATAGTTTATGGAATTATCCTGCCACAGCAGCCAGCTCCAAGTATAGCGGCCAGGCTTGTAGTCAATAAGCGCATCATATTGTGGCTCTACCACATCATAGGCGATTGTCGTCTCTGCAATAGGCTTCAGGGTTTCGCCGACGGTTATTGTTCGCCAAGGTGTAACGCCAGGCAACGTCAAGCCGACAGCGGAAGTGCCTATGCCATTAGCTTCGCCTTCCATAGGGAAAGCTATCTGATAGCCATGCGTTGCGTCATAGTCTGCCAAGTGGCACCCAGCGTATGCACCGTTTGTTCCTGTCTCGCTGACAAGCACCCAACCGTCGTCGCCTACGTGAAAGAGACAAGGGAACGTGTAGCCTTCGCCGAATGTTGATTTCACGTTCATAGGCGCATCGGCAACATAGTCTTCCTCATAGCTTGGCTTTGTGCGCATCCAGCCTGCCATAGCCTTCGACTGCGGGCAAATGAATGTTGTTGTATGCTCAGGAAAGGCGAACGACGTGGTTTCGCCATTTACTACCATACACGCTCTGTCTCCCTGCTGCGGGAAAGAATATCTGAAAGCAATGTCGTTGTTTGAGACGTTGAACGTTATAGTCATTTTCTGCTTTAACGCATTCTCATAGTTAAGATTCATCTGGTTAGCCTCATAACGTGCTTTTGAAGCCTTTGTTCCACGCATTGTATAGGTTTGGTCTATCTGCTGAACGTCATGCCCAAGCAGCGAAAGACCAGTGCTGAAATCGCCTATATCTGTAGTCAATCCAAGCATTGAACGCACAAGCATCTGCCTGCCGTTATAGTCAACCGAATAATAAGCCTTGCCGTTTTCACTGTAAACGGTAACTGCAAGTTTTCCGTCTGGGGAAACAATCTCAAAGCTCTCTGCAAAAGCGAAGCAAAGAGACATGGCTAAAACAAATGTTGCAAGAAATCTTTTCATAGTCTCATGTATTGTAATGGTATTGTTGATAAATAAGTCGTAATTAGCGTAAGAATTTTTATTGATAGTAAGTCGTAATCATCGAAAGAAAACAGCATAGCCACACTGCCTTTTGCGTTAATCGTTACAGATAGCTATGCTGCTTATATTGTCGAAGCTGTGAAGGTGTAGTTACACTGATAATGTGAAATCGCTACACAGACAATGCGCAAACGAAGTTACACAGACAATGCGCAATCGTAATCAGTTTACCTCTGCCCCTTCACGAAGCACCAGCTTTATCTTCTTGCCTTTAGGAACAACAGGCTTTGTCCATGTGCCTTCACCTACAAGAATCTTTGTCTTTACCTTTGCTGGAGCAGCGTCTACCGCTTTCTGCAAATCCATGTACTGACCGCTTCCGTCTTTAGCAACGGTAATGTCATATTTGCGCACATATTTCTTCAGACCAGGTATCTCCTTGGCTACAACATCGGCTATGAGCGAAGCTACCTTGCTTGCACCATAGATATTGTAATGGGTGTTGTCTTGACGACCGTCAGGCAATGACGGTGTTTCGCCAGGCTTGAATATCATGTGCAGCTTCTTGGAACCTTCACGACCGAGACCTTGCTCCAAGTCGTGGGTAATACGGTTAGCGTCAATAAACGGCACATTCATTTCCTCTGCTACACGACGCGGAGAAATAAGATAAGCTCCGTGAGTGTCGACAAGAGTGTCGCCTTCAACAAGCCCCTTTGAAGAGTTTGTGCGCAGGTCATCGTCAGTAACAGCCGTTTTGCTCTCTGCGAACATACGGCGAACAACGCTGTTGAGAAGTACCGGATTACCGCCTTTCTCCTGTGTCTCACGCACAAACTTTCTCAGATTGTCGTCGAAGGTTGACCCTGGGTCAGTGTGACGCTTAGGGTCTGGCTTCTCGTCGTTATGGCCAAACTGAATAAACACATAGTCACCAGGCTTTATCTTGTCAAGAACTTTCTGCCAACGGCCTTCATCAATGAAACTCTTTGAAGAGCGACCGTTCTGCGCATGGTTGTCTACAATGATGTCGTCAGAGAAGCAATTCTTGAACATCATGCCCCAGCCACGTTCCTGCTTGTCGTTGGAAATATCCTTGTTTGCCATAGTAGAATCGCCTATCATGAAGATAGTTATCTTCTTGTCTGCCTTATATGCCGACAACGCCAGCAGGCACAGCACAATCATGACCAGTGATTTCAGTTTTTTCATAAACTATTCTCCTTATCCTTTTATTATTTCTATCAATTCGTCTGCAGTAACAAGATGCTGATCGCCACTCTGCATGTCTTTGAGAGTTATCTTGTTTTCGCGTATCTCGTTCTCGCCAGCCAAGGCAACATAATGTATATTGTTGTTATTGGCATAGGTCATCTGCTTCTTCATCTTCACCTGGTCAGGGTAAATCTCGGTAGCTATGCCCGCCTTGCGCGCTTTTGCAGCTACAGGGAGACAATAAGCCGTTTCCGCTTCGCCGAAGTTTATGAATAGAAGCTCTGTTCCTGCGATAGCGTCTTTAGGGTAAAGGTCGAGCGCATTGAGAACATCGAATATACGGTCAGCGCCGAATGAAATGCCGACACCACTCAAACCAGGCAAACCGAAGATGCCAGTCAAGTTGTCGTAACGCCCGCCACCTGTGATGCTTCCTATCTGCACGTCTAATGCCTTTACCTCAAATATAGCGCCTGTGTAATAGTTCAAGCCACGTGCGAGAGTGATGTCAAACTGAACTTCGTTGTTCACATCAGAATCTTTCAGAATACCGAGTATATAGCGCAGTTCCTCGACACCTTTCATGCCGATTTCCGAATCTTTCAATACGCTGCTGATAGTGTCAAGCTTCTCCTCGTTTGTTCCGCTCATTGCTATAATAGGCTGCAGCTTGCTTATTGCCTCTTCGCTTAAACCGTCAGCAGCAAGTTCAGCGTTTACGTTGTCAATGCCTATCTTGTCGAGCTTGTCGATAGCAACCGTTATGTCAACTATCTTGTCGGCTTCGCCGATATATTCGGCTATACCTGTAAGAATCTTTCTGTTGTTGATTTTTATCTGCACACGCACGCCGAAACGTGTGAATACGGTATCGACAATCTGCATAAGCTCTACCTCATTGAGCAGAGAATCGCTTCCCACTACATCGGCATCGCACTGGTAAAACTCACGATAGCGACCTTTCTGTGGTCTGTCTGCACGCCACACTGGCTGTATCTGATAACGCTTGAACGGAAGCTGCAGCTCGTCTCTATGCATTACAACGAAACGGGCGAATGGAACGGTAAGGTCATAGCGCAGACCTTTCTCACACAGCTTTGAAGCGAGATGAAGCGAATTGCCCTCAAGCAGCTCTTCTTTGTCTACCTTGCTAAGATAATCGCCGCTGTTCAACACCTTGAACAGAAGCTTGTCTCCCTCTTCGCCATATTTTCCGAGAAGAGTCTGAAGAGTTTCCATTGCAGGTGTCTCTATCTGCTTGAAGCCGTAAAGCGCATAGACAGAACGTATAGTGTTGAATATATAGTTGCGCTTCGCCATTTCAACAGGCGAGAAGTCACGCGTACCCTTAGGTATAGAAGGTTTGTTCATAAGTCAATCTAAACGATATGAAATAAGTAAATCTAAC
>JAUNIZ010000009.1 GCA_030523165.1 Prevotellaceae bacterium
GCTAAACTCTTTGACGAAGACTTTTGGGTGACACGATGACGAAGTCAGGAAAAAATGACGATACCTGTATTTCCTAATCTTTTCCCTTGCATTTCACATAGCGTGAAAGCACCAATCCTATAACTACCGCAAGCGTTGCCCCTGTGGAATTTGCGGCAAAGTCGAGCCAATCGCCGCTTCTGCGCCCTCCTGTACAATATGCCTGGAGCAGTTCTATCAAGCCACTCATAAGCACAGGCGCAAGCCATGCAAGAAGGAAAAGCCTTAAACGGTTGAGCGTTTTATGCTGCCGGAGATACTCATACCATATAACGGAGCATGTTCCACAATACATCGAGATATGCACCCACTTGTCTATAAAGGCTACATTATCAAGTTTTGTATGTGGAGGAGTGAAGAAACACAGATACCAAATTATTGCAATACAGACACATGAAATAGGGTATTTCTTTATTAAATGACTGTTTATTTTCATTTTTACTATACTTTTAATGCAAAAGTATTATATTTTTTGTAATTTTGCAATCGTTTTAGTATTAAATATACAATAAATATTATTTCCCTATACTTCGGTTTTCATTCCAAAGGAAGAAAAGGCTGAAGGATATAAACAAAGAATAGGAGGTTACTAAATGGCACAGACAAGCAGAGCTAACTTTGGAAGCAAACTTGGAGTTATACTGGCTACAGCCGGTTCATCTGTAGGTTTAGGCAACGTATGGCGCTTTCCGTATATGACAGGAGAGCATGGTGGAGCTGCTTTCATCCTCATCTACATAGGCTGCGTATTGCTTTTGGGCATTCCTTGTATGGTAAGCGAGTTTATTATAGGGCGCCATTCCGCTTCAAATACAGCACGGGCATACCGTTCTTTGTCTAACGGAACACCATGGATGATTATTGGATATCTGGGAGTACTTACAGGATTTGTAATCACAAGCTATTATGCCGTAGTGTCTGGCTGGTGTCTCCAGTATATCTATGCCTCGTGCATAGGCCAGCTTAACGGTTCTCCAGAGTTCTTTGCCGACTATTTCACTGCTTTTGAACAACACCCTTTCAAACCTGTATTCTGGGCAGTTGTATTCCTACTGATAACACATTATGTCATTATACATGGTGTACAAGACGGCATTGAGAAGGCATCTAAGCTAATGATGCCGCTGCTTTTCGTTCTTCTGCTTATTATTGTTGTGGCATCATGTATGCTTCCAGGAGCTATGGACGGTATAGTATTCCTGTTCAATCCCGATTTCTCAAAGGTGAACAGCGATGTATTTCTTGGTGCATTAGGACAAGCTTTCTATTCGCTCAGCATAGGTATGGGATGTCTGTGTACATACGCTTCCTACTTCAGTCGCCAGACAAATCTTACAAAATCTGCTATCCAGATAAGCGTAATAGATTCTATGGTGGCAATCCTTGCTGGACTAATGATATTCCCTGCCGCATTTTCCGTTGGCATAAACCCTGATTCTGGCCCATCGTTGGTGTTCATTACATTGCCAAATGTCTTCCAGCAGGCCTTTGCCGGAATGCCGATAATTGGTTATATAGTGGCACTTGCGTTCTATGTTCTCTTGGCTCTTGCGGCACTCACTTCGCTTATATCACTCCACGAGGTAAGCACTGCGTTCATACAAGAGGAGTTCAAGACAACACGAAAGATTGCTGCTTGTTGGGTAACAGGTATCTGTGCGATAATAGGCGCAGTATGTTCACTTTCGCTTGGAAAGTGGGATTTCCTGAAAATCGGCGACCGTTCGTTCTTCGATTTCTTCGATTTCGTTTCAGGACAGATAATGCTTCCGCTTGGCGGACTGCTCACCTGCTTGTTTATAGGATGGTATCTGCCACACAAGGTTGTGCGCGATGAGTTCACCAACTGGGGTACATTGCGTGGCAAATTCTTCCACACATACCTTTTCTGTGTAAAGTATATCTGCCCTATATGTATAATTCTTATTTTCCTGAACCAATTCGGAATAGTATAAAATCACATTAAAAGAATCTGTCTTGAACCATTTTTCTTTTCTTCAACGCAGCGACAGAAAGGCTCTTGTCGTGATTTTAGTCATCTTATTGATGGCGTTTGTCGCATTTATGTTTATCGAAGACAACAGCTCAGAAAGTGTTATCAGAAATCAGGACAGCACTTTTGTAACTAGTGAACAATATGCCAGCAAGGACAAAAGAAACGATTCTTACACATATTACAACGAAGAAAAGAAAAAAGCAGAGCTATTTCCGTTCGACCCAAATACGGCAGACAGTACAGAACTGCTAAGGCTTGGACTATCGCCAAGACTGGTACTCAACATCTACAAATACCGCCATAATGGAGGAATATTCAGACAACCGTCTGACTTTGCACGCATTTACGGACTTACAGCAGGCCAATACAAGACACTTAAACCATACATCAGAATATCTGACGATTACCGCCCGGCAAGCGAGATATATGCAAACGAAATAGACAAAGATATTGTTGTCCGCGACACTACACGCTATCCTCTTAAACTTAAACAGGGAGAAAAGATAGACTTGAATACGGCTGACACCACTCTTCTGAAACGAGTACCAGGCATAGGAAGCGCATTTGCACGTCAGATAGAATATCGTCGCAAGAAACTTGGTGGCTTCTACAGCACAAGCCAGCTTATGGAAATAACAGGCTTCCCAGAAGAATCGCTTTCTTATTTCACAATTAGCTCACCTGTAAAACAGAAACTGAAAATCAACAAAGCTACGCTCAGCGAACTTACAAGACATCCTTACATAGGCTTTTATCAGGCAAAGACTATTATAGACCATCGCCGTTTGCACGGTCCAATAAAATCTCTTGATGACCTAAAGCTATATAAGGATTTCCCGCCAGAAGTGATTGAACGCCTCAAACATTATGTTGATTACTAATCGCATATTCTTTCAGAGAATATAAATTTGAATCTGAAGGATTTAAGGTAAATAGGGCAGCATGCTGAAACATACGCAAAATTAATAGTAACTATAAAATATAACTTCACAATTAGACCTATTCCTGCATAGCCATAATATGTATATTTATGCAGAAATTCATATTCTCAAAAATTGAAAATTATCTCGTTAACGCGCTGAGAATAGCGTTTTTTTGAAATAAAAATGTCGTGGACGCAAAAAACGCATAAAAACGTGTGCAAAAGCAAAATACTATCACACAGCTGTTTACGGTTGTTTTTGCGTTCAGTGTGCATTGAAAAATTGCAGAAAACAGGCAAAAACATGCCCAAAAGTGCCGTTTTTGAGGAGGAAAACGGCTTGTTTTCATGTTGTAAACATGCCGTTTCTACCTCGCAAACCTATGCTTTACTGCCCAGAAACGATATGTTTGTGTAAAATAACCCCATATTTTCCCATTTATAACTCTATTTTTATGCTTCCGTTTTTCTATTTCGCGATTTTCTTTTGTCATGATTTTAGAAAAACGAAAATGCATATTTATACTGAATCGTGTATATTTATGCAATTTACAACCTGCACGAATATACAAGCATACTTATCCTGTTGTATTCACTACATTATATACACATGCATTAGGCATAACCGTTTCGCAACAATTATAATTCATAGAACTCACGGCAAGAAAAAGGCAATGAGAAACGCTTCGCTTTCGGTCATATATCGTATATCTTGGTTTATCGCAAAGCACAACGTAATCGGAAATCTGAGTACCATTTGAAATTAATTGCATTTTCTTTGTGAAAAAAAATGATTAAGACTATAATATTCAGATTATTTTTTCTAATTTTGCAAAGTGGAAATGACAAAACACTTATATAATTAATAGACTAAAAACACAACAATGGATTTAGTACAGAAAATCATCGAGCGCGCTAAAAGCAACAAACAGCGCATTGTGCTTCCCGAAGCCACCGAGGAGCGCACATTGAAGGCAGCCGACATGGTGCTGGCTGACAGTGTGGCTGACATTATCCTCATTGGTAATCCAGATGAGATACATTCTTTGGCAGAGAAATGGGGACTGAAAAACATCGATAAGGCTACTCTTATTGACCCTGAGAACAATCCTAAGAGCGAAGAATATGCCGCTCTCTTGGCTGAACTGCGCAAGAAAAAGGGAATGACTATTGAGCAGGCTCGCGAACTGGTAAAGAATCCGTTGTATCTCGGATGCATGATTATCAAGACAGGCGACGCTGACGGTCAGATTTCAGGTGCTCTTAGCACTACAGGCGACACTCTTCGTCCTGCTCTCCAGATTATCAAATGCTCTCCGGGTATCAGTTGTGTAAGCGGCGCTATGCTTCTTATTACAAAGCAGCCTCAATATGGAGAAGAAGGTGTATTGGTAATCGGTGACGTTGCCGTTACTCCTATGCCAGACGCACAGCAGCTTGCACAGATAGCTGTATGTACAGCTCAGACAGCTAAATCTGTTGCCGGTTTCGACGACCCACGTGTTGCAATGCTCAGCTTCTCTACCAAAGGCAGTGCAAGCCATGAAGTTGTAGACAAGGTAGTAGAGGCAACTAAACTCGCTAAGGAACTTAATCCAGACCTTAAGGTTGACGGCGAGCTTCAGGCAGATGCAGCTCTTGTTCCTACAGTAGGCGCAAAGAAGGCTCCTGGAAGCGAGATTGCAGGCAAGGCGAACGTACTCGTTGTTCCATGTCTTGAAGTAGGCAACATCGCATATAAGCTGGTAGAACGTCTTGGCGGAGCAGTAGCTCTCGGTCCTATTCTCCAGGGTATTGCACGCCCAGTAAATGACCTTAGCCGTGGCTGCTCTGTTGATGACATATATAAAATGGTAGCTATCACTGCTTGCCAGGCAATGGACGCTAAGAAGTAATTTTATAATCTTTGATATCAAACTATGAAAATATTAGTTTTAAACTGCGGTAGTTCTTCTATTAAGTACGCATTGTACAACATGGAAGACAAGTCAGTAATGACGTCAGGTGGTGCTGAAAGAGTAGGTCTTGACGGAGCTTTCGTAAAAGTAAAGTTGCCTAACGGCGAGAAAAAGACGGTAATGCACGATATTCCAGAGCATACTGAAGGTGTGAAATTTATCTTTAGCCTACTTGTTGACCCTGAAATCGGCGTTATCAAAGACCTTAGCGAGATTGGCGCTGTTGGTCATCGTATGGTTCATGGAGGCGAAAAGTTTAACAAGAGTGTGATACTTAACGACGAAGTTTTGAAAGCATTCGAGGAATGTATCGACCTCGCTCCGCTTCACAACCCTGCAAACCTTAAAGGTGTAAAGGCTGTTAGCGAACTTATGCCAGGTCTTCCACAGGTTGGCGTATTCGATACCGCATTCCACCAGACAATGCCAAAGCATTCTTATCTCTATGCTATTCCTCACGAATTGTATGAGAAATATGGTGTTCGTCGCTACGGTTTCCATGGAACAAGCCATCGCTACGTTTCTCAGAGAGTATGTGAGATTCTCGGTGTTGACCCTGCAACACAAAAAATTATCACATGCCATATCGGTAATGGCGCAAGCGTAGCAGCCGTTGAAAACGGCAAGTGTGTTGACACATCTATGGGTCTTACTCCATTGGAAGGCCTTATGATGGGTACCAGAAGCGGTGACATTGACGGTGGAGCAATCACATTCCTTGAGAAGAAACTCGGTCTTGATGCAGACGGCATGTCTAATCTTCTTAACAAGAAGAGCGGTGTGTTCGGTGTAACAGGCATTTCTTCTGACATGCGTGAGATTGACGCAGCAGTTGAAGAAGGCAACGAACTGGCAAAGACTGCACTGGATATGTACAACTACAGAGTAAAGAAGTATGTTGGAGCCTATGCCGCTGCAATGGGTGGATGTGACATTATAGTATTCACAGCAGGTGTTGGCGAGAACCAGTATCAGATGCGTGAAGCTGTATGCGAGAACATGGAGTTCATGGGCATTAAGCTTGACGTAGAAAAGAACAAGGGTGTACGCGGAGAAGAAGTTGTCATCTCTGCTCCTGATTCAAAGGTTAAAGTTGTCGTTGTTCCTACTGACGAGGAACTTATGATTGCTACAGACACTATGAACTTGCTGAAATAACAAGTCGTACAAAAACATTATGATATCGCGCCTCGAGGTCTAAAGCAAGACTTCGGGGCGTATTTATTTTATTAACATATAGCCTAAGACATCAAAATCAGTAAAGTTATAATATCAAAACCACGTAATACTCAAATAAAATGCTTAACTTTGCAGAATAGATAGAATTTGTCTTTGCAATGGATGATAACTTCGATATAAGAAAAGAAACGCTCTCGTCTGCGGAAAAGGAGTTTGAAAACGCTCTCAGACCATTACGATTCGACGATTTCAGCGGACAGAAAAAGGTTGTTGAAAACCTTGAAGTGTTTGTTGAAGCCGCAAAATATCGTGGCGAACCGCTTGACCACACACTTCTACATGGCCCTCCAGGATTGGGAAAGACTACATTAAGCAATATCATTGCCAATGAACTGGGTGTAGGATTCAAGCTTACAAGCGGTCCTGTACTTGACAAACCTGGCGACCTTGCAGGTATCCTCACATCACTTGAGCCTAACGATGTGCTCTTTATCGATGAGATTCATCGTCTTTCACCAGTAGTTGAGGAATACCTCTATTCGGCAATGGAAGACTATAGGATAGACATCATGATAGACAAAGGTCCTTCTGCGCGTTCCATACAGATAGACCTTAACCCGTTTACACTAGTAGGAGCAACAACCAGAAGCGGACTTCTAACAGCACCGTTACGCGCAAGATTCGGAATAAACCTGCATCTGGAATATTATGAACCTGAAACTCTTACAAAGATTCTAAAGCGTTCAGTCGGTATTCTGAAAGTGCCTATTGACGATGATGCGGCAATAGAGATAGCACGACGCAGCAGAGGAACGCCACGTATTGCAAACGCATTGCTTCGCAGAGTGCGTGACTTTGCCCAAGTAAAAGGTTCAGGAAGGATTGATACAAACATATCTCATATCGCCCTTACGGCACTTAATATCGACCAGTATGGCCTTGACGAGATAGACAACAAGATTCTTCTTACAATCATCGATAAGTTCAAAGGCGGTCCAGTAGGAATTACCACTATCGCAACAGCCATTGGAGAGGATGCAGGAACGGTAGAGGAAGTATATGAACCTTATCTTATAATGGAAGGATTCATAAAGCGTACTCCACGAGGAAGAATGGTTACAGAACTTGCATATAGCCATTTCGGACGCAATCCTTATAAAGGAAATTTAATGGAACCAGGATTGTTTGATTGAAAACTATACAATAACAACAAGCCGTCTAAAGATTAATTCTCATGAAAACAGGAATTTTCGTAGGGAGCTTTGACCCGTTCACAAGTGGTCATGATGCAATAGTACGCAGGGCAATGTCTCTGTTTGATAGAATTGTGATTGGCGTCGGAGTGAACGAAAGCAAGAAATACATGTATAGCACAGCTATAAGAGTGCAGAATATAAAGGATATTTATGCTGACGAGCCTATGATTGAAGTAAAGTCATACAATGACCTGACAGTAGACTTCGCACGACGTGAAGGCGCAGAATTCATTATAAAGGGTGTAAGAAGCATCAAGGACTTTGAATATGAACGGGAACAGGCAGACATAAACCGCAAGATAGGCGGTATAGATACGGTAATGCTTTATGCAGAACCGCAATATGAAAGCATTTCCTCAAGCATGGTACGCGAGCTGATACACTTCGGTAAAGACGCAAGCGAGTTTCTTCCTAAACCAAAAGTTGATAACAAGCAAAAGATATGATTACATATAATACAGACGGTGTCAAGATGCCGAATATAAAGAAACGCAGGACTACGGCATGGATTAAGGCTGTTGCTGCTTCATACGGCCTTAAAACGGGTGAGATAGGCTATATGTTTGTAAATGACGAGAAGATACTTGAAGTGAACAATGAATATCTTGGACATAACTATTATACAGACGTTATCACATTCGACTATGATGAAGAAGGTGTGATTAGCGGAGATATTGTAATTAGCCTTGATACAGTTCGCTCCAATGCTGAGCTTTTCGGCAAGGATTACGATGAAGAACTTTATCGTGTAATAATACATGGAATATTGCACCTTTGCGGTATAAATGACAAAGGGCCAGGTGAACGTGAAATAATGGAGGCAGCAGAAAACAAGGCGTTAGAACTAAGAAATAAGGTATAATTCCACCTTATTATATTATATATCATTTATTGAAATAATTTGGGTGAACAAGGTTTTCTATAGACTGTGCTTAAGTCTCGAACCTTGTTCACCCAAAACATTTTATCCGTCAATAGCTATTATCAGTTCTTGATAGCCACTTTATGTGTCTCTATTATTCCATTGTCAAGCTCCACGCTTACAAGGCATAATCCTGTAGGGAACTGTGATGTGCGTATTGAATCAGAACCAGCTTTACGATAAAGACGTTTGCCCTGAAGATCGAATATCTCAACACCGACTATGCCGTCTTTGCTTCCAAACGACATTATACCGTCTTTTATTGCAAGATTTACCTGTTGTTCCATAACCTTGACACCCTTAATAGCAGTAAGTGTTCCTTCTTTTAGTCCCTGGAAGAATATTGATACAGGTATATCTCCTTGCTGATCTACAAATTCAGCATCAGGAACTGAGATACGCACCTTATGCTCTCCAGCAGAGAAACTTCCTAAATCTATGATACGGTTATCTATTACATCGCCAGGACACCAATTACTAAACGATTGCCAAATGAGATCACCCTTAGCGCTTGTTCCATATATACCGTTTGCCTGAGTATTGTATTGGCGGAAAGGTTCACAACTCTTTCTTCCTGGCCTATATGAAAGCATAAGTTCATCGTCTACATATATATAATGCCAACGGCGATTATATTCTTCACCTCCAGTATTGGCACCATGATTAGATGTTACTATTACAAGCTGAGCGTCCGCAACATCTACTGGAACATCAAAATAGTATGTTTTAGTAGTTTTTCCGATAGTGTCTGTTCCAGTCTCGCTATAGTTATTCAGGTTGTTGCCCTTATATTCAGGCTTCTTCATAACAATAGGCACAAGCACATCATCTGTTGTCTGAGACAATGCAGGAGTAGAAGTCTTGAACACCAACGTACCTTTGAACACATCACTACGGTTTGCACAACCTGCAACCTGCTGATTAGCCGCATACGGCACACCAAAGAGTTCAAATTCTATCCAGATATCATATTCCGCCCTAAGTGTAGCGTCGCGTAGAATATAGCTTAGATAGTCTATCGAATAATCATAAGGAACAGTCGTCGGCTCCTTGTTCTTGTTCATGAACGGGGTAATGAAACGGCCAAGTTCTATACGCTGGACAGAATCAGTAGAATAAGACTCTTTGCCTTTTGGTACAAGAGCAAGGTTTATATTGCCGATACGGTCATAATTGTCGCAACATGCATCTACTTCAACGTGCATCTTAAGACTATCTCCAATCTGGTTTAATTGCTCGTCTGTCAACTTTACAGCATATAGAGACGTTGTATGTCTTAGAATACCGTCATCAAGAAGACTATCCGGATTGTTTGTCAGAAGATAGCCATCATAGAACGTAACGTGGTCGAAAAGCTCCAGTTCAACATCATCAGCAACTGAAACAATTGTAGCAGGCAAGCCTATCAAGGCTGTCATTAGAAAACGCTTTAGTACACTTTTTACCATAATCCTATTAATTAGTTATATACTTATCATAATGCAAAAGTAACTTAATTATGGGAAACTACAAAACTAAAATTCATATTTTATGCGCATCTTTATCAAAAAGAGAGAATACACATATCAAAACATAACCTTTTGAAAACCTACATTGAATAAAATAGCTTCTCAATGGAAATATTTATACATGAATAAAAACCTATTCAAGTAAAACAAAGACATATACTAAAAGAGGGCGGCCAATTGACCACCCTCAACCAACACAAAAACTAAACTAGACTTAATTAGACGAATAATTATTTTCACAAACAACTATTTATCCAGTGCAAATATACAAAACTAAATTGGGATAGCAATTTTACCCCCCCCCGATTTAATTTTTATTAACAATAATCTCTACTATTTTTCTTCTAATAACTCCAAAGCCTTATTGACTACATCACTTGTCTGATTTATAATAGCAAAATACTCGCTCATATCAAACAGGTCACGCGCCACTAAAGCCTTCAATTGATTCTTGAGGTAAGGCAATGTCTGCTGATACTCTTCATCGTCTTTTGGCGTGATTTTTTGCTTCTCTCCTTCCTTCAAAACATCATCTATCAATTGTTGTGGCACTTCAAAGTTGTTCTTGAAAGTATCAAAATCAGGATAGTCACGATGCAATGTCTTACGGTTATTGTCAATATACTTAAGGTTCTTGTCTATCACTATGCCTTTTGCAACTAGCTGACGATGGAACTTAGTATATTTAAGAGTATCCAAAGGAACAAACTCATCTGGCATAATACCACCACCTCCATACACTACACGTTGTTTCCTAAGCGTATAGAACTTAAGGGAATCTGCAAAGTGAATACTATCACTATTTGTCAGTTCTCCATGCTTATAGCGCTTGTCTATATCCATTGCGTAGTCATCAAGGTCTCCTTTCTTGTAAGGCTTCTGTATACATCTGCCAGAAGGAGTATAATAATGAGCTATAGTAAGACGAATCATAGAACCGTCAGGAAGATCTAAAGGACGCTGTACAAGACCTTTTCCGAATGTTCTTCTACCTATTACGATTCCTCTATCCTGGTCTTGTATGGCTCCTGTAACTATCTCTGCTGCAGATGCAGTAAACTCATTTACCAACACAAATACACGCCCTTCGGTCAATTCTCCGTTTCCTTGTGCAGTATAATCCATACGACTCACACGACGACCTTCAGTATATACTATAAGGTCATTCTTCGGAAGAAACTCGTTTGCAATCTGTACGGCAGCCTGAAGATAACCTCCTCCATTGTCTTGAAGGTCAAGTATAAGGTCTTTCATGCCTTTTTTCCTCAAGGAATGTATACCTTCCATAAACTCATCGTATGTAGTAGCGCCAAAGTTACCTATTCTTATATAGCCAACTTGAGGTCTTATCATATATACGGCATCAAGGCTTTTTACTGGTATCTTGTCTCTTTTTACGGTAAAAGTCAGCTTATCGTCAATTCCTCTACGCACTATTCCAAGGTCTACCTTTGTTCCACGTGGCCCTCTAAGACGCTTCATTATCTCCTCTTTGCTCATCTTCACGCCTGCTATAGCAGTATCATTTACAGAAACAATACGGTCTCCAGCCATGATTCCAACCTTCTCTGAGGGGCCTTTAGCTACTGGTTGTATGACAAGAAGAGTGTCATCTACCATATTGAACTGAACACCTATACCGTCGAAATTTCCTTGCAAAGGCTCATTCATCGACTTTACCTCATCTGGATTCAAATAAGACGAATGCGGGTCAAGCTTTTCCAACATTCCACGTATGGCATCTTCTACAAGTTTCTTTTCATCTACCGAATCTACGTAAAGATGGTTTATGGCAGACTCGGCTATCTGTAGCTTGCGCAAGGGGCTATCATAAGAGAAGTTGACTTTCATCTGCGCGGTCGCTGAAAACACGACAAAGAAAGCCGAGAGACAAAATATTATCTTTTTCATTGTTATTGTTTTTATGAAATGTATAATAGCATGGAACTACAAAGGAGACGTTTGGCCTTAACCATACTCCTTACTACCCTATTGATATCTGTATCAATCTATTGTATCAGAATCTTCTTCAGGGCGATCTTCCTCTATTACTAGATTATCAATTATAAAGTTCTGTCGTTCTGGTGTATTCTTTCCCATATAGTAGGCAAGAAGCTTTTGAACCTGGTCATCACGATGCATAGTTACCTGCTCAAGGCGCATATCTGGCCCGATAAAGTTTACAAACTCATCGGGGCTAATCTCTCCGAGACCTTTGAATCGGGTTATCTCCGGATCCGGTCCAAGCTCTTCGATAGCCTTAAGACGTTCTTCCTCGCTATAGCAATACTGGGTTATGAAGTCGCCTTTCTTGCCTTTCACTTCCTCGTTCTTTCGCTTTCCACGTATCTTTGAACGTTTATTGCGCACACGGAACAAAGGTGTCTGCAACACATATACGTGTCCTTTCTTAATCAGCTCAGGGAAAAACTGAAGGAAAAACGTTATTATCAACAAGCGAATATGCATACCGTCGACATCGGCATCGGTAGCTACTATCACCTTATTATATCTTAATGTATCGAGTCCATCTTCTATATCGAGTGCAGCCTGTAGCAAATTAAACTCCTCGTTCTCGTAAACGACCTTCTTAGTAAGGCCAAAAGAGTTAAGAGGCTTGCCTCGCAAAGAGAACACAGCCTGTGTATTTACATCGCGACTCTTGGTTATACTTCCGCTCGCAGAGTCACCCTCGGTAATGAATATTGAGCTTTCTTCCTTGCGGTTATTCTTCACGTCACTAAAGTGAATACGACAATCACGCAGCTTACGGTTATGAAGATTGGCTTTCTTGGCACGTTCACGCGCCAACTTTGTAACACCTGCCATCTCCTTTCGTTCCTTTTCGCTCGCCTGAATCTTCTGAAGCATCACTTCGCTGATATCGGAATGTTTATGGAGATAGTTGTCTACCTCGTTCTTAATGAAGTCACCTACATATTTATTTACGCTTACTCCGTCAGGGCTCATTGTAAGAGAGCCAAGCTTTATCTTAGTCTGGCTTTCGAACATCGGCTCTTCAACGTTTACGGCTATTGCCGCTACCAGACCGTTTCTGATATCTGTGTATTCAAAGTTCTTGTTGAAAAATTCCTTTATAGTGCGGGCTATGTGTTCCTTGAAGGCGCTTTGGTGGGTACCTCCCTGTGTCGTATGCTGACCGTTCACGAAAGAATGGTATTCCTCTCCGTATTGGTTAGTATGCGTGAAAGCTATCTCTATATCCTCGCCTTTAAGATGTATTATCGGGTAAATGCCGTCAGTCGTCATCGTATCGTTAAGCAAATCTTCAAGACCGTTGCGGCTTAAGATACGTCTTCCGTTATACATTATCGTAAGACCAGTGTTGAGATATGTATAGTTTCTCAGCATTGTCTCAACAAAATCATGATGGAAAGAATAGTTCTTGAACAGCGTATCGTCTGGCTCAAAGAATATATACGTTCCCGTTTCGTCTTGAGTAGGCTCCGTATTATCTGTTTTCATGACGCCTCTCTCGAACGTTACCGAGCGAACAGTACCGTCACGGAAAGACTTTACCTCAAACTTTGAGCTAAGCGCATTTACCGCTTTCACACCTACACCGTTAAGACCTACGCTCTTCTTGAATGCCTTTGAGTCATACTTACCGCCAGTGTTCAGCACGCTTACAGCCTCAACAAGCTTTCCTTGAGGTATGCCTCGGCCATAGTCACGCACCGTTACACGCAGATTGTCGTCTATGTCAATCTCTATACGTTTGCCCGCGTTCATCTTGAATTCGTCAATAGAATTGTCTATGACTTCCTTCAGAAGCACGTAGATACCGTCTTCCGGCATAGAGCCATCGCCAAGTCTTCCGATATACATACCAGGGCGTGTGCGCACATGTTCCATATCCGACAGATGCCGGATATTGTCGTCTGTATACTCTATAATATTATTCTCTTCGCTCATAAAAAGTATTAAGGTAACAATCGGAGACCGATACGGCTAATCTTCCGACTTCATATTTTGTTTATAATTATATCCATTTCTTGTAGCAACGACGGCGTTTGTGGAGAATGGTTTCAAGGTATTGCCACTGGCTCTGCACATTTTCGTTTGTCTCCATCTCTACTTGGCTCTCGCCCCACTCGAATCCATAAGCCTGATAACGTGGTATCAGGTCAGAGAACATTAGGGCATTTGCCCCTTTCATCCTATATTCAGGAAGAACGCCGAGCAACAAAAGGTCTACTCCCTTTGTCTTATGGAACTTCAAAGCCCTGATTATATGCCACCAGCCGAACGGGAAAAGCCTTCCTCTATTGCACTTCTGCAATGCTTCAGAGAGCGATGGAATGGTTATTCCGACTGCAACTGGCTTCTTCTCTGCATTCCAATCTTCCACAACGGTTATAAGACTGAGGTCTGCCAATGGGAAATACATGTCGATATACTGCTCTATCTGCTTGTCCGAAAGCTCTGAATAGCCGTAAAGATCCTTGAAACAGATGTTTATCAGTTCAAACATTTTCTTGCCATAACCGCCTTCGAAGACATCCTTCTTTGTAAGTTTCCTCACATGCAGGTTATAGCGTTTCTGTATCATTTCGGCTATCTTCGTATATTTCTCAGGCACTTTCTCAGGCACCATCATCTTGAACTCCACATAGTCATTATCCTTGTCATAGTCGCCCAAAGCCTCGATATGCTCTGGGTAATACGGATAATTATATATTGTAGCCATTGTTCCGAGCTGGTCGAATCCCCATGTAAGCATTCCTTCTGGGTCAAGATCGGTGAATCCTAACGGACCTATCACCTCGTTCATGCCTTTTGAATGACCGTAATCCTCAACGGCTTTCAACAATGCAGCCGATACTTTGCGGTCATCTATAAAGTCTATCCAGCCGAAGCGCACGCAATTTCTTCCCCATCGCTTGTTGGCTCTATGGTTGATGATTGCAGCTACACGTCCTACCATCTTGCCGTTCTGGTTGAACGCCATGAAATATTCAGCTTCACAAAACTCAAACGCCGCGTTCTTCGTCTTGTCCAATGTCTTCATCTCATCGCTGAAGAGATTAGGAACATCATACTTATTACCCTGATAGAGGTCATAGTGAAAATCGACAAATTTCTCAAGCTCTCGCTTGCTTGTTACTCTTTTTATTGTTATTAATGCCATTTGTTGGTTTGTATTAATACAACTAAACATGCAAAAATACGGATTTTATGGGAGAACGCAAAATTATTCATGGTAAAAATCATTAAGGCTTTCTTATTTCCCCTTTAAAAGACATGCGTAGAGGAAGTGCTGCGTTTGCAAAGCATAAAACTATCTTTTCCTTGTCATAAACCTATGCTTTACGAATGACGACTAAAAGGCTTGTATAAAAACATGACAAAAGTCATGAACGGCAAAGAATACACCTCGCCCATCTATGACACGTCTTTGTAATAATTTATTAAACGAATCATAAACTATCCGTATGAGCTTTGAAACATAAAAGTCAGAACTTTGCACCGACGAATATTAAACAAATTTTATGAGAAAGATTTACAAACGCATTCCGCTTTTTTGCTTATCAGCAATGCTTTTAACTACAGCTACGGCTGCTACTGAGCCAGATACAGCTGTCCCAGAGTCAACAGAAGCTGCATTAGGCAGCGTTACCGGAAGAGTTTTAGATAGTGGCAACCAGAGTTTACCTGGTGCTTCTATCATGATTGAAAGCCTTCACACGGGTGTTGTAAGTGATATCAACGGATATTACACATTCCCTAAGCTCAAGCCGGGCACTTATGTAATGAAAGTTTCTTATGTCGGTTATAAGCCTAAAACCTACAAATTCACCGTAACATCCAACAAGCCAGAGGTTCACGACTTTGTTCTTAGCGATGGCGTTGAGCTTGAAGGAGTAGAAGTACGCGGCGCTTTCCATGGCCAGCGCAAGGCTCTTCAGATGCAGAAAGAAACTATGGGCATAACAAATGTGGTATCTGCCGACCAGGTAGGCAAGTTCCCTGACTCAAACATCGGTGATGCTTTGAAGCGAATAAACGGTGTTAACGTTCAGTATGACCAAGGTGAAGCACGCTTCGGACAGGTGCGTGGCACAGCTGCTGACCTTACTTCCGTTACCGTAAACGGCAACCGTATACCGTCAGCTGAAGGCGATACACGTAACGTTCAGCTCGACCTTATACCAGCAGACATGATTCAGACCATAGAATTAAATAAGGTTGTAACGTCTGATATGGACGGTGACGCTATCGGAGGCGAGATAAATCTTGTTACAAAGAATACTCCAAGTCACCGAGTGCTTAGCTTCAACGTCGGTACAGGCTATTCATGGATTAGCGAAAAACCGCAGTGGGACTTAGGTTTTACATGGGGTGACCGCTTCTTTAACGACAAGTTGGGCATAATGGCATCTGCTTCTTACCAATATGCACCTGGTGGTTCTGACAACGCAGAGTTTGAGTATGAGGAAAACGACGATAATGAACTTGAACTCAAAGAGGCTCAGGTGCGCCAATACTATGTTACTCGTGAGCGTCAAAGCTACTCACTCGCATTCGACTACAAATTCAATCCGCTCCACAAAATATCTTTCAAGGGTATATATAATCGCCGTAGCGACTGGGAAAACCGCTATCGTATCTCTTACAAAAAGCTGAACAGCAAGGCATCAAAGCAATCCGTTGTGCTTCAGACAAAGGCTGGTTCAAGCGACAATAAGAACGCTCGTCTTGAGCTACAGCAGACAATGGACTTCACTCTCGATGGTGAACACTACTTCGGAAACCTTAAGATGGACTGGGCTGCAAGCTATTCTCGCGCTACAGAGGAACGCCCTAACGAGCGCTATGCATCGTATGTACTTGAAGGAGAAGACTATGGAAGCTCTTTCGAAGACGTAGGTGGCGATGCTCCATATAGCACAAAGGCACTTCCTTCTCTTGCTGACGGTGATTGGGTACTTGACGAATTGACCAACTCAAACCAGGATATTGTAGAGAACGAATGGAAAGGTCGCATCAACTTTACATTGCCTCTTGCAAAGGGTCTTTATGGAAACAAATTGAAATTCGGTGCTAAATATACAAGCAAGAACAAGACCCGCAACACGAGTTACTATGAATATGATGCAGAAGACGTATTAGGAAGCGGTTGGAAGAACTTCACTTCAAGTCAGATAAGAAGCGGTTTCATGGTAGGAGACAACTATCCTGAAGGTTCTTCTTTCATCTCTAAGAATTTCCTTGGAAGCCTCAACTTCAGCAAGTTAGACGGTGAAGAGAAGTATGAAGAGGAAGCTGGCAACTATGATATTACAGAAAGCATTACAGCAGGCTATCTCCGCTTTGACCAGAAACTTGGCAAGAAATTCTCTCTTACAGCAGGTTTGCGTGTAGAACGCACTGACCTAAAGACAAGCGGATATATCTTTACAGATGCAAACGATGGAGGTCTTACTCCAACAGGTGAGTTCAAGAACGATTATACAGACCTTCTTCCAAGTCTTCTCTTGAAATATAAAATCAACGATAACGGCAACATTCGTGCCTCTATAACAAAGACTATATCACGCCCTAAGTATTCTGCCCTCATAGCAAACAAGACTTTCAATACAGAAGACCTTGAAGCTACAATCGGCGACCCTAACACAAAGCCAGCAGAAGCAATAAACATAGACCTCTCTGCAGACTATTATTTCAAGAGCGTAGGTATGGTTAGCCTTGGACTTTTCTACAAAGACATCAAGAACGTGAATATAGAATGGTCTTCAAACAAGTATCTTGGCTCTGACCTCGGCCTCACTGGAGATTACGCAAACGAAAGTTTCGAGGTAACTCAGAATATCAACGCATACGATGCACGTATATTCGGTGTTGAAGTAGCATATCAGCGCGACTTCGGTTTCATTACTCCAGCATTGAAATGTCTTGGTTTCTATGGAAACTATACATATACTCATAGCACGACACGCAACTATAATGAACGTCTGAACATACAGGAAGGCGAAGACGTAAAGGTGGCTGGTTCACCTGAACACACAGCAAACGCATCTCTCTATTTCGAGAAATCAGGTCTGAACGTGCGTCTCTCTTATAACTTCGCATCTTCTTTCATAGACGAAATGAGTACATCTCGTGCCCTTGACCGTTACTATGACAAGGTAAATTACCTTGACCTTAACGCTAGTTACACATGGGGTAAGGATACGAAGTTCACCGTATATGCCGCTGCAAACAATCTCTTGAATCAGCCTCTGCGCTATTATCAGGGCGACAAGAACCGTACTATGCAGGTTGAATACTACGGTGTAAAAGTACAGGCAGGTATTAAGGTAAATCTATAGTTTAAGGTCTTTTTTTAGTAGTTAGTGAGAAAAGTAGGGGCGTCAAGTGGTTTAGACATGTTCCATGCTGCTTGACACCCTATCGCTCTCAAAGCTATTGAATGAAGAAAACCATGAAATTGCGCACAGGGCATTAATTGCCTTACTAATCAAAGGAAAAGGAAAATAAAGGTACATGAATTAAATCACAGTTATTAATAAATCAATTAAAGAATAATTTTCAATGAGAAAGATATTATCAATAATAGTAATAGCATTGCTGTCTCTGACATCAGCATTTGCGCAAACGCCTGAACAATGGAAGGCACTGGAAAAGAGCATCAACTTCTATGTAGGCAATGACCTTGGCAGAAACGGTTATTATGACCAGAAACCTATAGCCGACCTTATGGGAAAGATGGCAGAAACTATTGACATAGAGTGTGTTGCCGCTCCTGGAGACGTTCACCATTTCAGTGGAGTACGCAGCACTTCTGACCCTTTATGGATGACTAACTATGAGTTAATATATTCACACCCCGAGCTAATGCTTGACTGGTATCCTACGTTAGGCAATCATGAGTATCGCGGAAACACCCAAGCAGTTGTGGATTATAGCAATATTAGCGCACGTTGGATTATGCCTGACCGTTACTATACAAAGGTTCTTGAGAACGACGGAGTTACAGTTAGACTTGTGTTCCTCGACACTACGCCGATGATGGATAAGTATCGCAATGATTCAGAAACATATCCTGATGCATGCAAACAAGACTATAAGCGCCAGTTAGTATGGGCTGACTCTGTTCTTACAGCTGCAAATGAAGACTGGGTAATAGTTCTCGGCCACCATCCAATATATGCAGATACAGGCAAGGACACGTCAGAAAGAAGCGACATGCAGGCACGTCTGAATCCGGTTCTCACAAAGCACAAGAACGTAAGCATGTATGTTTGCGGTCATATCCATAACTTCCAGCACATACGTCAGAAAGGAACAGACATCGACTATGTAGTAAATACAAGCGGTTCGTTAAGCCGTCCTAAGGTAAAAGCCGTTGACGGAACACAGTTCTGTAGTGGTTTGTCTGGCTTCTCCTTGGTGTGTGCCGACAAGAATTCACTAGCTCTCCATCTGATAGACAAAAACGGAAAAGTGATTTACACTATAAACAAGACAAAGTAAACAATATATCTGTATTATTTAAACCGTTGGTTTCTGGCATTGAAACCAACGGTTTTTGTTTTATGTAATCATTAAATAAAAAATCAAATATTTGCTTATATGCCGTAAAGATAGTATTTTTGCAATGTTTATAAATTAAATGTTTATGTCAAGATTCCTATCTTTATTATTATTCATCATGGTTTCATGTATGACAAAAGCGCAGATAAACTATCCAAAAGCGCAAAAAGACAATACCGTAGACGACTACTTCGGCACTAAGGTTGCAGACCCTTACCGTTGGCTTGAGAATGATACAAGCGAAGCAACTGCACAATGGGTAGAGGCTGAGAATAAAGTTACTTTTGCCTATCTTGAAAAGATACCGTTCAAGAACAAGCTATTGAAACGCTTGAAACAACTTGCCGACTATCAGAAAGTGTATTCTCCGTTCAAGATTGACGGCAAGTATTATTTCTATAAAAACGACGGATTGCAAAACCAAGCCGTGCTTTACATGATTGACAGTATAGGAGATGAACCTCGTATATTCCTTGATCCGAACAATTTGTCCGAGGATGGCACCGTAGCATTAAAGGGTATCTCGTTCTCAAACAACGGTAGATTTGCTGCTTACGCTATTTCCCGCAGTGGCTCAGACTGGCAGGAGTTCTACGTAATGGATGTAAAGACAGGCAAGATGATGAGAGATCACATTGAGTGGGCTAAGTTTTCCAATGCCTCATGGTATGGAGACGGATTCTATTATAGTGCATACGATGCTCCTATAAAAGGCAAAGAGTTCTCGAATATGAATGAGGTTCACAAGATATACTATCATAAAATAGGAACTCCGCAAAGCGAAGACATATTGTTTTATCAGAATCCGGCATACCCAAAGCGTTTCTATAGTGTAAGTGTCAATAAGGAAGAAACACTGATGTTCCTATACGAATCAGGCGATAGCAACGGAATTACGCTATATGTACGTGACTTACGCAAACCTGATAGCCAGTTTATACAGATGACATCTGACAAGGATAGCAACTATTATCCTGTATATACAGATGGTGATCGCATAATTATATTCACCAATTTCAATGCGCCTAACGGCAGGCTAATGGTTGCTGATGTCAATAATCCAGGCATTAAAGACTGGAAAGAGCTTGTTCCAGAAGCAGAATCTGTATTGTCTGGTATAGATGTATGCTATGACAAACTTATATTGACATATAACAAAGATGCATCAGACCATGCTTATATATACTCTTTGGAAGGCAAGAAAATAGACGAAATAAAGCTTCCGGGCATAGGTTCGCTAAGTTTCAGCTGCAGCAAGGAGTATAAAGACTGCTTCTATTCATATACTTCGTTCACCACACCAGGCACTATATATAATCTGGATATAGACAATAACATAAGCAAAGTCTACTCTGCTCCTAAGGTAAACTTCAATACAAACTCGCTTGTAAGCGAACAGATATTCTTTACAAGCAAGGATGGCACACGTATTCCTATGTTCATAACATACAAAAAAGGCCTTAAGCGTAACGGAAAGAATCCTGTTTACTTGTATGGATATGGTGGTTTCAACATCAGTCTTACCCCAGGCTTCTCGGCTTCACGCATTCCGTTCATAGAGAATGGAGGTATCTACGCACAGGTAAACCTTCGTGGAGGCAATGAATACGGCGAGAAATGGCATCAGGCAGGTACAAAGATGAACAAACAGAATGTGTTTGACGATTTCATAGCTGCCGCTGAATACCTTATTTCAGAGAAATATACCAGCAAGGAACATATCGCTATCGTTGGCGGAAGCAATGGAGGTCTGCTCGTAGGAGCATGTATGACCCAGCGCCCAGACTTGTTTAAGGTTGCTATACCACAGGTTGGCGTAATGGATATGCTTCGTTACCACAAGTTTACAATAGGCTGGAACTGGGCTCCAGATTATGGTACAAGCGAGGATAGCAAAGAGATGTTCAAGTATTTGTATGGATATTCACCGCTGCACAACTTGAAAAAGGGCACATCATACCCTGCTACACTTGTCACAACAGCAGACCATGATGACCGCGTAGTGCCTGCCCACTCATTCAAATTTGCCGCTACGCTTCAGGAATGTCATGAAGGAACGGCTCCTGTACTTATTAGAATCGACAGCAAAGCAGGTCATGGAAGCGGTAAACCAATGGCAAAAGTTCTTGAAGAACAAGCCGATATCTACGGCTTTATCATGTATAATCTCAACATGAAGCCTAAGTTCTGAAACAGAAAACAATAGTATAGGGAGATATGGAGGCATGTTATCGTCATTCCATATCTCTCATATTTTATATATAAAGCCCAAAGCCATATAAATGAACATATCTGAAAAGACCATAGAATTTATAAAGAAACACCTTAATGACGATGTTCGCACGTTAGCTCTAAAGGCGAGCAAGGATAAAGATATAGACTTGCAGTTCGCTTTGGAACAGATTTCCGGATGGCAAAAGGCAAGGACAAAATTGCCTGAATGGGCTGAATGCGAAGGCATTATATATCCTCCACATATCTCTATGGAGCAATGTTCATCTGAAAAGACGGCACTTTACAAGGCGCAACTGGCACAGAACCTTATCAAAAAACTATATAATGGCGACAACAACTATAATATTAATAAAAATGAAACTACACTGATTGACCTTACTGGAGGCTTCGGAGTGGACTTCTCATATATATCAACGATATTCGGCAAGGCTATATATGTTGAGCGCAATAGCCGTTTATGCGAGATTTCAGAGCATAATATGAAACTCATGGGGAGAAATAACGTTGAGATAATAAATGCCGATTCCGAGGAATATATATGCCGTATGCCTGACGCCACGCTTATATTCATTGACCCTGCACGACGTGATAACAACGGAGCAAGGACGTTTGCAATATCCGATTGCACGCCAGATGTGCTCAAACTAAAGGATTTTCTGCTAAAGAAAGCCCCGTATCTGATGATAAAACTATCGCCTATGCTCGACTGGCGCAAGGCAGTTGCCGACTTCAAAGGTTCCGTTAGCGAGGTTCATATAGTGTCTTCGGGCAATGAATGTAAAGAACTTCTGCTTGTTGTCGAGCATGAAAACGAAGGTCTAAAGCATATATATTGTGTCAACGACGATGATGTTTTCCATTATAATGATGATGAGTATAACGGCAACAATGAAAACATTATATATAATGAAAGCGATGATAAAGCCAACATTCCACAATATCTATATGAGCCAAACGCTTCGATAATGAAAGCAGGATGCTTCAATCTGATATGTTCACGATATGGTATCAGACAGCTATCTACTAACAGTCATCTGTTCATATCTACCGAAAATATAGCGTCATTCCCTGGCAGGTCATTCTCAATAAAGGCTATATCGTCATTTAACAAACGCGAACTCAAACAGGCTCTATCAGATTTAAAACGTGCAAACATATCCGTAAGAAACTTTCCTATAAGTGTTGCGGAACTACGAAAGCGTCTTAAACTTGGCGAAGGAGGCGACACTTATCTCTTTGCCACTACTACTTCCGAGGGGAAACACATAGTTTTCAGATGCGAAAAGCTATAGTTTACTGCAGCTAAAACTATGCTTTATTTCACCTGTTTCTTTAGATATTCGTATCCAATACGGCAACGAAGACAATCTTTCTTGTCGCAATATTCACGCTTTAATTGTATAAGAGCCTGGCTATCACCTGCAGTTCTTACCACAAGGCCACATTGTTGCCATATTCGGATAATATAGTTGTTCTCTGCCTTAAGCTGTTCCAGCATAGCGAAAGCACGCTCACAAAGGCGCTCGTCAGAGCGATGTCTTCCATAGGCAAATAGCATTGGGATGACTGTATTTATCAGAAGAAGGTTCAAAGAGGCATCAGAAAGTATCTTGTCTGTTCTTGTTGTAGTTCCTCCAAACGAATAATGCGTTTCCCAATAAGGCGTAACCTTTGTGCGCAATAGAGCTTTTAGCTGTTCTATATCCTTGCTTTCTACCAGTTTGCTCAAATCGCTTTGTCGTGAATGATATAGATTGGCAAGTTGAGAAATACGTATATGAGGGAAGTTCTGCGGGCGCAAACGAAGAAAGCGCCATAGACTTGCATCCATCGGATGAAGCGCGAATTTGCGAGAAAGATATATGTATTCGTTCCTTAGCCTCATGAAATATCCCTCTTTCATCGCTTCATCACGATGATATTCGGGTATTGTCTCCACATCAAGAAGCCCTGCCTGACCCATGAAAAACGCTTCTATCTGGAACAAATCATCCCTATGATGGGCTATACTCTGTAGCGGAACGTTCAATGCCCATGCCTCAAACGCCTCGCCATTCACGCCGAAACCATAGTTTCTTGCCATAGTTACGAACAACGCGTCTTCCCATGAACCACCACAAAGCTCTACCCTCTTCTCTATAGCCTTGGTCTTTTGCTCTAGCCTCTCCGTCTGAAGACGGCTTAGCCAGCTATGTATGGTCAATGTGGACAATTCAGGAATTATCTTGTAACACGGAGGAAAGCTATCGGCATGAAGCAGTTCCGTATAGTTTAGTCTTACACTTTCGGGTACAGAAAGAACCATTTGCGGAATGAATTTGCCGTCAGACGTGCGCACATCCATATCGTTATTTCCCGTAACATGCAGCACTACATTGTCATAAGCCGTATCTTTGTTATGTCCATGTTGGTTCCAGTCGCTCGACTTATCATGTATTTCTATGTTCCCAACCCACATTGTACCATCGATTTTTACCTTTGCATTGAAGAAGTCAGGCCCTGAATTAGGATTCATAAGACCTGGATCTATAATCTCCAAAGGCAGTCCGTCGGTCGTTGTAAGTGGTTTTAGAGGAAACATCTTGTGCTTCCAGATGTAGTGTAAAAGTCGTTCCATTATAGTGCGTGTTACTGATATTAGCGTTCTTTATAAAGATTATTAATGTTCTTGCATAGCTGCATTGTCTGCAAAGCTACAAAAAAATCCCGAACTCTGTATCAGAGCCGGGATTTTTTTAATTGTCTAATCCAAAATATATTATGGATAATCCTGATTCATTAGCATAGAATCAGATAATCAGACATTATTTTTTCAAAACCTTAATAGTAGTTCCGTCTGCCTTGCGTATGATGTTTATGCCTTTCTGCATATCGTTCAGCTTATTGCCGTTAATATCATAGATAGCCTCAACATCGCTATTTCCAGAAGCATTGACAGTATTAATGCCTGTTGTTTCCTTTGAACCGAACACAACATCTACCTGTAACATGCCCATGTAATTAATTCCTATCTCAGCATACATCTTCTCTGAACTATAGATTTCCGAATATATAGTTACAGGAACACTTTGACCTGCCATCAACCATGATGTGATACTCTCGTCGTCACCTGCCTGAATAGTTACATCGCCGCTATAAGATAGAGTTACTATACCTGTGTCTTCGTCTTTGGTTCCTTCAAGACCTTCTATCGATATTGTGCCTATTCCACCCAAGCCAGTTATAGAAAGGTTCTTCAAAGATAGCGAATATATACCGTCACTCTCACCTACGGTTATCGTAGCCTGCTCACTTGGCAGTGGCGCACCTGCTACTGTTATATTAAGAGCATCGGTATAGTCAGTGTAAGTGTATGAAGCTTGCTTTGTTCCGAATACTACATCTACCTGCAACATGTTCATGTAGTTGATGCCTATCTCAGCATACATCTTCTCTGAACTATAGATTTCTGCATTGAGAGTAACAGGAACGCTTTGGCCAGCCATCATCCATGATGAAACGCTCTCATCGTCTCCTGCCTGGATAGTAACGTCTCCGCTATATGCCAACACAATGTTTCCAGCATCGTCTGTAGTTCCTTCAATACCGGAAATCTCGATAGTACCGATGCCACCAAGCCCTGTTATTGAGAAGTTCTTAAGGGCAAGAGTATAGACACCGTTAGCTTCTGTAACTGATATCGTTGCTTCCTCGTTAGAGAAAGGAGCACCTCCTACATTAACAACAAGATTGTCGGTATAGTCAGTTGATGCAGAAGTTTCCTGCTTTGTGCCGAATACTACATCTACCTGCAACACGTTCATGTAATTGATACCTATCTCTGCATACATTTTCTCATCGCTATAAAGTTCGGCATCAATAGTTAAAGGAACGCTTTGACCTGCCATCATCCATGACGTAACGCTCTCGTCGTCACCAGCCTGAATAGTTACATTGCCATCGTAAGATAGAGTTGTAACACCGTTTGATGTGGTTCCTTCTATGTCAGAAACCTCTATTGTTCCGATACCTCCAAGCCCTGTTATTGAAAAATTCTTCAATGTAAGGGTGTATTTGCCTTCATTCTCGGTAACAGAGATAGTTGCCTGTTCACTTGAAAGAGGCGCACCTCCTACATTAACTACAAGATTATCGGTGTAATCAGTAGCCATTGCGCACATTGTAACTGCGATAAACGCAAAAAGAGTAAATAGTTTCTTCATAATTTCACCTTTCTTTATATTGTCAATCATTTGAATTTATATGTCAATCCTATTGTTCCGTAAATCGGATAAAGCGTCTGTTCTATGGTGTTGAAATCGCTTTTGAATATGCCAGTCAAACCCCATGAGAGATCGAAATATACGCCCCAAGTCTGGGAAAACTCCCAGTCAGCGCCAAAATCTACACCAAACTGCAGTCTGCGAAGGTCATCAGAGAAGTCGTATGTACCCTGAGAACCGCTACCAGTACCTATCTCTACCTTGTTGCCCACAGGGCTTCCTACACGCAGATAACCTCCGTAGGCGATTCCGCTGAAGTCATTTGACAGCACGTATGACAAGTAAGGGCCAAGGCGAAGGCGCACTTTATCGCTCACGTTATATGCAGCTTGAAACGGCAAAGTAATCATCCATTCTTCTACATCGGTTATTACCTGTCCTGTAAACATGCCTTCTAGCGACTCTCCCCCACGTCGCATCTCCATGTGATAGTTCTTTACGCGTGCGTCAGTCTTCATTCCCTTGTTCTCAATATGGAATCCTGCCATTATTCCCCAGTGCCCTCCGAGAGGCTTATATGCGTCTAAAGCAAGGGTAACGTTAGGCTGAAGAGTGTATTTCGACAAGCTTCTTATTGTAGCAGGCATACCTACGGGAGCAGTACCGCCTACACTATAGCCTGCACGGGCATAATAAACGAGGTTGCTGAAGATATCTTCACATCTGGCTTGTGTAGCGCCTAAAGCAAGAAGGAGCAATATTATAATGTTCTTTTTCATTCTGAATCGCTATTAATATCCCATATTATTCTCAACTTATCTACCGTAAGCGTACTTCCAATAGCACCTTGGAAACTTGCTCCATCGTTGCTTGACGTGCAGACAATGGCAAGATTATAACCGTAGTTGGCAAGTAATTCGCTATCAATCTCGCTGCTATAGTCAAAGTTAATGGAGAAGTATGTCCACTCAGAAGTGGTTTCTGTATTGCCCAAATCTGCCAGTGCCACAATCTGTTCACTTGTCTTTACGTTGTCTCCATATAGCACTATAGGGTTGCCGTCATTGTCGGTGTTCTTGTATAATACGGCATATATATTGCCGCAATCAGTCTTTCCTGCAACGGTATTGCCGTCTTTGTCGGTGAAAGTATCGCCTGGCTTATATGTGTAATAGCCAGTAAAGGTCAAAGGCTTCTTGGCTACTTCCTTTCCGAACATAGTTGTCTGCAACGTATTCGTCAATGCCTTTGTAACGTCGAACTTGCCTATGAAGAGGTTTCCCGCAGCTATCGGCTTGCTTACAAGGCTTCCGAGAGGTCCTGTACTACGTGTTGTCAGCTTCACTCCATAGCCTTCATATCCGTTTTCAAGCGGTACTGTAGGGTAGTCCTCTGGCGCTGCCGTGCTCATACTTATAGCGAAACCGGGGTTTCCAGTAGCCCAATCGTCAAGGCTACTATTGTCTGACGACTCGGCACTCCATACGTAATACTTGCTATTTGTGCTTTCTAGACGGAAGTTTTCAAAGTCAAATTCATCATATTCACCGTCAGACAACTGTCTTGGACTTACGGTTACGGTATAGTTTCGGCTCCATTCGCCGTCTTGAGATGTAACTTTATAAGCCACGCCTCCATTGCTGAAGTCTTGCACAGAACCGCTTTCCGGGCTGATTGTAGCGCCTTCGGTAATGATAAAATGTGGCGCAAGAGCTGTCAAGTCTACACCTTCGCGAACACTAAACCTAACTGTACTTTCACTGGAAAGCACATTAACCAATGAATCGGAAACATTATAGAACATTGTTTCGGGCGTGTCTGAATGTATATAGGCTTGTTCTATGTCGCACTCCGTATTAAGAGGCTCGTCCTTGAAGCAAGAAACAAGAGTGCCACAAACGGCAATGCCAAGCAAGAGTTTAAGGTGTTTCATGTTTGTGAAATGATTTAAATTCCATGCAAAAATACTTCAAATAATAGTGTAAACCAAATATTTCTAAGGCAAAAGCACCCAAATCGGAAACTTTTTTGCGTTATTTAGTTTTTTTGAACAATGGGTATGAGATTTTGAATATTACAGATTACAAAATGGAGAATTATTTTTAAAATCCGCGAAACTAAACATTCTCTTTTAATAAGCCTATGGTTTGTGCATGATAAACCATAGGTTTTCACCTCAGAAACGGCACGTTTACACATCATAAACCATA
>JAUNIZ010000010.1:0-14031 GCA_030523165.1 Prevotellaceae bacterium
ATGCTTTTTTATAACAATGGTATGTTTACCTATGCTTTGTGTCTAAAATCATTATTAGTGGGTATTGTTGCAAATACATTAAATCCTTAATTTTGCACATGATATTCAAACGCGATGCAGGTAACTAAAGATTATATAAAGTCAGATATTATGAAAGCCGCAGGAGATTTGTTTCTGGAAAAGGGCTTTCTGAAGGTTTCCATGCGCGAAATTGCGGCAAGGTCGAATGTCGGATTAAGCAATATATACAATTATTTCAAAAGCAAGGATGAAATATTCTGCCGTGTTGTAGGGCCTGCTATGAAAGACTTTGACCGCATGCTTGACGAGCATCACGGGCGTAGAGGCATGGATATAATGGACATGCGCGATACTACCTATCTTGAATACGTTGTGAGAGAATACACAGATTATATACGTCGCCATCGTCGTTTGCTTACGTTATTGTTTTTCAAGGCGCATGGTTCGTCTTTGGAAAACTATAAGAAAGACTTCACAACACGTGCGACAACACTTGTCAAAGAATATTTTACGAAGATGAAAGAACGTCATCCACAGATAGATGTAGATATATCAGACTTTTCTATTCACATGCATACAATATGGATATTCGCTATGTTCGAGGAACTGATTGTTCATGACATCAGTCCAGGCGAACTGGAAAAGGTGATTTCGGAATACCTCACGATGGAGGTTGCCGGTTGGAGAGAGCTTATGAAAATATAAGCTCTCTCTTTTTTTTGAACAAAACTGATTATTGTTCGTTATTGACGGACATGTTTATAAATAACTAAAATAATAAAAATGATGAAGACATTTAGTAAACTACAATGTTATCTTGGCAGGCGAAAGCCGTTGCTTCCGCTTGCATTGGTGTTGTCGGCAATAAGTGAATTGTCGGGTATGTTGCCGTATCTGTTGATATGGCTGATAGTGAAAGAACTGATTAATGACGGAGGCTTTACTGGCGATTCCCCGGTTATTGTCTATTCGTGTTATGCTGCAGGCTTTGCCGTTGCTGGTGTGCTGCTTTATTATGCTGCTCTTATGTGTTCGCATCTTGCCGCTTTCCGTGTGGAATCCAATATCAGGCGCGAGGCAATGCGTAAGGTATTGTCTATGCCGTTGGGCTTTTTCGACATGAATACAATAGGAAAAATCAGGAAGATAATAGACGATAACGCAAGTGTAACACACTCTTTTCTCGCACATCAGTTGCCTGATTTGGCTGGCACAGTGCTTGTTCCGATAGTGGCGTTGGTCATGATTGTAGTGTTCGACTGGCGACTTGGCATAGCGTGTCTTGTTCCCGTAGGCATAGCAATCGCAATCATGGCACATACGATGAATACAAAAGGCAGGGAGTTCATGAAGGCATACATGACGCTTTTGGAGCAGATGAACACCGAGGCAGTGGAATATGTAAGGGGAATACCTGTAGTAAAAGTTTTCCAACAGACGGTATATTCGTTCAAAAGCTTCTATCGTGTGATAATGGAATATAACCATACAGCAACGAAATACACACGTTTATGGGAACGCCCAATGACCTTTTATTCGGTAATAATAAACAGTTTCGCATTCTTCCTTGTGCCGCTGGCCATAATATTGTCTGGCGATGACAGTGCTGCAAGCGTGATACTCAATCTTATACTCTTTGTCTTGATTACGCCAGTATTCTCCCAATGCGTAATGAAAAGCATGTATATCGGTCAGGCTATCGGTCAGGCAGACGAGGCTATTAATCGTCTTGATGCGCTTACTGCTTACAGACCGCTGTCGACAAGTAAAGACATTAGGCATATAGACGCGTATGACATAAGTTTTGAGAATGTGTCTTTTGCTTATCCAGGAACATCGGCAAGAGTGCTATCAGGTATGTCTTTCACAATCAGACAAGGTTCACGCATAGCGTTAGTAGGTGCATCGGGTAGCGGAAAGACAACTATTGCGCGACTTGTTCCTCGCTTTTACGATGTTGACGAAGGTTGTGTTCGCATAGGAGGTGTAGATGTACGTGATGTAAAGACAGACGAACTGATGCGCAGCGTGTCGTTTGTTTTTCAGAATCCACGATTGTTCAAGACCACTATACGTGAAAACATAACATACGGAAAGCCTAATGCAAGTCACGAAGATATAGAGCGTGCGATAGAAATGGCACAATGCAGGGATATTATAGACCGCTTGCCTAATGGGCTTGACACACGAATAGGAACAGAAGGAACTTATCTTTCTGGAGGGGAACAGCAGCGTATAGTGCTTGTCAGGGCGATACTTAAAGATGCGCCTATTATCGTGCTTGATGAAGCTACAGCATTTGCTGACCCTGAGAACGAGCATCTTGTGCAGCAGGCATTGCGTGAACTGACACGTGGAAAGACTGTGTTGATGATTGCCCATCGGCTTACAAGCATAACCGATGTAGACAATATAATAGTGGTAGACAACGGTAATATTGCAGAGCAAGGCACGCATAAGGAACTTTTAGAGATGAAGGGCATATATTATAATAGGTGGAACGAATATTGCCAGTCTGTGAACTGGACTATAGGAAAGGAGGCAAACAATGATTAAAACAATAATGCGACGTTTCGCTTTGTCACGTCAAGGCGCAAGATATTTATGCAAAGGAGTGGTTTGGACAACCGTTTTCGATGTGGCACTGATGTTGCCTGCAATGTTCGTGTTCATGTTTTTGGATGAATGGCTACGCCCTTTGATTGGCTATAGCAAAGATGATGTCAATGGGATAGCATATTTCGGCATTATAGGAATCGCCTTTATTATAATAATGTATATAATAGGTGTATTCCAATACCGAAGCACTTACACTTGCGTATATGACGAAAGCGCAAACAGGAGAATATCGCTTGCCGAGAAGTTGCGTAAGCTTCCGCTTGCGTTTTTCGGAGAAAAGAATCTGTCAGACCTTACATCTACAATAATGGATGACTGCACTGACCTTGAACACACATTCTCTCATTCTGTTCCGCAGCTGTTCGCTTCGCTGATAAGCCTTGTCTTGATTGCTATAGGAATGACATTTTACTGCTGGCAACTGGCAATAGCTTTGTTCTGGGTAGTGCCTGTAGCAATGGCTATATTGCTGTTTGCCAAGCGCGATGTCAGCGATAAAAACAGCCAGAACTATATAAAGAAACGTGCGGTAAGCGAAAATATACAAGAGGGCTTGGATAATGTTCAGGAGATAAAGGCATACGGCAAGGAAACAGAATATATGAATATTCTTGACAAGTCGATAGACAATTATGAAAAGACAATGGCACGTAATGAACTGATTACAGGCATACTCGTACACGGTTCGCAAAGTATACTAAAATTAGGATTGGCAAGCGTGATAATAACTGGTGCCGTTCTTCTAGCTCAAGAGAAAGTTGACATATTCGCATATCTTGTGTTTCTGATAATCGGCTCATGTGTCTATTCTCCTATAAATGAAGTTCTTAACAATCTTGCCGCTCTTTATTATCTTGACGTTCGCATCAAAAGAATGAACGAAATGGAACAGATGCCAGTGCAAAATGGTTCGCTGGAAATGGAGAACAAAGGATATGATATATGCTTTGAGCATGTCTCTTTCTCATACGAAGAAGGGAAAACTGTGCTTGAAGATGTATCCTTTGTTGCCAAACAAGGCGAGATTACTGCGCTGATAGGTCCTTCTGGAGGAGGCAAAAGCACTACTGCCAAGCTTGCTGCACGCTTTTGGGATATTACATCAGGAACAATAAGATTAGGAGGCATAGACATTTCGACTATCGAACCAGAAGTGTTGTTGCGCAACTTCGCCATTGTATTCCAAGATGTCGTGTTGTTTAACGCTACGGTAATGGATAATATACGAATAGGAAAGCGTGACGCTACCGATGAAGAGGTAAAGAAAGTTGCACGGCTTGCGTGTTGTGAAGAATTCATAAACAAGCTTCCCGAAGGCTATAACACCATAATAGGCGAGAACGGGCAGACGCTTTCAGGTGGTGAGCGTCAGCGTATTTCAATTGCGAGAGCTTTGCTGAAAGATGCCCCTGTAGTGCTTCTTGACGAAGCTACCGCATCGCTTGACGTTGAAAACGAAACTCTTATACAAGCGGGAATATCAGAGCTTGTCAAGAACAAGACCGTTATCGTTATAGCCCATCGCATGAGAACTATAGCAAATGCAGACAAGATTGTAGTGCTTGAAGACGGTAAGATATCGGAAATGGGCACACCTTCTGAGCTTAGAAAGCATGACGGTTATTTCAAGAGAATGTTGAAAAGACAAGAAGGTTAGGCTTTATTAATCATAAACCTATCGTTTCTGCTTAGGAAACGATAGGTTTACACACAAGAAACGATAGGTTTACCATTAGGAAACGTTCCTTTTGTTGGTTTTTGTCATGTTAAACCAATGATATGATGCAATAAAAAAATAGTGGTAACGTTAATTAGAATGTGTAATTACATTATTTATTGACTCATGATTGAATATATAAGAGGCGAATTGGCAGAGCTAAGCCCCGCATACGCTGTTGTGGAAACAGGTGGAGTAGGCTATGGCTTGAACATAACGCTTAATACATTTAGTGCTATTCAAGGCAAGAAGGATGTACGTCTGCATGTATATGAGAGTATACGCGAAGACGCATACGTTCTGTTTGGCTTTGCCTCTCGTCAGGAACGCGATATGTTCCTGCTGCTTATAACTGTTTCTGGAGTAGGTGCCAATACTGCACGCATGATTCTCTCGGAACTGTCTGCATCAGAGCTTTGCGAAATTATCTCTACCGGCAACGAGCGTATGCTGAAGACGGTAAAAGGCATAGGCTTGCGCACGGCACAACGCATAATAGTTGACTTGAAAGACAAGATTGTTACAAGCGGCATTGCAAGCGAACTGCCAGCCGCTAAAGGTCCGAAGGCTCCAGCCGTAAACAACGAGATAAAAGACGAGGCTATAGGCGCTCTCACAATGCTTGGCTTTGCCCCGGCACCTTCTGCAAAGGTAGTTGTGGCAATACTCAAAGAGCAGCCTGATCTGCCTGTTGAACAAGTGGTAAAACTTGCCCTGAAACAGATAAAATAATCAACACGGGCAAGCAGATACGCTTAATAGCCAAGTAAACACTGGTTACTCGATGATAAGAAAGCATATATATAGCATTTTATTGATATTGTTTGCTGTCACCATGGCAAGCTATGCTATCACTATGCCTTATTATCAAGACAACAGAACAAGACAGAACCGACCTCAACTGCCACGCGGAACCACTCCGGCAGGCAACAAGATAGATTCCGTAAAGCCTAAGGCAAGCGTGAACGTAGCGGCACAGCCAGAGGTGATAATCGAAGAAGATTCTATACCAGACTCATTGCTTAATCCACGTTGGAAGATTCAACGTACAGTTCCAATCACTGAAGACGACCTCAACCGCAATGCAGCTGACCTTAGCTTCCCTTCCAATATCACCCAAGATGTAGTATATAACGATACGCTAAACCGTTATTATATCGGTTCAAAGATGGGCGATGGCTATCTGTCAACACCTATTGCCATGACACCTGAAGAATATAGAGCGTGGAGCGAGAAGCAGGAATTGAAGCGATTCTTCAGAACAAAGAACGAAGAAGTAGCACAGCAGAAAGACGACAAGGAGAAGTTTTCGTTTACTGATATGCACTTCGACCTTGGACCTGCTGAAAAGATATTCGGTCCTGGTGGAGTGAGAATAAAGACACAGGGAACGGCAGAGCTGTCGTTTGGTGCAACGCTTAAGAACATTGATAACCCGTCGTTGCCTATACGTAACCGTAAGACTACGACAATGAACTTTGACGAGAAGATAAACCTTAGCGTCAATGGAAAGGTAGGCGACAAGGTAGACATGAACCTCAACTATAATACTGACGCTACGTTCGACTACGATACCCAAAACATGAAACTGAAATACGAGGGTAAGGAAGACGAAATCATCAAGCTTGTTGAGGGTGGTAACGTTTCGTTTCCCAGCAATTCGTCTTTGATAAACAGTTCTTCTTCATTGTTCGGTATACGCACAGACCTGCAGTTCGGCAAGCTTAAGCTGCAGACAGTAGTGTCTCAGAAGAAGTCTTCCTCTACAAGCGTTTCTTCAAAAGGAGGCGTTCAGTTGACCGAGTTCGAGCTTGAGCCTACCGACTATGAAGCTAACCGTCACTTCTTCCTCGCACAGTATTTCCGTGACAGATATGACACTTATATGAAGAAACTCCCTAACGTTACGACGGGAGTAACTATCAACCGTGTAGAGATATGGGTTACAAACAAGACGGGAACAACTACGAATACGCGTGACATAGTGGCTTTGACTGACCTCGGAGAAAACTCAAAGGTAAGCAATTCGCTTTGGACACTCACCGGGCAGACTGCACCTTGCAATGCTGCAAATACAGAGTATTCCACAATGAATAGCAGCTATTCCGATGCAAGATACATAGACCAGACATCAACAATACTTGACGGAATATCTGGGTTTGTCAGCGGAACCGACTACGAGAAGATAGAGAGTGCACGTTTGCTTACAAGCTCGGAATATACCCTTAACTCTTATTTCGGCTATGTGTCACTCAAGACTTCGTTGCAGACAGACCAGGTAGTAGCAGTGGCTTTTGAATATACTTACGGTGGCGTAACCTATCAGGTTGGAGAGTTCTCTACAGACATTGACGATACCGAACAGGCACTTTTCGTAAAGTCATTGAAGAATACCAACAACAGCCCTCAGCAGGGTAACTGGGACTTGATGATGAAGAACGTCTATCAGCTTGGTTCGTCTGTTGAAAAGGAAAAGTTCCGTCTTGACGTGAAATATCTCAGCGATACCACAGGTGTTTACCTTACTTATATACCAGAAGCTCAGGTAAAGAGTTCTACTATCATAAAGCTTATGGGTGCTGATCGCCTCGATGCAAACAACAAGGCAAACAGCAACGGCTACTTCGACTACGTTGACGGCTATACCGTTAGCAACGGTAGAGTGTTCTTCCCTGTAGTGGAACCTTTCGGAGAATACCTTTATAATGTATTGGTAAGCAAAGGTGTTTCTGCAGACTTGGCAGAATCCTATACGTTTAAGGAACTGTATGATTCTACGAAAACAGTAGCGAAACAGATTGCCGAAAAAGACAAATATATCATTACGGGTCAGTTTAAGGGAACGTCTGCAAACGTTATATCATTAGGCGCTACAAACGTGGCACAGGGTTCTGTGGTAGTTACTGCAGGTGGCGTTACGCTTACCGAAGGTTCTGACTATTCTGTAGATTATTCGGCAGGAGAGGTAACTATTCTCAATCAGAGCATCATCGATGCAGGAACAAGCGTGAACGTTTCTCTTGAAAGCAATTCTGACTATAGCCTTCAGCGAAAGACAATGTTAGGATTGAACTGGGAATATGCCTTCTCTGATAATTTCCAGCTTAGCGGAACTATACAGCATCTGTCGGAACAGGCATTGACATCTAAGGTTGCTATGGGCTCCGAGCCTGTAAACAATACTCTTTGGGGGCTTAATATAAACTGGAAAAAGGAAAGCCAGTGGCTAACAAACATGCTCGACAAGCTGCCTTTCGTAAACTGTACACAGCCTTCGCAGATTTCTTTCACAGGAGAGTTTGCCCAGCTTCTTGTAGGGCAGGTAAGCGGTGTGCAAGACAATGCTTCGTATATAGATGACTTTGAGAATACGAAGAACGCGATAGACGTGTCTACCCCTACGTCTTGGATATTGTCAAGCGTTCCTTCTATGTTTCCGGAGCAAAGCGACAAGACAACTCTTTCCAGCGGTTTCAACCGTTCGCTAATGGCATGGTACACCATTGACCCTCTTTTCACACGTAGAAGTTCATCGCTTACCCCGTCGCATATCAAGAGCGACCTTGAGCAGTTGAGCAACTATTATGTGCGTGAAGTTTATACCAGAGAGCTGTTCCCTTATCGTAGCAACACAAGCTATACCAGTTCAACGTCTACATTGTCTATTCTGAACATTGCGTATTATCCAGACGAGCGTGGTCCGTATAACTTCAACACCAATCTTAACTATGACGGAACCTTGCCTAACCCTGAGGAACATTGGGGTGGAATGATGCGTAAGCTTGATACAAGCGATTTCGAGACAGCAAACATCGGCTATATAGAGTTCTGGCTTCTTGACCCGTTCATTTATTCCAACGAACAGAGCGATGCAAGTGAATATGGCGGCGATTTCTATATCAACCTTGGAGAAGTCAGCGAAGATATTCTTCGTGACGGTAAGAAATTCTACGAGAGCGGTATGCCTGTTGACGGTTCAAGCAGTTACACTACTACCCAATGGGGTAAGATTCCTACGTCTTCTACCGTTACCTACGCTTTCGCTACTACAAGCGGCTCACGTGCATTGCAAGACGTTGGCTATAATGGTCTTACAGATGCAGAGGAGCTTGAGTTCAGTTCTTACCAGGATTTCCTTACTGCAGCCCAGGCTTCAGTATCCCCTGCCCAGCTTGACTCTATTATGAGCGACCCTGCAAACGATGACTATCATTATTTCAGAGGTTCTGATTTTGATGAGATGCAGGCGTCTATCCTCAGACGTTACAAGAGAATAAACAATCCTCAGGGTAACTCTCCTGACAGTGACAGCCAGACTGAAAGCTACGATTCGTCATACAAGACGACGCCTGACGTTGAAGACATCAACCAAGACTATACACTGAATGAAACAGAGAAATATTATCAGTATCATATAAGTATTCGCCCTGAAGACCTTGTAGTAGGCGAGAACTTCATCGTAGACAAGCGTGAGACAACACCTACGCTGCGTAATGGAACAATTGGTAGCGCCACATGGTATCAGTTCCGCATACCTATAGAAGACTATGAAGAGAATGTCGGCTCTTTGAGTGATTTCTCTTCGATACGCTTTATGCGTATGTTCCTTACCAATTTCAAGAAACCTATCGTAATGCGTTTCGCTTCTCTTGACCTTGTAAGAGGTGACTGGCGAGTATATGACGGCACGTTGTCTACTACTTCAGCAGAGACTGGTTCATTGACAGCCAGTGCAGTAAGCCTTGAAGAGAACAGCTACAAGACTCCTGTAAACTATGTAATGCCTCCAGGTATAAGCAGAACGCAAGACCCTACACAGGCTCAGGTTACGGAAGACGACGAGCAGTCATTGTCTCTGGTGGTTTCCAATCTATCAAGCGGAGAGTCAAAAGCCGTCTACAAGTCATCGTCTCTTGACATTCGTCAGTACAAGAGGCTGCAGATGTTCGTTCACGCCAATGCGCTTGAAGAGAACACTACCAACCTTGCAGACAATGAACTGGCTGTGTTCATGCGCCTGGGAACAGACTATAAGAACAACTATTATGAATACGAAGTGCCTCTGAAGATTACCGAAGCAGGCACATATAGCCTGTATTCTTCTTCCGATGCTGCTATCGTTTGGCCGGAAGACAATATGATAGACATAGACTTAAGTATATTCACTGACCTGAAGAAAGAGCGCAACAAGGCCAAGGCATTGGGTGCGGCATCATATACCACGGCTTACTCTGAATATGATGAGGATAACCCTAACAATAAAGTAACAGTTATGGGTAACCCGTCGTTGGGCAAGATAAAGAAGATGATGATAGGTGTGCGCAACCTCTCCGGCGATGTCAAGTCTGGTGAAGTCTGGATTAATGAGTTCAGATTAAAGGAATACGAGAGTTCTGGTGGTTGGGCAGCACAGGGTACGCTTAATGTCCAGTTGTCTGACATTGGCTCTATCAATGCTACAGGAAAGATTGTTACCGAAGGTTTCGGTGGTCTTGAAGACGGTGTTTCTGAGCGTGCGCAGGACGATTATCATACTTACAGTGTAACTACAAGCATTGATTTAGGCCGTTTCCTGCCGGAAAAGGCAAAGATAAGCGCACCTCTTTATTATTCGGTTACGAAAGAGCGCTCACGCCCTAAGTATAATCCTTTTGACACAGACATTCTTCTTAAGGATGCTCTTGACGACTGCGCTACCGAATCGGAGCGTGATTCTTTGGAGAGTATGGCTATAACGAAGACCACTAACACCAACTTCTCGTTGTCGAACGTGAATATCGGCATACGCACAAAGAAGCATCCTATGCCTTATGACCCTGCCAACTTCACGTTCTCATACAGCCATAGCCATAGCCATACCAGTGGCGAGACTACCGTTTACGAGAATGAAGACAGCTGGAACGGTACGCTAAACTATAGCTATACTCCTGTCTATAAGTCTTTTGAGCCTTTCAAGAAGATAAAGAACAAGAGCAAGTGGCTTGACATATTCAGACGTTTCGGCTTCAACTGGCTTCCTCAGAATATATCATTCACCTCAGAACTGCAGCGCGACTACTATGAACTGCAGGAACGAGACCTTGAAAGCACCGAAGCTACAGAATTGCCTATGACGTTCAGCGAGCAGTTCCTGTGGAACAGAGAGTTCTCCATAAGGTGGGATTTCACAAAGAATCTCCACATGAATTTCAGCAGCGCTACCAATGCCGAGATAGAAGAACCATACACCCCGATCAACAAAGACCTCTATCCTGAGCAGTATCAGGCATGGAAAGACTCTGTCTGGACAAGTATAAAGAATCTTGGTACGCCTCTCGACTATACACAGACGTTCACCGCGTCATACCAGGCACCGCTTAATCTTATACCGATTTTCGACTGGATAAACTCTGACGCGTCATATACGGCTACATATAACTGGGAAAGAGGTACAGAAGATGAAGACGGCACTTCCTATGGCAACACTATCTCTATGAACCGTTCGTTCAACGTAAACGGATCATTCAACTTCGAGAAGCTATATAATCATATTCCGTTCTTGAAGAAAGCCAACGAGCGTTTCAACAAGTCATCGCAGTCAAGACGCAATACAATCAACAACAGACGTAACGCAAAGACTAACGCCAAGACAAATGCCATGACCGAGAAAGGCAAGGATAGTGACAAGGAAAGCAAGATACTGCCTAAAAACAAGCGCAGCTTTGAGAAGGAAATAGAACTTCGCCCAGACACTACCATTACCGTAAAGCACGGCAAGAACAGCAAGAAGCTGATTGTAAGTGCAAAGACAAAGGAAGGAAAGGCATTCAAGGTGAAGTATAAGGTTGTTGACAACAACAGCATAAAGATAACGAGCAAGGTTGATACTGCTACCACATTGAAGCTTTCTGTCATGCAGAAACCATCTGTTGAAGATACCAAATGGTACAAGACAATGCAGTGTATCGCCCGTGGCCTTATGCTTGTGCGCAGCGCAAGTCTGACGTATAGCAACAAGTACACCATGTCTCTGCCAGGCTTCCTGCCTAACATCGGTGACGTGTTCGGACAGCGCAGCGGCGATATAATGTCGCCTGGCCTGGGTTTCGCTTTCGGTCTTGTTGACGACAGCTATATAGACAAGGCTGCCGACCGTGGCTGGCTGCTTATGGAGGACAGTATTTCTACGCCTGCTACTACGAGCTTGACGGAAGACCTGCAGATAAAGATGACGCTCGAACCTGTAAAGAACCTGAAGATAGACCTCAACGCGAGTCGCACACAGACCACGTCGAAGAGCATACAGTATATGTACACAGGCTCGCCTACCACACAGAGCGGAACGTTCACAATGACTACCATAAGTCTTGGAAGTGCGTTTGAAGGCATGGGCGACGCTACAAACGGCTACCATTCAGGCACGTTCGAGAAGTTCTGCAATTCACTCGACGCATTCCGCGACAGGGTAGAGGCACGCTATGCCAATGCCGTTTATCCAGAAGGAACTACGCTTGCGGGTCAGGCGTTCAACTCCGAGAACGGAACTATCAGCAAGTATAGTGCCGACGTGATGATTCCTGCCTTCCTCTCTACTTACACAAGCATGGGCGGCAATTCACTTTCCATATTCCCTACGCTTGCCCGTCTGCTTCCTAACTGGACAATAAAATATAGCGGTCTGAGCAATCTGCCGTGGTTCCGCGATGTGTTCAAGAGCGTCAACCTGAGTCATTCCTACAAGAGCATATACGCAGTAGGCTCATACAGCTCTTACAGCACATATCTTGAATATATGGATGGTTTGGGCTTCGTTACTGATGCCACGACAGGCAACCCTATACCGAGCAGCATGTACAATGTGAGCACGGTCAGCATAAACGAATCTTTCTCTCCGTTGCTGGGTATAGACGTAACCTTACAAAACGACCTTACGTGCTCGCTGGCATACCGCATGACACGTGTGCTGAGCCTTAGCATGACAAGTATACAGATAAACGAGTCTACAAGCAAGGACTGGGTGATAGGTCTTGGCTACAAGATAAGCGACTTCAACCTCTTCGGAATGAACAAGAAGCGCAAGGTGAAGTCTAACAAGAAGGGCAACGACAAGACAGAAGACACGAAGACATCTACCACGTCAAAGTCGCGCTCTTCGTCAAACTTCAACTCTGACTTGAATCTTCGTCTTGACATATCTTACCGCAAGCAGGCTGCTATATGTCGTGACATTTCCACTATAACAAGTTCTGCAAGCAGCGGAAACACAGCATTCAAACTGTCGTTCTCTGCCGACTATAGCCTGTCGAGAATGTTGACGTTGGGCTTCTATTATGACCGACAGACCAACACGCCGTTGCTTTCAAGCAGCAGCTATCCTACCACTACGCAAGACTTTGGCTTGAGCGTGAAGTTCTCGCTGACGAAGTAAAGCTTGTTGCGGCAACCCTTATTGTTTGTCTTTATTGCATTATAGGCTTATCTCTTGGACCTGTATTCGCTTGGTGTGCATCCAATCATCTTCTTGAACCAGCGGCTGAAATGCTGTGGATAAGGGAAACCGAGCGCATCGGATATTTCCGTTAGCGACATGTCGGTGTTGAACACACGTTCCTTTGCCACGTCAAGTATGCGGCTTTGAATATGCTTCAACGCCGATTCGCCTGTTTCCTTGCGCACAAGGTCACTGAAATAGTTTGGCGAAAGGCACAGCTTGTCTGCACAGTATTGCACCGTAGGAAGCCCTTTTGTCATGGGCAAGTCAGAGTTAAGATAGTCTTCAAGCAGCGTTTCAAAGCGTGCAAGCAGGTCGCTGTTCATGTTCTCTCGCGTAATGAACTGCCTGTCGTAGAAGCGGATTGTATGGTCGAGAAACAACTTTAGCGTGTCGATAATCAGCGAACGGCTGTATTTGTCAATCGGATAAAGCAGTTCTTCACGTATTTTCTCCATGCATTCAGTGAACGTTTTCCTCTCGTTTTCCGACAGGTGCAGAGCTTCATTGGCATTATATGAAAAATAAGAATAGTCTTTTGATATTCGTGCCAATGGCGTTCCTCTCAGCAGTTCCGGGTGAAACACCAGCGCATACCCCGCCGGCTGGTGCAACTTGCCGTCGTCAGCGGCGCCCATTACCTGCCCCGGAGCAGCAAACAATACGGTGCCCTTCTCATAGTCATATAGGCTTCTGCCGTAGCTCATTGACCCGCATTCAGTGTCCTTTAGCAACACTGCATATATGTTATACAGCCTTTTAGAGTGTCTTATCGGCTTCTGTTCATAGCAGTTTACCACACTAATAAGAGGATGCATAGCCTCAATCCCGAACAAGTCGCAATACTTTTGCACTGTGTCTATCTTACTTATCTGTTCCATAATCGTTTGTTGTTTTATCTTCTGCAAAGATAATGCAAATCGAGAGCAGAATCATCAAGCTTGCTTGAATGTTATGCCGAGATGCCGCTTATCTTGGGTACAAAGATAATGCAAATCCGTGAAAACCCATTAACCAATATCAAAGACTTATTTATCAAAATCATTTGGATTGCTATATTTGTGTCATTGCAACCGACGTAAATATACCCTAATCTTTATTGCCTATGCATGTATCTATATTGCTACCTACCGTATGGTATCATTGACACTCATGCATGAGTGTCTATTGCCATCCCTAAGGGGTCGTTATTGCCATCCCTAAG
>JAUNIZ010000010.1:14041-27866 GCA_030523165.1 Prevotellaceae bacterium
GCCATCATTGCCACCCTTGCAAGGGTCACTATAGACACCCTTGCAAGGGTGTCTGTTATTACCCACGAGTGGGGTATTATTGCCACCCACGAGTGGGTGTTTCTTTATACTTCCGATTATCTGATTTCTAGTCTGTTTAGCGTGCTTTGTCGATTATAGTTTAGACATTTGAATTGCATTTCAGATAAAAATGGTCTTTTCTCAAATGATTGTGATACATAAACCTTGACAAAACATGTATAACTTTGCGGCATGAACGTGTTTATACTGATTATTGACTAAAGAATAACGATATGGAGAATGACAAGAACAAGCGGCTTTCGCGCAGAATGTTTCTTAAGACACTGGGCTTCGGCGGGGTTACGTTGATGGGTATGCCAAGTTTTGCTAACGGCATAGGCAGGGTGATTGACAATGAAAAGGCTGTAAAGGTGCCTCGCGGAAGCATGACTTACAGAACGTTCAACAAGACAGGAGAGAGGTTTTCGCTGTTGGGATATGGGTGTATGCGCTTTCCGATGGTTGCAGCCGACGACGGGAATGGAATGGTTGTTGACCAGAACAAGGTTTATGAACTCATTGACCATGCGATAAAGCATGGGGTGAACTATTTTGACACATCACCAGTCTATCTGCAACGCCAGTCGGAAACTGCAGTGGGGAAGGCACTCAGCCGATACCCTCGCAACAGTTACAAGCTGGCAACGAAGATGTCTAACCATCATTTGCTGAAGTCAGGAATAACTGGCGACGACCTCTACAACGCTTCACTGGAGATGTACCGCCACTCTCATGAGGCGTTGAAGACAGACTATTTCGACAACTATCTCATTCATAATGTAGATTATGAGCATCGTGGACTGGAGTTTCTAAAGGCGCGAGTGTTCGACAATCATCTGATAGACTTCATTCTCAACGAAAGAAAAGAGGGCAGAATACGCAACATAGGCTTCTCTTTTCATGGCGAAAGTCGTGAGGTGTTCGACTTCCTGATGTCAAGACATGCCGACATACATTGGGATTTTGCGCAGATAAAGATGAACTATTTTGACTTCAGACATGCCAAAGATGTGGAAATGACTGCAGAGGAACTATACAAGGAACTTACCGGTCGCAATATTCCGGTGATAATAATGGAGCCTCTGCTTGGCGGTAAGCTTGCCACGCTGCCTAATGACCTTGCCACAAGACTTACCCAAAAGCGACCAAATGATAGTGTTTCGTCATGGGCTTTCCGCTTTGCCGGCTCTTTCGACAACGTGCTTACCGTACTAAGCGGCATGACATATATGGAACATCTGCAAGACAACCTATACACTTACTCGCCTTTGGAAATATGCAGCGACGATGAATTTGCATTGCTTGAAAACGTGGCAGAAAGTATGGCAAATACAAGTGAACACGACTGATTTTTGTTTCTAGGGAGTTAAAGGAGTTAGGGAAGTTAAAGGAGTTAAAGACATTAGTCTTGCTTATTCTTATCCAGTTTGTATACACTACAAACGCAAGCTTAAAAGCATTTGTCTTTAACTCCTTTAACTTCCCTAACTCCTTTAACTCCCCAAAGATATCATTTTCCTGTTGCAACCTTATACTCTTCTATCTTTGTTCTGTAGTCGGAGTATGCTTCGACATAGCTGTCTCTTGCCTGCTGATAATACTGCTGTGCGTCAAGAACCTCGCTCATGGTAGTTGTTCCGGCACGGTAGAAGTCGTTGTTAAGGCGCAGGTTCTCTTCCGACTGCTCTATTGATTTCTTTGCGAGAGCCAGTTGCTTATAGGCGTCTTCCACGTCGTTCCAGTCTTTTTCCATTCTTATTATCAGCTGTTCAGAGTTGTCTTCAAGCTGTTCGCGTGCAGTCTGTTCAGCCAGTTTCTTGCGCTTTATGGCATGCGAACCGCCCCACCAGCTTGAGATAGGCACAGATACGGTGGCGAATACAGCACCTGTCCAGCTGTCCTGACTCATAAGATTCATATAAGAATAGCTGGCGCCGACACCTATCTTAGGCAGATTCTTGCCCACTTCCATCTTTCTCTGGATAGTAGTACTCTCTACGTTCTTTGACAAAAGGCGATATTCTGTGGTGCTTAGCAGCGATGAGTTATGGTCTTGTTTCAGTTCAAGCGGAAACGCAGGCATCGTTTCTACGTTGATATCGCTGCCAAGAGAGTAGTCTGCATCGTCTATTCCCGCATACTGCGCAAGCACCATCTTGCTTACTTTAATGCCGTTGCGCAGCTTAATGCGGTTGCTTTCCACCTCGTTCTGCTTCAGTTGCACCTGCAGAAGGTCATTTCTCAATGCCACGCCTGCTTTTACCGATGCTGTGACATCGGTGTTAAGGCGTTCGAGCATGGCATAAACACGGTCTAAAGTCGTAAGCTTTTCCTGCAATACTAGTATCTGCCAATAGTATTTCTCTGTGGTAAGCCTTACCTCGTTGGCTTGCTGTTCCTGTTGTATGCGGCTTGCGTCAAGTCCAACACGTGCAAGTTTGTTGCCGTTTATAATCTGACCACCGGCAAAGATAGGTTGAATAGCCGTTACTGTAGCGTAAGTTCCGCCGTCTATCAAGCCGAGGAAATCTTTGTTCAACTTGCCTGTTATGCCAGCAGCGCTGACGGTAGGGAAGTAGTTTGTGAACGCTTCTTTCTTCTGTTCCTCGCTCTGCTCGGTGGCACGGTCAGCGTTTCTTATCGCGATATTGTGTTCAAGAGCCATTGCCCTGCACTCTTCGAGCGTGTAAGACTGCTGTGCAGACATAGGCAATGCCGTTCCCATTATGGCTATTATCGAAAATATATGTTTCATAAGTTATTCCCAATCATTATTTTATATGATATTCATTTGCTTAAATCACTGCTTTTCAAGTTCGTTACTCCTTTCGCGTCTCTTCGTGCTTCCGCTCATCATGAGCCAGTAAGCTACAGGAAGAACAGTAAGAATGAGGAACATGGTGATGATAGTGCCGTAGCATATCACTGCACCCATAGGCATCCAAAGCCCGCTGCCGCCGAGAATCATCGGTATAACGCCCATCGACGCTGCAGCGGAAGTGAGGAATATTGGGCGCATACGGCGGCGTGCAGAGGTGTAGATGGCGTCGTGCGCGGTCATCTTCTCTGTCTCTCGCAGCTCTTCAGCATAGTCATACATGATGATAGCGTTGCGGACTAGTATTCCCATAAGGCTTATTATGCCGAGGAAACACGTCAAGCCGAAGTTAACACCTGATATTAGAACGCCCATTGCGGTGCCGAATAGCGTCATTGAAAGCGATAGCAACAGAAGCACAGCTGTGCCTATTCGACGGAAATGCCATACCAGAATGAAGAATATAATAACTACCGAAATCATCAAAGCTGATATGATTTGTGGCGTAGACTGCCCTGCCTCATAGTATTCGCCGCCCCATTCAAGGCTTATGCCGTCGGGCATTGATGCCTGTGTGATAGACTTCTGCATCTCTGCAGTTACAGCCATAACGTTTCTTCCGTCAACAACGTCAGCCATTACCGTAATGGTTCTCACGCCGTTTCTGTGGCTTATCTGTCCGTCTTGCCATACAGGGCGCACTGTAGCTACCTGTCTCAGCGGCACGTTACGTAAGCCTCCGTTTACAGGAATAAGTTCGTCTGCCACGTCTTCTGCTGTAGAACGGTCGGCATTGTTGCTCTTAAGGCACACGTTAACACCATAGTCACCGTCCCAGACAGTGCCGAGAGCGATGCCTGTGCTGTTGTAACGCATGGCTAGAGTGCTTTCAAGCATGGCGTTTGTTATACCCAGTCTGCCTGCCTTTACCTCGTCAAGCTTCACGTCAGTGGTAAGCAGCGGTTCGTTTATGTCGTTCCTTGCAAGCATAAGGTCTGGGTTTGCGCGGAATATAGTAGTGAGTGAGTCGGCTGTTTTCTTAAGTTTCTCCCAATCTTCTCCCGATATTCTTACCTCAACAGGGTTGGCATCCTGACTATAAGCCATTTGCTTGAACCTTACGTATGCGCCAGGGAAGTATGTGGCATACTTCATTCTGCATTCCTTAAGCACCTCTAATGTAGCCTCGTTTCCTGTAGTATTCACTACAAACTGTGCATAGTTAGTGCCGGCAAACTGCGGAGCGTAAGACGTATGGAAGCGTGGTGATGATGTTCCCTTGAACGATGCAACAGACACAATGCGTGTCGTGTCTTTCCTTATCATGTGTTCCAGACTGTCTGCTATGGCTGCCGTGCGCTCTACAGACGAACCTGTAGGAAGGTAAATCTCCACTGCAAACTGGTTTCTTTCAGCGGTAGGCATCATCTTCTGTGGTAGTATTCCGAACATTATACCGCCTATTACAGCGCTAAGCACGCCTGCAGATATTGTCATATACGGATGCTTGAAGCAGACTGCAAGCAGCTTGTCGTAGTATTTCTGCATGAGGTCGAGGAACGAGAACTTCTTTTTGCCGTTCTCAGGAAGCTCGTTTTTCAACGGCTTGCGTATGAAATAGAACTGCAGGAACGGCACTATCAGTTCGGCAACAAGCAGTGAAATGGCAAGCACTATTGTTATTGCCCACGGGAAATATAGCAGGAAGTCATGGAACATGCCTGTCATAGTGAGCAGGAACGGGAAGAACGTGATGCTTATGGCAAGCGTTGCTGAGAAGATAGACTTGAAGAAATGCGTGGCACTGGCTATTGACGCATGCCAGCGTGAATGGCCTTCGGCAAGCATCTCTACGTAGCTGTCTATTATGACAATGGAGTTGTCCACAATCATACCCAGCGTTACTATCAGTGCGGCAAGCGTTACCGTGTTCAGCTCTATGCCGAAAGCATAGAACAGACCTAATGATATGAATATAGATATAGGAATGGTAGACGCAGCGACAAGTGCTACACGCATAGGCATTAGTAGCAGCACGACAATGACTACAGCCACGATAGCTATAAGAAGTTCGTGAAGGAATGTAACCACACTGTCGCTAACCACTTTCGCCTGGTTGGTTATCGTGAACATGTTCACGTCGTCTGGCATTGTCTTCTGGAATGTTTCGAGAGCCTTCTGTATCTCTTCTCCCATTGCGGTTATGCTTCTGCCTTTCTTTATCTCAACGCTCAGCAACAGGCATTTTGTGCCGTTGTTGGTTATGAAAGACGAAGGTTTTGGATATTCGCGTTTTATTGCAGCGATGTCTTTTAGCCTTACCACGTTGCCGTCTGGCGATGAATAGACAATCATATTCTCCACGTCAGCCTCCATGTTCAGCGAGCGTTCTACCTGTATTGGACTGTCATAGCCTTCACTCTTGTTTGTTCCCGCAGTGGTAACGAAGCCTTTTGTGAACAGTTGCATGGCTATCATGTTAGGACCAATGCCGTAGTGAGACATCTTTTCGCTGTCAAGATATATGGAAATCTGCTCCTTCTGCATGCCGTAGATATTCATTCTTCCTACGCTTTCTATCTTGCGGAGCTGGTCTTCAAGTTCATCCATGTAGTCGTTAAGCTCACGGTAAGTCTTGTCTTTGCTTTCCATTGTGATGAGCAAAGCAGACGTATCACCGAAATCATCTTGCACCTGAAGCGCAAGAACACCTGTAGGAAGTTGCGCCTTGAAGCCGGTTATGCCATGCTTGAACTTGCTCCAGAAGTTGTCTTTTGCCTCTCCAGATATGTCGTCGTTAAGCTCTACCTGTATGATAGACATGCCGTTACGGCTATATGACTTGGTCTTTTCCTTCTTTACTTCCTTATAACTGAATATATATTTCTCTAAAGGCTTGGTTACCTGTTCTTCTATCTCTTGTGAAGAAGCGCCAGGATATACGGCTACAACAACACCTTGGCGGACTGTGAAGTCAGGAAACTCGTTCTTGTTCATGTCTGCAAGGGCGTAGATACCGAAGGCTACAAGGCAGCATGTCACCATTATGACTATCTGCCTGTAGTGCATAGCCCATTCCACAAAGTTTCTTTTAGTATTTTCCATCTTGCTTCTTTATTTCAGTATTCTACTTACTCTGTTACCTTCATGCCCGAACTTACCTTCTGCTGGCCTTCTGTAATAACCTTTGCGCCTACTGTAAGTCCGCTTGTTATGATAACGTTTTCCCCGCAGTTTTCACCTACGGTAACGTTTGCCTTTACTGCCTTTCCGTTTGCTACTGTCCATACAAACGGCTTGTTGTCAGTATCTATCTGAATAATATCGGCAGGCAAAAGTATAGCCTGATTGTCTGTTTTTGCCATATCAGTATATGCCTCGCACACCATTCCAGGCAACAGCTGACGGTCAGGATTGGCTATTAGTGCCTTCACTTCGTATGACCTTGACATCGCATCTGCGCTTATTCCTTTCTCTGTAACCTTGCCTGTAAACATGTTGCCGCCTAATGCCGGCACATTGATTTGTATGCTTTGACCTGTCTTAATATTGGCAATCTCACTCTCTGGAACTGATATTTTCACCTTCACGTTGCTGATGTTTACAAGCTTTACTACAGGCACTCCAGGCATTACATTCTGTCCTGCTTCTGCGCTTTTCTGTGATATATAGCCGCTGAACGGCGCATAAAGCTTCGTGTCAGACAAACCTTTGCGTGAAATCTTCTCTGCTGAAACAGCCTGCTTTAGCTGTGTCTGAACCTCAATCCACTTTATTTCAGACAAGCTTCCGGCATCATGCAGCTGCTTCATACGGGCGTATGCGTCTTCTGCCTGCTGTAGAGTGGCTAGCGTAGCATCGTATGCGCTCTTCAGTGACGCTTCGTCAACCGTTGCTATAAGCTGCCCTTGCCTTACGGTCTGGCCCTCGTTCACCAATATGTTCTTTATGGTTCCTGCAGTAGAGAAGCTTAATGACGTTCCGCTTTCTTCTTCAATAGTACCCGAATAACTCTGTCCTCCGTTTACAGAAGACATCTTTATTTCAGTCGTTTTTACCTTTATAGGCTGCAAGTCCATTTTGGACTCTTTCTTTGTGCAGCTGCTTAATAGAGTGAAAAAGCATACTGCAACTGCAAATGTTCCAATTTTCATAAATTCTATCTTATTTGTTCAATAACGCTGCAAAGTAATAGAAAAATTGATTATCTATTGTTTTCTTTTTGGGAACGGAAATAATTATATTTTCCTAATGTTCCTTTTATGGATAATTGTATAGGGAAATAGAACATAAAAGTATGAGAAAAAATAGCGATATTTGCAAACGAATAAACATTTCATCATATTGAATTATGGAAAAAGAACTGGCATATATGAATATCAGAGACGTAAGTGACATTACGGTAAACGGTGAGGCTGAGATTGCATACTCTGATGAAGACTTCCTGATAATTGACTCTGCCAAGGAAATAAAGGACTCTCAGCCTATAAGAATGGGTATGTACACCATTGCGGTCTGCAAGAATGGACGTGTGCAAGGCGACATGAATGGCAAGACTTTACTTATGGAAAAGAACCAGATTCTTATTTGCCCGCCTAACACAACCATAGAGAACATAATGACAAGCCCTGACTATGAGTGCAAGTTTATATGCCTTACCAACAGGATTCTACAGGCTTTCTTACGCCCATACATTAATATATGGAACCAGGCTATGTTTGTAAACAAGATGAAAGTAAGAGACCTTGATGAAAGAGGAACTGACTTTGCTGTCAAGTTTCAGGAACTTTTATCGCTTTGTATACAGTCAGAAGCACATATAAAATACAAGAAAGAGGTTGTAAGGTCGCTTGTACAGGCTGGTCTTTTAGGTCTTTGCGGCTCTTTGGAAACGTCTATGGAGGAGGATAAATATTATGCCCCGTCACATTCAAGCAGCACTTTCAGAAAGTTTCTTGACCTTCTTAGCAATGAAGGCAACATGAGACACACCGTTAACTATTATGCCGACAAGCTGTGCATTACGCTGAAATACCTTTCTATATTATGTACAAAGAACTCTGGAAAGACGGCAAAGGAATGGATAGACGAGTACACGATGGAGAATGTAAGGTATTATCTCACATCAACAGACAAGTCTATGAAGGAAATAACGGACATTCTCGGATTTCCAAATTCGTCATATCTTGGCAGATATGTAAGGGAAAGATTCGGTGTTTCTCCGCTTGCATATCGTAACGGAAAGGGAAAAGACATCAAGAAAGCGAAGGAAAAAAGATAAATAAACGCGTAAAATGGCGATAAAGAACACGTGAAAATGTAGATTGCGAATGATGGAACGATGATTAAAAAAGGAAAGACTGTCAAATCTTTCCTTTTTTTATGTCAAACTCAAAGCATAGACCACCGCTTGCATTGTTCCTTACTGAGATGCTACCGCCGTGGCATATGACTGCGTTCTTTACTATTGCCAAGCCAAGACCAGTGCCTCCCATCTTGCGGCTTCTGCCTTTGTCTACACGATAGAAGCGTTCAAACAATCGAGGAAGATGTTCATGAGGAACGCCAACGCCATTGTCTTTGAACGTGAAATGCCAGCAATCGGTGTCATCTTTTACCGACAACGTAACCGTAGTTCCTTCGCCCGCGTATGCTATAGCGTTGTCTGTAAGGTTTCTGAATACGCTGTAAAGCAAAGACTGGTTGCCGTTTACCTCAATTCCTTCAGGCAATTGATTGTCGAAAACCATGTTTCTCTCAGACATCTGCAGGGCGGTTTCTTTCATTATATTGCCCACCATCGTGCTGATATTTACCTTTTCAAAATCCATCAAGCCCGATGCGTCTTCTATTCTGTTGAGCGTTGATATGTCTTGAAGCAGCGATGCAAGACGCTGGGATTGCGCATAACAACGTTGCAGGAACTGCTCTTTTGTCTCTTCGTTTATATGAGGATTCTCAAGAATCGTTTCAAGATAGCCTTGAATGCTTGCCACTGGGGTCTTCAGTTCGTGGGCTATGTTCTGCGTAAGCTGCCGTTTCAGAATGTTCTGCTCTTCCTTTGTCTTCTGCAAACGCTTGTATATCTTGATGATTCTTTCGGCTATTTCTCCAAGTTCGTCACCAGGGAAGTCTACAAGGTCTTCTGTATCAAGGCTTTCATTGTGGTCTGCGCGACTTGCAAATATGCGTAGCTTGTTGATGTTGTCGCTCAAACGGCTCATGAAACGATATAGGATATATATAAGAATTAACATTGCCGCAAGCGCAAACCACATATAATGCTGGTCGGCTTTCAGCGTTTTTGATAGGCTGTTGTCATAAGGCAGCGCACTTCTTATTATCAGTTTGTGTTCAGGAAAATAAGTGGCAGAATAGAAATACGTATGGTTAAGCGTGCTGCTAACCCTGTTTATGTCGTAGCCGCTACCGTGTTTCAATGCTTCCTTTACTTCTTTTCTCTTAAGATGATTGCCCATCTGCATATAGTCTTTATACATGCTGTCATAAAGAATAGAGCCGTCTTTTCTGATAATCGTTACCCTAATGCCTTGCACCTTGTGGCTTTTCACATAGTCGGCAAATGTTTCCTCTGTTGGCTCTCCTATATATGGCAATGCTTCTGCCAAGCCTATGTTATAGTCTTGCAGTTTCAGGTTAATCATTCCTACCTTATATTCGCGTTCACGGGCATGCTGGAATATAATGAATGACACCGCGAATATTGTGAAAACAGCCAGCACTTCTATGTAAAGGCGTGCTCCAACAGTTGATTTTCTCATGTTCTTAAAACAATGATTCTGTATAAAGACAATTAAGCAATTATTTTGTTTTACGCGTCGAAGTAATATCCGAAACCCAAGCGTGTGACTATGCACTTAGAGAATCTGCCTATCTTCTTGCGCAATCGTGTAATGTTCACGTCAACGGTACGGTCTAGAACAAGCACGTCTTTAGGCCATATTCGGTCAATAAGCTCTTGGCGAGAGAATACTCTTCCCTTTTCGTCGAGTAACAGATGAAGTATCTCGAACTCTGTCTTAGTGAAAGGAATGTCTTCGCCGTCGATGCTTACCGTCTTCTTGTCGAGATTCAGTTCAAGACCCTGATACATTATAACGTTAGACTGTGGCACGCCGTTCTTTTCCGCTGTGCGTCTTAGCACGGCACGTATTCTTACCATTACCTCACGAATAGAGAACGGTTTTGATATATAGTCGTCTGCGCCAAGGTTGAAACCAGTAACCGTATCGTTTTCCGTATCTCTTGCAGTAAGGAATATCACAGGTATGTCTTTCGTAGCGTTGTCTGCCTTCAGCTTCTTAGCCAAAGCGAAGCCCGACATGCCGCCCATCATGACATCAAGCAGCAAGAGGTCAAAGCTCTCTATATCCATTGTCAGCGCTTCTTCTGCCGAATTGGCTGTTTCAACGGCATAGCCTTCAGTTTCAAGATTGAACTTGAGAATCTCGCAAAGGTCTTGTTCATCGTCAACGACCAGTATTCTGAAATTATTTTCCATGTGTCATTTGTTTTTTAATAACCGTTGCAAAAGTAAATAAATGAGTGTTCATATACGTTACACGAGTGTTACAATACGGTTACAATATCCTTTGTAGGGTGTTATTTCTTGTGATATGCCGTCTATTCCTCAAGTTTTATTTCCTCGTCAGGCTTCGGCAACGGGTGTTTTGCGCTTTCCTTTGCGCCCATTTCCACCAGTTTGTTGGCAGAAGTCAGTATGCTCTGGTTGCCGTATAGTGTCTTTTGGGCTTCTGTATATGAGTTCTTTACGGCATCGATATTGGTGCCTATTCTATTGAGACGCTCTGTAAATAGCCCCACTCGTTCCACTAACATATTGGCAAGCTTGAATACTTGTTCCTGATTCTTTGCCTGGCGTTCCTGTGTCCATGATATCTGCAACAGACGGAGCAGTGCAAAGAGGTTCTGTTCGCCTGTTATCAGCACGTTCTTCTCAAACGCATAGTTCCATAAAGACGCGTCTTCTGATACGGCAAGCTGCATTGCCGCTTCCTGCGGAACGAACATTATAACGAAGTCGAGCGTGGTTCCTCCCTCAATAGAATACTTTCCGTAGTTCTTTGCAGACAGTTCGTTGACATGCTTTTTCACGCTCTTCACATGTTCGTTGAGCGCAATTTTTCGCTCGTCGTCGTCTTTGGCATTCACATAATTAATGAATGCTGTAAGCGAAGCCTTTGCGTCAATTATCACATCCTTGTGGTCAGGGTAGTGGAGTATAACGTCTGGGCGCATCATGTCGTTGGTGTCGTCATTGCGTATCACGTTTCCTTTGGTGTCACGCATAGTGTATTGCACGTCATATTCCAGACCTTTCGTGAATCCGAACTTGTCGAGAAGGTCGTTAAGCTTCATTTCCCCGAAGTCGCCCTGAACCTTTGGACCAGTCTGCAATGCCTTTGACAGACGCTGAGCCTCTGCACCAAGGTTTGTAGTGGTCTCGTACATCTGTTTCAACTGTTCACCTAACGAAGCAGTGCTGCGCGTGAATGACTCGCGATTGTCATCCATAGACTTTTTCATCTCTGCCATTACCGCTTTCAATGGTTCTATTATGGAACTCATCTGCGTTCGGTTGTTGTTGTCAAGTTCAGAAGAACGCTGTTTCAGAAGCTTTTCCGTAGTGGTGTTAAGCTGTTCCTGAACAAGATTAAGACGCTGGTTAAGCTGCTCTTCCATGAGTTTCTTTCGATCTGAAAGCTCACGCTCATGACGATTGTTCATGTCTGCGATAGCCGTATCATGCTGAATTTTCAGTTCAGACAACTGCTTTTCATATCTTTCAGCGAGGTCATGGCGTTGTTTTTCAAACGATTCCTTATCGTCTGTTATTCTGCCTTCGTATATATGAATAGTTTCTCTATGTCGTTTTTCGCTCGTTTCTTCAAGGCTTGTTAGCCTTTGTTCATAGTTGTTTATAGTCTCCTTTAGTCTTCTTGCAGACATTTCCACTTCTTGCGACTTAGCCGATAAGTCGCTTGTAAGCTTGTTCTTTTCTTCTGCAAACCTGTTTGCGTTGCGTTGATTTACGATGAACATGATGCCAAGTCCAATCGCTGCTCCGATAATAAATAATAATGCTCCTGTCATAGTATGTCTGTTATCTTATGCAAAGATAATATTTATTTTGTTATCTGCCAAATATCGCAAACGAGGGAACAGTAGAAAAACTTTCTGAAATCATGACAAAGAAAAATCGCGAAATAGAAAAGAAACATGCCTTTTTATGGCTTGAAAGTACATATAAAAAGTGTTTGAGAGAAGAATGAGGAAAGTTTACTGGTTATCAGTTACTTTCCTCATTTTGGTTAAAAGTGGCGAGGACAGACGAAGACGGGAATACGACAAGATGAGACAGAGGAACGTTACCTATCCGTAACCTATACCCCAAATGGGGAATGTTGAGGTTCGGAAGAATGAGGAAGGTTACGAATTGAATTTGAACGCTCTGATTTATAGTGAGTTACTGATGAGTAACGTAAGATTTTTGGTTACGAACCAAATTTGCCGTGTTCTGCCGTGAAATGCGTAGCAAGAAAAGACTCTTCATGTATTAATTTTGAACGCAAAAAAGAATGACGTTATGAAGAGTACATTTTCAATTATCTTCTACCTCAAAAGACAGGTAGTAAAGAAAGATGGTACAGTTCCAGTTATGGGACGTATCACTGTGGACGGAACACAGGCGCAGTTCAGTTGCAAGATGACTGTGAATCCCAATTTGTGGGACACCAAGGGCGGACGCATGACTGGAAAAAGTATGCAAGCCTTGGAGGTGAACCGCAAACTGGACAAAATGCGTGTGAGTATCAGCAAGCATTATCAGGAGATAATAGATCGAGACAACTTTGTCTCTGCCGACAAGGTTAAGAACGCTTTTCTTGGATTGGAGTATCGCTGCCATACCTTGATGAAAGTCTATGAGCAAAGCAGGGATGAAATGGAAAAACAATACAAGGCTGGCATGAAATCTTTGAGCACATTCACAAAATATAGAATCGGTTGTGCTTACGTGGGCGAGTTTTTGCAGTCGCATTATCGTGTAAAGGACATTGCCTTGAAAGAATTGTCCCTGCCGTTTATTACGAACTATGAGACATTCCTTAGAATAGACAAGCAACTGAAGATAAATTCCGCAATGGTGTTTGTCCGTAATCTCCGTGCCATGATTTTTCGGGCGATTGATAACGAGTGGCTCGTCAAAGACCCTTTCAGACGATACGAGTACAAGAACGAGGAAACAACAAGGGAGATTCTGACAAAAGAAGAAATTCACCTGTTGATGGAAACTCCTATCACCAGAAAACATATGGGGTTGGTGCGTGACTTGTATCTATTCTGCTGTTTCACAGGTCTCGCATTCATTGACCTGTACAACTTGAAGGAAGAGAACATCAAGACATTTTTTGACGATGGCGAGTGGATTGTTATCCACCGACAGAAGACAGGAACGGAAGCCGACATCAAGTTGCTTGACTATCCCAAGCAGATAATGGAGAAATATCGTGGATTGTGCAAGGATGGCAGAGTCTTTCCTGTACCACCTTATAGAAGTTGTCTGCGTTCGCTCAAAAGATTGGGAAAGAAATGCGGTATCACCAAGCCACTTTCCTGGCATGTCTCAAGGCACTCGTTCGCAACCTCGGTTTGCCTCTCCAATGGTGTACCAATAGAAACAGTAAGTTCCATGCTTGGTCACAAAGACATCAAGACCACGCAAGTGTACGCCAAGATTACCAAGGAAAAGTTGAGCAAGGATGTAGAAAAGTTGTCCCAACAACTCAATCACATTGAGGAATTCACATTCGGGAATATTTGCAGCGATAATACGAACACAAAAAAGGCATAGTATGAAACGACAAGTGATAACAATACAAGAAGATATGGTCATCTACGCCCCAC
>JAUNIZ010000011.1 GCA_030523165.1 Prevotellaceae bacterium
TACTCAACATAAAAAAACCGACCCCCCCCCCCCCGGCCGGGGGCGGGGCGACCCGGAACCGTCCCGCCCGCCCCCCCCGGCGAGACTCAAAAAACACAAATTAACTGTACCTTACTGTACCTGGGTTAGTGAATAGTACTATTAGTTACTCACTATCTTATCGTTCTTTGACTTATTGAAACAACCTAGACATGGTTTCTTAAACTACAAAAGTTGTTTTGCCAGTCCAAATTTTCCTGTGAAAGAGGAAAGTAAGTCCTTTAGTCTTTTCATTCTACTTCAAACATGTTCCAATTTTTTGCTATGCCAAATGTAAAATAGACCGCGTGTAATCGAACTCCAAACTAGCTATATTATCTTGAATTGGAATAAAAAATTGATTTTTTTGAAATATTTTTTGTACTACGCAAAAAGACTGCGGACTGGCTTTATAACTTTGCATCGTGAAACTTAAACATCACATCAAAACAGAGTTGTCATAACATATAAAACGATAGAGCAATGAAATACGAATCGATGATAAAAGAACAGCAGACCACCCTCAACCACGAGGGAGCAGAGGCTTGGGTAATGTCTCCGGAGATGGAGCTTTACACTGCCGTTGCAACCACGGCTCTGTCCGACTCTTTCTACGAGTCGCGCAACGGAAGAATAAGCAGGATTCTGGAGCTCGTCGACAAAGTTGACAGTCGGTTCGTGGCAAAGCTCGCAATATATGCCCGCACCGAGATGCACCTGCGCTCAGTACCTCTCCTGCTGGTGTGCGCACTTGCGAAAAAGCACAATGGCGACTCGCTTGTGGCGGACACAGTGGCACGTGTGGTGTGCCGCGCAGATGAGATAGTGGAGCTTCTCAACTGCTACCAGTTGATGAACCCTGCGCCTTTCGGACAGGTGAAGAAGCTGGGCAAGCTCTCAAACCAAATCCGCGAGGGATTGAAGCTGGCGTTCAATAAGTTCGACGAATACCAGTTCGCCAAATACGACCGCAAGAGTTCGGCGACAACTCTCCGCGATGCGCTGTTCCTGGTGCATCCCACGGCGAAGAATGCCGCACAGCAGGAGATTTTCGACAAAATCGCCTCGCAAAGTCTGACTGTTCCCTACACATGGGAGACAGAACTGTCGGTGCTTGGACAGAAGCATTTTGAGACTGCCGAAGACAAGGAGCAGGCCGTGGCAGAGAAATGGGACGAGCTGGTGAGCAGCAACGCCCTCGGTTACATGGCGATGCTGAGAAACATGCGCAACATGCTGATGAACATGTCGGTAAGCGAAGAGACTATCTACAAGGTGTGCAGCCGCATAGCCGACCCGGCACAGGTAGTAAGGTCGAAGCAGTTCCCCTTCCGATTTGTAGCTGCCTACAATGAAATCAGCGACATGCGGGAGTTCTTGTGTCAAAAAATATTAAATAAAAACAAAGAAAAGAATTAAACGATGAATAAGCATAATACAATATTAGCACATGCCTTGACTCGTGTGCTTTTCACCAACGAAAACCTCAGCGATGAGCTGCGTGCGCTGAAGGACGAGTTCATGGCGCAAGCGGAAATAGAAAGGAAAGCAAAGGAAAAGAGGGAGGCAAAGAAAGCTGCGAAGGAAGCAAAACGGGTTGCAGAAGAAGCAAGACGGGCTGCGGAGTGGGCAAAAGAGTGGGCCAAACTTGAGGCAGAAAGGGCCAGCCTTGAGGCGGAGAGAGCAAGAATATTCCCAATAATAGATCCAATTATAGATGCAATGCAACCAAGGACGGAAAAAATGGTTGACGCATTGGATCGGGCTCTTATCGCCAGTGCCGAGAATATTTCCGGCATCGACACTGACAGCTCTGTGCTGATAGCCTGCGATACATCTGGCTCAATGATGCAGAGCCTCAGCCAGAAAAGCAAAATAGAGATGTATCATGTGGGGCTGGTACTTGCGATGTTGCTCAACCATCGCTGCAAGAATGCCATCACCGGAATATTCGGTGATGAGTGGCTGACAGTAGACCTCAAAAAGGAGTCTATCCTCCGTAACATAGACAATCTGAATGCGCTTGAGGGACGTGTGGGCTATTCGACAAACGGATACAAAGTCATAGACTGGCTGATAGGCGAGAGAGAGAAGGTAGAAAAGGTGATGATATTCACCGACTGCCAAATGTGGAACAGCCGCTGGAATGGTAATACATTAGTCAAAAGCTGGCACATATACAAGCAGTTCAACCCGTCTGCAAAGCTCTATCTGTTCGACCTCGCCGGCTACGGCAGCACGCCAATCTCGATAGCCGAGAGAGATGTCTATCTGATAGCCGGATGGAGCGACAAGGTCTTTGATGTCCTTGCGGCAATAGAGGACGGGGAAACCGCCTTGGCGAAAATAAACGGGGTAGCCGTATAGCCTCTTTAAGCGGGAGGTGTATATGCCACGGAACGTTGATTGGAAATTTGTCACAATTGATCTTTGAAATTTTGGAATAATATACGGCAGGAGGGTTGCCGTAGTTTCGGCATACTTCGATTTTGATTTTTTTATTTTGGGTAGAATAGTGGAGGTTTATCCTCTAAGTTATTGCCGCAGCGCCTTTTGCACCTTCCTGCCTCGTTTTTTATTCCTTTTAGAGCAGTGTCTCATATATCGACGCTGCTATCTTAAATCTGTTGGAAATTTCTTCACGCACATCTTGCGGAGACAGCACTTCTATGCCGGATCCATAACTCATAAGCACTGAAAATAACTCGAAATTGACGACGACATCTATCTCAAATATGCAGCTTCCGTCATCACCTTTTGTGATGATGCGTTGTGATTTATGCAGGGGCTTTGTGATGATATAATTTGTCTGTTCGCTATTTGACCTAAACCTGATTGTTTTCGGAGTATCGCCAATATTCTTTGAAACTCCGATAATATCATCGAAGAAATTATCCGTGTCAAAGTCTGGATTATCTTGGAATGTAATATCCGCAGGCTTGACATCTATTATACGGTCCAGTGCCAGATTGTACAGTTTATGGTTTGCGGCATTGTCGCAGAATAGAAACCAGCGGTTGCGGAATTCTTTCAGCAGATATGGCGATACGATAAATTCCTGCTGCGTGTCTGCCTTGAATGTCTTATAGTGGATGCACAATGTCTGCCGCTTGACGATATAATTATATAGCGGATTGAGTAAACTTAATCCTTTCAGATTTGGCACGCTGTCAAAATGGATTATTGCCTTGCGCCCTGTGCGTGATATAGCAAGATTATCCTGAAGGCGGCTCACCATGTCTGCCATTTCTGTAAACTGGTCGAATCCCTCCAACTGCCTTAACATGTCCACAGCTTCCTGCATCAAGTCGTAATCGTTCTGGGTCAATGGCATGTTGGTTATTGAGTAATCAGCATCAGAATATCTGTAATACTTGTGATCGTAGACCTCAATAGGTGCATTATAGCCCAGCTTGTCGCTCCGCATAATCTGAATGTCGCTTTGAACAGTACGCACAGACACCCCTTTGGTGATACCTTCCATGTCATATAGAGCTTCACAACAGGCGTCCACTAAATCATCGAGAGTCCATCTGCGGTATCGGTTGCGCAGGCAGTTGTCGATAGTCTTGTATCTTATTAAGGCATTTTTGTTTGCAGGCATGTTGCTTACATTTTATATCGTTTATGTTTGAAATAAGATTTTATTCCATATTCACTATCGACTGTTCACCCTTTATCAGATCTGTCCAGACTCAACCATCAGTACAACACGTTCTGTAAGACGGTCTGTGCCTTCTGGATTATATTTCTTTGTAAGGCTAGCTCCGAATGCCCATGCAAAAGCCTGGTACATTCCTGCCCGTATAGGGCTGATAAATGAACGGATAAGGTCGTAGGCTGAAGAATCACACTCGCGATAGACAAGCTTGATGAGCAGTTTGCCTTGCGAATATGACAGTTTCTTCATTCTTGGTGTATATTGCTTCTTTATATCTTCCTCGACACGTTTCATGTGTTCATCGCGTGCTTTTTTGTTTGGAAGTGTCTGGAGATATTCGTAGGTTTCAATGATAATCTTGTTGACCTCTTTAGCTATAGGCAATACTTTCTTTACGTTATAGACGAGACGATTATATGCAGCCCTTTGCTTTGCGTTCTTGAAAGTAAGATTTGGATATACATAGATATCGTTTAGTTCTACATATTGCAGACTGTCACCGTCAACCATAACCTTACCGACTTTTACTAAAGGAACAAAGGTTGGGTCGTCCATATCCACTTCCTTGTCTTCGGGTTTTGGTTGGGTTGTGTCTGTCTGTGCTGTAGCGGTGAGCGAGAACAGCAATGCAAACGCCATTATAATGTAAGTCCTAAACTCTATCACGGCGCAAAGGTAGTTATATTTTCGGAGTTATTATAGTTACGGGAGTTAAAGAAATTAAACCTGTATATGCTGTCAGTTGCGAATCTACTTGCTGACAAGTCTTTTTGATACAGCCATCAGCAAAAAGTACAGAGCTACACCTGTAATAAGTCCTGCGAAAGCATCTATTGCGTAATGTGCCTGAATGTAGACCGTGGCAAAGCATAGCAATATATAGAAAGGCAAAAGTATATAAAGGAAACGACGATTGCCAGTATGCCAAGCAAGCAGCATAAGTACAGTGCTTACACCTACATGACTGCTAGGGAATGCTGCGGTAGGGCGTTCACCGGCAGCCTTAGCGCTTTCAACGAAATGATAGAAGATACCGTCTTTATATCCAGGGCTTGGCAGACAATCCTGATAGTAGTTGAAATAGTCATGAAGATTAGGGAATACTCCTTTAGCTATTTCATTTACACCAACAGCCTTATAATAGAACGTAGGTCCGACAACAGGTACAAGTATGAACACCACGTAGTAAATGAAAAAGGATGCCAAGACGACAAATGCCGCACGTTCAAACTCTCTGTATCTGAAAAAGAAATAAAACAATACAACTACACCAATCATAGGGTAATATGACGCATAGCCAAGATCCATAAGTTCGCTGAAGAAATGCCAAGGCATAGCCTTGCAGAATAGCAATGCTGGTTGGCATCCGAATATGCTTTGTTCCCATGATGCAAACAAATGGTCAAGGTTCGGCAACATTCGGTTTATCTCGTATGTATCTGGATACCACCAGCTAAGCAATGCCAGTTGTACTACAATTCGTGTGAAACGCGTAAAACGGCAAGGCAGCATGCGGTAAACTCCCCATAATGCTGCCGTTATTACAGCAATGCGTATGCGCCCCCATATCATGGCATCAGGATTCTGCGCTTTTGTATAAGTAAAGAATACTATAAAAAGCGTGAACACAAGATAGGCAAGCATCACGCATTCAAGTGCCAGCAATCCCTTCTTGGGGCTTTTCTCGATTGCAAATAGTTGTTTTATGAATTTGAACATATATTTTTAATGAAGAAAGTAAAATGGCAGATTACGATTGTAATGCAATACATTTTACTCCATTTGGAAACTAACTTAAATCTACTAAACCAATAATTTATAAGAGCATACTATATCCATCCGTTGTCTTTATACCATTTCATAGCGATAGGTACGCCTTTCTCAAGTGGAAATTCCGGCTTGTAGCCAAGTTCCTCTATGGTAGGACGGATATCACATTGCCAGTTGCGTTGCTTCATTATATTGAACTTGTCGTTATTGAGTACTGGCATCTTGCCGGTAATCTGTCCGATAAGCTGGCCTCCCTTTGACAGAAGGCGAAGCATCCATATAGGTGCCGTTATACGAAGCAACCACGGATTGCCAAGTTCTTTACGTATAAGGTCACTGAAAGTCCGTGACGAATATGTTTTTCCATCACTTACAAAATAACCTTTGCGTAGTGTGCCTTTGTCCAAAGCCAGGAAAACGGCATTGACAAGATCCTGGACAAAAACAAACGTGAGAGATTGCGGCTTGAAGCCAACAGCGAAATCAACATGCTGCTTGATGCTTTTAGCCATCAGGAAATAGTCTTTTTCGCGTGGTCCATATACACCTGTAGGGCGCAGGATTATGCTTGGAAAATCTTTTTGGCTTACTAGAAATTCTTCCGCCTTGTCCTTGCTTATGCCATAAAGAGTGTCTGGGGCATGCTTGTCATCTATGGTTATATCAGTATACGGGCGGTTTTCACGCACAGGTCCGCATACGCTAAGGCTGCTTATGAACACGAAACGTTTTATAGGCATTGCCGTTTCCTGCAATGCGCTTACAAGATTTACAAGACCAAGAGTGTTTACTTTATAGAAATCTTCTGCTTTAGAACATTTTGTAACGCCAGCAGCATGCACGATATAGTCGAACTTGTTTTTCTCAAACAGGCTTACCAACGATTGTTTGTCTGCAAGGTTCATCTCAATAAAGTTTATCCTACTGTCTGTAAGATAACTTTTAGAACTGCTTTTGCGCATAGCCGCCCAAACATCAAAACCTTTGCGTAAGGCTTCTTCAACTATAAAACTGCCGATAAAACCGCTTGCACCGGTTATCAATATCTTGCTCATGTTCCCTTTCTTGCTGTGTTTCCATGCTCGGAAATATTGTTCTGAAACATCAGGACAATAAGCCTTTCATGCACGGAATTAATATTCAGGCTGCAAACTTAGTGATTTTTAGTGTAAAAACCGAATAAAACTTTTTATAATTGCTGTTTTGACGGTTGCGTAAAGACTATAGCATGAATATCATCATATAATTCATGCTATTTCTTGTCATAGAAATATTTCCATAAAGGTGCAGCCATGAGCGCTTGACGTATCTCTCCGTTTTCCAGTAGGTTCATTACGTCTGCTTCAGATAGGAGATGTACTTCAATGTCTTCCGTTTTGTCAAGGTGCTGTTCGCTGACTTTTTCTACTCCTGTAGCAAGGAAACAATGGCTGAGATTGTTCATTGTACTGGTATTGGCAGATATTGTCATTATTTCTTTCCATTCTCCTCCGGCATATCCTGTCTCTTCAAGCAATTCTCGCTGTGCGGAAACGACAGGTTCTTCACCTTCTTCACAGACACCTGCGACAATCTCGAAGTTTGTTTCGTCAATGCCATGACGATATTGGCGGATAAAGACATATTCACCATCTTTTGTTATGGCAATAATGTTTACCCATGTAGGGTATTCCAACACATAATATTCGTCATTGATTACACCGTTTGGCAATTTCACTGTATCACGGCGTGCTGTTAACCATGGGCGTCTGATGATATAATCACTTTTCAGCGTCTGCCATTTCATGTCACGTTTTTCCATATATTTCGGTATTATTGGAGTTTTCAAAAGTTATCAGTTTTCCTTAATGACCAGAGATGAAGTTTATTTCTTTAGAGAAAGTCATTTTCTTTTTTAACGCAGGATGTACAAAAGATATTGTCTCTGCATGAAGATAAAGTCGTTCACCAGGGTGACCGTATAGATTATCACCCTTTATAGGAACACCAAGTCCGTCGGCAGCAGCGCAATGAACCCGTAACTGATGTGTTCTGCCAGTGTGTGGAATGAGGGCAACAAGAGTTGATGTCTCAGTTGTTTCAAGTATTTGGTATTCTGTTATTGCCGTTTTGCCATGCTCAAAGTCAATCTTCTGGAGCGGGCGATCAAGTGGATCGGGAAGTAAAGGCAAGTCTATAATGCCGTGTGAGTCACCTTTTACAACACCGTCAAGCAAGGCTATATACCGTTTGTTTACTGTTCTGTCCTTAAACTGCATCTGTAAATCCTTGTGAACATCCTTCGTCTTTGCAGCTACTATAAGTCCTGATGTAGACATGTCCAAACGATGAACAATTATCGGACCTTCTGCTTCAGGGCATCTTTCTTTGATAAGCGATAGAACAGATTCGCGGTTTGAGCGCCCAGGCACAGACAACATGCCTGAAGGCTTGCATACCACTATTAGCCAACTGTCTTCGTAAACCACTTCCAGAGGCTGGCTAACGGAACGGCTTTGTGGGTCAATATCAACTTCAAGACCCTGCATCATGTATGTCAGTATTGGCAGACACTTGCCACGGCAAGCAGGGTAATAGTGCAAGTGGTGACGTATCTCTGTCTTTGGCGATGCTCCATACCAGAATTCAGCCATGCAGACAGGTTTCAGATTATTCTTGAATGCATATTGCAGCATCTTTGGGGCACAACAATCGCCTGCTCCTGCTGGCGGTATCTTTTGTGGTGTTTCTGCGAAGATGTCGCACAAATTGCGGGTTTCTCCTTTTGCGTTAAGCATGTTATATTGTGCGAACAGCCAATGCTGCAATGCGTCAGACATAGTCTTGCGCTTATGTTTTAACTCCGTAATACGGCTTTCGTATCTGTTTCTCTCGTTCAGAATACCAGTTATTATATCTTCGTTGCGTTTGCGTAAACGTTTCATTTCCGCTTTCATGAACTGGCTTTCACGAATCATCTCTGCATTTTCTTCTTCAGATATATATGTTGAGGCTTGTCTTTTTGCGTTTCGAATAGCTTTTGCTTGATTCATCTTGTCTCGAAAAGCGTTTTCTTCTTCGTTTGCTTTTAGCCTTGATTCATACTCTTTCCTAAGAATCAGTCTATATTCCTCGGAATTGACAATGCTTTCGATTTCGTGATTGACAGATGAAATCTCCATTTCGTGTAACTTGAAATATCCATCGGGTGGGGTAGAATCAAAAACAGAAGGCACAAAGAAATCATGATTGTTTTTTCCTGCAAGTAATCCGGAATATGCAGCAACATATCCTAGCTTGCCGTCAGATGTTTCAACAACCAGCACGCCAAACATTTTCCCGTGGCTTAGCTCTTCTTTCCACTCCTCAACGGAAGCAATATATTCTTGAACCTCTTTTGCAGCAAGTTGGCATAACGGATGCGGCTCATAGCAAAAGGGGAACGTAAAACACTTAGGTTTCCGAATATTGGCTGTAAGCGGATGTATAATCATTTTGTGCTATAAAGGCGTAAATGCCGATACGGTGTTGTTTTAAAAACCGTATTTATAATGTTTTCCTATATGCCAAAGGCGACATACCGACATGTTCCTTGAAGAACTTGCCAAGAAACGACTGGTTTGGAAAGTTCATGTCTTGCGCTATCTCTTTTATGCTCTTTGTAGTGTTTCTGAGTTGCACGCGAAGTTCTACAATTACATAATTGTCAATCCAGTCGTTAGGTGTTCTTCTGCTGACTTGCTTGACGGTTTCTGAAAGATATTTCGCTGTGATGCACATCTGTTTGCTATACCATCCAACGCGTCTTTCTTTATGGTAATGCTGTTCAACAAGCGATATGAATTGTGCAAAGATAGCTTCTGCACGAGTCAGCTTCTTGTCGTTGGTGAGCTGTATTCGGTACATTGCATTGTTCATGTCATATATCATTGCTGCAATCAGTGAACGCACCACGTCGCGACGGCAGTGATGATAAACGTCATTTACCTTTTCCTTGATGAGGTTGAAATATTCCATAAGGCTTTGCACCTCATTTGGAAGCAGATGGGAAACAGGGTGATTTTGTGAAAACAGAAACAATGAAGACAGCTCATGCACACCCTGCACAATCTCATGATAAAAGTTATATGACATGAGAAGAGCCACGCCGTTTGCGTCAGGGTTAAACTTGTAGTCGTCTATCACCTGTCCGTCATTTATTATCAGAACATCGTTTGTATGAATCTCGTTTTTAACCGTATTTGTAGTGTACTCTCCAGAACCTTGCAGACATAAACCAACGATTATGCATGTGCTTCGCCTCGGCCTGTCTGGTTTCGGTATCTTGGTGAAGTCGTCTATCAGTATAAGGTCATCGTCAATAGAACTTCCCTGATACAGCATTTTTGCATCAGACATACATAAATCGGTAAGCTTATTGTCCATAATCTGTGATTTTTCTGGTAAATTAAAGTAAATGTCCTTTCGGGGAAGTCTACAATAACAATGTGAGATTTATTTCTCACTATAAAGTACCTGTATGACGGTTTGCCCGACAGCTTTTAGAGTATTCTTGTCAATATGCTGCATATCGTCATTTACGGTGTGCCATGTAGGTCCAAAATTGCTTTGCTGGCAATCAGGGTAGAAAGGAATAATGTCAATGGTAGGTATCTTTGCATTTTCATTGACAGGTATATGGTCGTCAGTAATCATGCCTCCTTCTTTGTCTGGAAAGAAACTTCCATAGCCTACTGTGTTGGCAGCAGCCCATACCTTGTCAACTATTCCTTTTGCATATTGCAATGACATAGATTCTTTATAGAATTGCGCGCCTTGACCTCCAACCATGTCAAGAAGAATGCCGAAACGAGCTTCGTATCCTTGCTTGTGTGGATTCTTTGACCAGTATTGTGCGCCCAAAGCCCATGAATCGCCGTCGTATTGCTCTGTACTCCATTGTGGAACGCCCCAGTCTTCTGCATCAAAGCAGATGAAGTCAATGCCAAAATCAAGTTTTGTGGTATCCTTGCTTAACAGTCTTGCAATCTCAATCATTACGGCAACACCGCTTGCACCATCGTTTGCCGCGAGAACAGGTTTTTTCCAGTTAGCTGAGTCAGGGTCGTTGTCTGCCCACGGGCGACTATCCCAATGTGCACATAGCAGAATCCTGGTTGTCAGTTCAGGCTTATAGCTTGCTATGATATTCGTGCTCTTCAGAGGTGTTCCGTCAAACCCATTTAGCGTGGCTTGTTGCGGAATGACTGAAAGTCCGTATTGTTTGAACTTGCTCATTATCCATTCACCGCACTTCTCGTGAGCTTCGCTATTCATGATTCTTGGTCCGAAGTCGCATTGTTTCTCACAAAAGAAGTAAGCCGAATCTGCATTGAAAGACGGCCCTACCGGTACCGCCTGCATGTCGTCGGCAGAGTTTGCTGCTTTCTTATTGCTGTTGCAGGCTGTGAAAAGAACAGCCAACAACAGGAAAATAGTGGTTGTTAAATTCTTCATTCTGTTCTGCTTTGCTGTACTAAAGCCATTATTCTGAGCCAGTTACCACCCCATATTCTTTCTATGTCGCGCTCATTGAAGCGTCGACGAAGAAGCTGAAGGGTGAAATTGATAAGTTCAGATGAGTCGGCTATTCCTTTTATGCCTCCGTCACCGTCGAAATCGGTGCCTAATCCAACGTGCTCAACACCCATAATGTCGATAGCGTGGTTAAGGTGTTCCATTGCATCGTTTATATTTGCTTCTATAGAATCGTTGCGCAGGAAGCCATGATATAATGTGATATGTGCTACGCCGTCATGACGCGCGAGAGCCTTTAGCTGGTCGTCTGTGAGGTTTCTCGGAACATCGCACAATGCCTTGCAATTGCTATGGCTGCATACTATCGGAGTGGAACTTATTTCCAGAGCGTCATAAAAGCTTTTTTCCCCAGCATGGCTAAGGTCAACCATTATGCCGTACTTGTTCATTTCCTTTATAACCTTCTCTCCGAACTGACTTACACCATTGTGAGTGTTGCAGCCTCGTGCGCTATCACAAATATCGTTGTCACCGTTATGACATAGCGTAATGTAGACTACGCCACGTTGCGCAAAATGCTTTACGTTGTTTAAGTTGCGTTCAAGAGCAAGCCCGTTTTCGATTCCCAGCATGATAGAGCGGCGACCCTTGCGCTTGTCTTCATACAAGTCTGCAGGTGTGCGTGCAATGCTGATATATCTGCTATTGGCTTTTACTATTGCTTCTATCTTGTCAAATATCAAGTCGGCATATTCAGTTGGACTGCTGACGTTGAACTCAACCTTTGAAGAGAATGATTCTCCAATCTTGGGTTGTGGTAGATATGCAACCATTATGACCGCATCCTGATGACCTTCTGCCATCTTGTGCATGTCGACAAGTATGCGAGGGTCACGTTGCTCGAAATGTATTCCTTTAGGGAAAAACATCGGAGTGTCGCAATGAGTGTCTAATGTCAGAATCCTCTTGTGCAGATTCTTTGCATAATGAAATTCCTTAGACTTGTCTACAAGCCATTTGAACAATGCCGGTCCGCTGTCTTCAAGCCATTCCGGGTGCCATTGCACACCGATGATAGACTTGTACTCGCTGCTTTCGATAGCCTCAATTATACCGTCGGGAGACTTTGCGCAGACGTTGAAACGTTTGCCTCCGTTGCGCACTGCCTGATGATGGAATGAGTTTACGGCTATCTTTTCTGTATTATATAATGTATAAAGTACAGAATTCTTGTCTATTATTACATTATGTGTAGGCTCGTTGCGGTCAGCGTCTTGGCTATGTTTTATCAGTGCATGCGCATCATTGCCTGTGCCTGATATTATCTCACGCCTTGTCTTGTATTTCTCCGCGATGTCCTGGTCAACTTCTCCGTCTAGTGCAGTGACTAATGTCTGAATGCCACGGCATATACCCAACATAGGTATCTGACGGTTATAGGCAAGCCTAACCGTAAGCAACTCTGCCAAGTCACGGGTGCTGTTAATGCCATGAAGGCGAGGTGAAGGTTCTTCACCTGCCCATAGGGGATTAAAGTCTCCTCCTCCAGTCAGTATCAGACCGTCGATATGCTCAAGCGTGTTGAGTATTATATTCTTGTCTGTTACAGGCGGAATTATGACAGGCGTTCCCCCAGCCGCTATTACAGACTTGTAGTAGCGGTCAACAAGGCGCGTCTCACCATCCACAAAATTGCCTGTCAGTCCTATAATAGGCTGATGTTCAGCTTCTGGAAAACGAGAGTAAATATCGTCCAGATAAGTCTGGAGACTAAAAGATTTCATTGATTATAGAAATTGTCTACTATACCAAATCCTGTGGAACAGGAATCTCTCTCTTGATGCTCTGTTCAAGAGAAATAAGAGTTTCAGTAGCTACTACGCCAGGAATACCTTGCATCTTGTTGTTCAGCAGGTCCATAAGTTGCTCGTTGTCGCGGGCATAAAGCTTTACCAGCATTGTGTAAGGACCGGTGGTGAAATGACATTCAACGATTTCAGGAATAAGCTCCAGGCGTTCTACAACAGACTTGTACATGTTTCCTCTTTCAAGAGTTATACCAACGTATGTGCATGTTGTGTATCCGAGACTTTTCGGATTGACATCGAAACCGCTACCTGTTATAACGCTTCCTGCAATGAGATGCTGCACGCGCTGGTGAATAGCTGCACGTGACACGCCACACTCTGTAGCTACGTCTTTGAATGGTATTCTGGCATTCTTTGACAATATTGCCAGAATTTTTTTGTCAAGGTTGTCTATCTTCTCCATTTTTATATCTGTACTTTTTGATTTTATTAGCCTAAAACTTTATATCTTTATATTATTTTGTGAGCAAAAGTAATTATTTAAATTGAACCGTGCAACATTTTGATATTAAAAATACTTATTTTAGCGCATTATGAAACAATAAGGGGAGACGTTTTGATGTCTCCCCTTGCATTTTGAAACGGTTAAAGCTTTGAATACGAGCTATGTAAATTTATTTCTTGCTTTTCAGCACCTTTGTTTTAGTGCTGCCTGCCTTTGTGGTAGTCTTGCCTGAATTTTCCTTGCTTGTATTGGTTACAGGCTTTTTAGGTGTTTCCTTTGGCTTGTCGAAACTTACAAGTTCAACGGTGAAAATCAATGCGCTATAAGGCTTGATCTTTCCTGCCTGACGCTCGCCGTAAGCGAGTTCCTGCGGTATGTAGAGTTCCCACTTGCTGCCTACAGGCATCATGGTGAGAGCTTCTGTCCAACCTTTTATCACCTGATTTGCGCGGAACTTGGCTGTTCCATCCTTGCGCTTGTAAGAGCTGTCGAATACAGTTCCATCAATAAGCTTGCCTTCATACTTTACAGTAACCTCGTCACTTGCAGTAGGAATATCTCCAGTTCCTTTTTCAATAATCTTGTACTGCAGTCCGCTAGGAGTTGTTATAACGCCTTCCTTTGTCTTGTTTTCAGCGAGGAAGTTTTCTCCTTCCTTGCGTGTAGCCTCGTTACGCTCGTTTACAGCCTGCTTGAAAGCTGCATCGAAATATGCCTTTGCTGCAGAATCGCTCATGAGAGAGTAGTCTTTCAGCAATGAGCTAACGAAACCTTTGTTGAAAAGAACCTCGTTGATAGAGTCTTTTCTGCTCTTGAACTCGTCTTTGAGGAACGGAACCATACGCTGGTTTACCATAATGGCAATCTGCTGACCTGCGCAATAAGCCTTCATCTTGTCGTTGATGCCATTCTTCATGGCAGTTTCAAAGCCGTTGATGAAGTCGTCTATCTGTGTTGAGTCAACGTTGTAGCTCTGCTGCAGGAATGGCATAAGTCCCTCTGTACGAACCATTCCGGCAGAGAAACTGATTGAGTCAGAAGCAGTTGTAAGTGTAACTGGCTCGTTCTGCTCTTCTACTACCTGCTCAGTCTTGTTCTTGTCCTTTTTCTTCTTTTTCTTGTCTGCAGCGTTTGCAAGATTAAAAGAAGCACTCAATGTTACTGCGAGTGCCAATAAAATAATTTTTTTCATAATCGTAAGATTGAAAGAAGCACCCGCCTGAGAGGCGAGTGCTATATAAAAAAGTTTCTTTATCAAAAATTATTTCTCAACACTAATAAGCTCAATCTTGAATATAAGTGCAGAGAAAGGCTTTATCAGACCCTGATTGCGTGCACCGTAAGCAAGTTCCTGAGGAATAACAACCTCCCAAACGCTGCCTGCTGGCATGTGTGTAAGAGCTGTTGTCCATCCTGGAATAACTTGGTTAGCACGGAGCGTAACAGGCTCCTTGCGCTTGTAAGAGCTGTCAAACACCTTGCCGTCAATAGTCTTTCCTTCATACTGAACCTTTACAGAAGATGTGTCTTTGGCAAGTTCGCCTTTACCTTCCTTGATAACCTTGTAGAGCACTCCACCAGGAAGTTTCTTTACGCCAGCCTGCTTAGCATAAGAAGCAAGATATTTCTCGCCTGCAATCTTGTTAGGTCCATACTGCTTTTCCATAGACTTAGCCTTGATAGCTTCCATCTTTGTCTGTGCAACGTTCTGAGCCTGTTCCATAGTCATAAGACCCTTGTCGCCGTTTGTTCCGCAGATGAAGCCTGCCATGAAGTTCTTCAAAGAGATAGTCTGTGTAGAGTCTTCTCCGAACAGTTCGTGGTTGATGCCCTTCATCATCTGGTTAGAAATCTGCTGTCCAATCTGGATACCTGCATAGTAGGCAGCCTTTTTCTTATCGTCGCCTGCGTTTGCGCCTTCGTTAAGTCCCTTGTAGAAATCGTCCATGTAAGCTGTGTCAACGCCAAGACGGTTGACAAGATACATTTTAAGACCTTGTGTCTGTGCCATACCGATAGCGTAGCTTACGCTATCTATGTCATTCTTAAGGTCTGCTTTAGGTGTAGAGTTGCCGCAAGATGCAAATGCACCGGCAACAATAGCCACGATGGCTACCAATGTTAACTTTTTCATTGTTGTTTTATTGTTATTGTTTTTTGTATATCCTTAATATATATGTCCTTGAAGATATTCGGAAATATAAGATTTATCCTTCAATCCTTTTACTATTATAATACCTCGATAAGCTCTACGTCGAATATAAGAGCTGCGAATGGAGGAATGCTTGCACCTGCGCCACCTGCTCCATAACCGAGCAGATAAGGTATGAAGAAGCGGTATTTTGCGCCTTCCTGCATCAGCTGGAGTCCTTCTGTCCAGCCTGCTATTACCTGGTTGAGAGGGAATACGGCAGGCTCGCCACGCTGAACGCTGCTATCGAATACGGTGCCGTCAATGAGGAAACCTTCATAGTGGCATTTCACCTTGTCTGTAGCTTTCGGCTTCTTGCCGTTGCCTTCCTTGAGCACTTTATATTGCAAGCCGCTTGTTGTCGTGACAACGCCTTCCTTTTTGGCGTTCTCTGCGAGATATTTCTCGCCTTCAACCTTTGCTGCCTTGCCTTTTTCAGCTTTCTCTGCGTTAAGTTTTTCCTCCTGTTTCTGGAAGAAATCCTGTACGATTGTCTGCGCCTCGCGGTTTGTCATCTTCAGTTCGTTGCCTTCGAGCACGTCTTTGATTGCTCTTGCGAAATCATCTACGCTAATGTCGTTTGTACCCATCTGTGCCAGTTGCTGGCCGATGCCCAATCCTAAGGCGTAACTTAGTTTGTCCATTCTTGTTTCTAAATTATTTATATTATTACCTTAATGAAAACGTGCAAAGGTAATATTTTTATCTGATTGACGCCGTATATTTGAAGAAAAATTGCTAATTTTGTAGATTGTTAATATATTATATCAAGCAATAAGACGGAGTTTGCTCCATTAAAACAAGTATTGTCATGAAGAAAATTGTAGTATTGACCGGTGCGGGCATGTCGGTAGAGAGCGGGCTAAGCACATTCCGCGATGCTGACGGGCTATGGGAAAACTATCCTGTGTCACGTGTTGCGACACACGAAGGCTGGAACGCCAACCCTGTTTATGTAAACGACTTCTACAACATGTTGCGCAAGAAGCTTGTAGCGGCAGAGCCTAACGAGGGTCATCGCCTTGTGGCTAGGCTTGAAGAGAAATACAAGGTGGCTGTAGTGACCCAGAATGTAGACAACCTTCATGAAATGGCAGGAAGCTCGAATGTTCTTCACCTGCATGGCGAACTGATGAAAGTATGTTCTAGCCGTGACACCGAGAACAAGCGATGCTGGCGAACAATGAAGCCCGGCGACCTTGACGTAATGCCTGGAGAGAAAGCTGCCGACGGCTCTCTTCTTCGCCCATATATCGTGTTCTTCGGCGAGAGCGTGCCTAATTTCGAACCTGCAGTAGCGCTTGCGCAGAAGGCAGATATCTTCATTATTATAGGAACATCGCTCAACGTTTACCCTGCAGCTGGTCTTGTGCAATATGTCAAGCCCGACGTTCCCGTTTATCTGATTGACCCAAAGCCTGCAATGTCGGCAGGTGCGCATGATGTTCGCCAGATAGCCAAGGGCGCGTCTGAAGGAATGAAGCTGCTTTGCAAAGAGCTTGGCATAGAGGTATAGGCGTTGTATGAAGAACAAACCATAGCTTTCTGTGTGGGAAAAGATATGTTTCCTCTTAGGAAAGCTATGGTTTGTTCTTTATAACTTACATGTGTTGTGTGGTTGAAAAACTCTAATCGTTATTTCTTGATAACGGGCATCAGTAATTGTATAGTTATCTTTTCTCAAAGTCAATAACGAAATCTTTGTCAGGCATGCCATTGCTGAAGTAATCGAACAAAATACATAGATGGCGCAAACAATCAAGCGTTGGCGATTCCTTTATAGTTATGTTCTTTGTTGCAGCAGAAAGCTGACGGTATTGTTCCATGCGTTCTGCCGTTATATTGCGTAGTGCAAGACTTCCAGCATAAGCAAGGCGATAAATGTCTGTTATAAAATCTATGCCGTTCCATGACATATTGTATTCGCATTCAGTTCCTGTTGCTAATGTCATTAATTCTTGTGCCGATGCAGGAACAATATTGTCTATTGGAACATGTGTAAAATCTTGTCTGATATAACGTTCCTTTACCAGATTCAGGAAATGCCTGTTGCAGAAATCTGCATAATTTTCTGATTTGAGAATGTCTATATTCCAAAGTTCTTTTCCATTGGCTTTATTGAATGAATTTTCATTTTCATATCGTTGCCAAGGATAGCGGAAACCTGGCACAGAATCAAGAACAATAGTCTGCACCTTGAATCTTGCAGAGTCTTCAATGGTAAGAATCTTGTATGCAGGCATATATGCAGCAGTTGACGGTATTTGTATATTGAACATCTGTTGCCCTTTTTCATTGGAAATGGCAGCTGTATTGTTAAGATGCATGTGCCCTGCAAAATGAATTCTGACACCTGCATCAAGTAGTGCAGAAGCAACATCTTCATCAGGAATACGCTTCATGTTCATAGCATTGTTTCCAAGCCATTTAGTAATCTCGGTAGATGCGCCATTATGAAAGTCTATAGCCGGATAATGGCAGAAAGCTATCAACGTTTTTCCTCTTTGATGCGCTTCATCAGCAATCTTGCGAATCCAAGGAATTAGAAATGTCTTGTAACGCAGAGTATTGTTATATCCTGTTGATGACCCTTCATATTCTTGTTTCCCGTTTCTGATATATTTAGGCAAATAAACACTTCCGTCAATAGCAAGCAGCCATAAGCCTTTTACGGGCTCTACGAGATAAGTTGCATCAGTAGCCGTTATAGAATCACAAAGAGTGTAGTGCCTATATTCAGGAGAACTTTCTTTTATTGCAGTCTTGAAAGAATATTCATCATAGCTATATTTGGAAAACGGTGTGCTCCAAAATATATAGTCTTTGCGTGGAGCCATTCCGTAAGAGTCATATATTTTCATTATATCTTTGTAGCCACAGCAATGTAAAGAAGGATTAATCACTATGTCTTTGTCGTCAGACATACCTTTGCTGCTTGCCATTCTAACAGGTTCTCCTTTTTCAGAAATAAAGTCACCAGAAACAGTTTCTTCACCATTGGGGCGTGAAGGGTCATGATTGCCTGTAGTGACAAAGAATCTCATATCGTATTTTTCTGTGTATTCATCTAATATAGAGCGCACTGCATTCAGATTTACGCGTTGTCCGTTGTCGGTCAAATCACCTGGTAATACAACAAGTTTTATTCCACGTTTCCTGACATCTTCAAGTGCTGCACGAAATGCAAATATGTTTTCATTGAATAGACGTGTAGAATGAATTTCCGAAGTCATTGAGCGAATCAGTTCCGGATGTTTCTCTATATCCTGTACATGTGCGTCAGAGATGAAAGCTATGCGTAGTTTTTCATTTTCTTTTGGCGTTTCCGTTAAGCTGCCATTTGATTCTATGGCTTTAATGAAAGCATTATCAGACGATAGCCAATGATTGTAGTAAGCCTTCACTTGGTTCCAGTCATAATAAGGAGCAGTATTGCTTATGATAGGCAGTTTTATTTCATGTTCATTGATAAGGAATTTTACAAGTGTTTGTTTTTTCGCATTATGATAGAATACCATTATGAAGTTAGCACCCATTGGTATGATACGGTCCATTCTTCGTTCATCATTGAGCAATCCAAGCAATGTGTAAAGTCTGTATAGACTTGTGTCGTGGCTAAAACGCAATGTCGCTTGTGGGCTGCCTTTTGAAATGGCACTATCGGCAGATTCTACTATGTTGCGCCATAGTGATATTGCCGAGCGTTCAGGTATGCCTTTGCTTATTGGGTTATGGCTATTGCATGTCCACATGTTAAGATTGCTTGCGTCATACACAGCCTTTATTTCTTCGGGTGTGAATATATCGTATAACGAGACTCCAATCTGCACGTTCTGCATGTCGGAAGCAATAGCGTGGAGTTCGCTAAGAAGATTCATTGGATTATGTATTCTTTCAGGGTGTATGAACAATGACTTCATTAGTCTGTCGGGGCTAGTCTTTATTTCCCTTGGAACGCTTGCTATCAGTGACTCTTCTTCAGGAGACGAGTATGCGATGTAATCCATGAAACGACGGTTTGCTTCTGCCGTTATCTTTAAATTAGGATTCAGAGCCTGGAGTTTCAGAAGGAAATTTGTCATGCTCATGATGCATCTGCCTGAAATACTGGAACGTGCTGACACGTCTGCATTTCCTTTAAAAACATCGTTCCATTCCATATACATGCGTGAAGCAATGTCAGAAAGCTGTTTTGCACCTACTGCAGTCAGGTCACCGCCTCTTCCTTCTGCGTTTTTCCAAATCTTTGTCAAACGTTGTAAGACATCTTTTCCTAAAGCGGTTAGATTTGTTGTGTCTGCAAATTGTTCCAATACCAGTTGGTAACGCTTGTCTTCCGGCAACCATCGAGAGCCATGCCTGTTATAATGGCTGATATAAAACGGAGTGAAACCTTCTGGCGCAGGTGTGCGTGTGGCGGTGCTGTCGTAATGGTAGGCATAATATATTCCACCCATCTGCTCGTATGTTATACTGTCATTGTTTCCTGCATAAGAAGGAATGATCTTCATTGAAAGAAGAAAAAGCAGGGTTATGGCATAATATAGTTTCGTCATACTCATAAATCAAATAACCTCTGTCGGCATAAAGATGCAATACCGACAGAGGAAGAACAAATTAATTTAGAAAGTTTAATATCCCGGATTTTGTGTCCAGTTCGTGTTTTTGTCAAGTACAGTCTGTGGAACTGGAAGAATACGGCATGTCTTGTCAAAACGAGCGGAAGTGAAAGTCTTCTTGTGGAAACCATATTCATTCTCGAATGTTCCGAATCTTATCATGTCATTTCGTCTCCAGTTTTCATCAAAGAACTCTCTTCCTCTTTCATCAAGAAGTTCCTGGAGTGAAGGGGTATGGTCTAATTGAGGAGCGTTTACATAGCTTCTAATCTGGTTGAACAATGATTGTGGAGTATCGCCGTTTGTAGCTGTTGCGCCACGTAATATGGCTTCTGCCTTTGTCAATATTATGTCTGCATAGCGGAATATTGGCACGTCATTGCTTTGGTTGCGGTCATATTGAGAGTATTCCGTAGGGTTAACGTAGAATTTTATTGAACGATAACCTTGTCTGAAACCGTCACCGTCACCGACGCAAAGCGTTTCATCGTCTGGGTCAAGCAAGGTTATAGTTCTTGTGAACTCAAGCTGTTCTCCCTTGTACATGTAAGGTGTCGTTGTCTCATCACCTGTTGTGGCATCATGAACAAACACCTTTCCTCCTAATACAGCCTTGTTGCGCTCGTCGCCTTCAAGGCAGAAGAGGTCAGAAAACTCAGGGTTCATCTGTACACATCCAGCACAAGACTTGTTCATCTTGCCACCGTAATATCCAGTCGGTGTGCCGTCATCCATCTTTCTGAATGCGCGGAATCTGCCATAATACATGCCTGTAGCATTTGATTTGTCGAATGGCATTGCATAGATGAAATCCTTTATCTGAACACCGTTGTCATACATGAACTTCTTTCTGAAAGAATCGCTCAGGTCAAAAATACCGCTATTGATAATCTCATCACAATATTTCACGCAATCATCGAGCTTGCTATTCTTTGTTGAAGATGCATCATACGAAGTAACGTCACCACAGGTATATACTCCCCAATTGATGTAAAGCTTTACAAGCAATGCTTCTGCCATCCATTTGTTTGGCTTACCGTAAGTTGATTCGTCATTGCTTTCTGAAAGATATGGCAGGCATTCCGTTATCTCGCTTTCAATAAACTCTGCTACATCCTTGCGTGGCTGGCGCTCTACAGCTTCGTCTTCATCAGGTATTCTGTCAAGAATTGGCACATCACCATAGCTGTCCATAAGTATGAAATGATAGAATGCTCTCATTATGCGTGCAGGAGCAATGCTTGAAGGGTCAGCTTCGTCACCTCCCAAGTCGGTAATTACCTGATTGCATTTTGTAATTCCACTTTCCAAGTCACTCCAATACTGGCCAAAGTTGTCATCTGGCTTGAAATTGTGGAGAGTAGGGTGGCTGCTCTCGCCTCCGTTATAGTAGTCTCCGTTTCCGAAGCTTACGCCAGAAGCTTCATCAGACGAAAGTGTCTGCATTCGGTTATATGCATTGCCTAAAGGACCGCGGAACGCATAATAAACGTCAGCCATCTTGGCTTCTATAGCTATTTCTGAGTCTGGATATTCGGTATACTTTGACTTTACGTCTACATCCAGGTCTGTACAACTTGCGGTCATTGCCAAAAGTGCTCCCGCAAAGATAAACTTTATATTCGTTTTCATTGTCTACTTTTCTTTTTACTCGTTTCTAAATTAGAAATTAACTCTCATGCCAAGCATGAATGTGCGTGCTTTTGGATAATAGTTCTTGCGCCATTCTATGCCAGGAGTCAGACCACCGAGCGAAACTTCAGGGTCGGCACCCTTATATCCTGTGATAGTGAACACGTTGTCGCAAGTAGCATAAACTGAAAGGTTGCTTACCCAATCGCTTATTTTTCCGAAGTTATATGTGAGTGTCATGGTAGATAGGCGCAGATAGCTTCCGTCTTCTATATATCGGTCTGAAGGAGCCTGTGCGTTTACGTCGCCATACTTCTGTGCGGTAAGAGCTTCCTTAAGAACATTCTTGCCCTGGGATATGAGAGATATCGCATTATATTGTGCGCGGAGAGCATTGAATATCTTGTTTCCTGTAACGCCCTGGAAGAAGAGATTCAATGACCATTTCTTGTATGTCAGCGTATTGTTCCATCCATAGGTCAGTTTTGGCTGGGCACTACCTGTCTTTGTGCGGTCAGTTTCTTGTGGAGATGTTGTAGTCTCGCCTGTACGCTCGCCAGTTTCAGGGTCATGCACGTAGAATTGTGATATACCCTTTTCGTTATATCCAGCCCATTCGTATGTATAGAACTGTCCAATCGGGCAACCTTCCATAAGTCTTTGTACATATACTCCAGAGTTACCTGCTATTTCAGCTTCTGCCATGTTTACATAGTCAACGGAGTATTTTGCATTTGAAAGTTTCTCTACAACATTCTTGTTGTGTGAGAGATTGAGTGTCGTATTCCATGTGAAGTCTTTAGTCTGTACAGGAATAGCGTTTATTGTGAGTTCAATACCCTTGTTGCTGATATCGCCCACGTTGGCAATCATTGTTCCGTATGGATAACGGTTTGTAGATACAGGGTATGAATAGATAAGGTCGCTAGTGCGCTTGTCGTAGTATTCTATAGTACCTGTAAGTCGGTTGTTGAAGAAACCGAAGTCAATTCCGACGTTGAACATGCCTGTCTTTTCCCATTTTAGGTCAGGGTTGGCGTTGTTAGTAGCAGCTATTGTATGATAGTCAGAAGTAACGCCGTTGGCATCGGTATATGTAAACCATCCAGAAGCGCCGTATGTGCGTATAGCGGTATATGCGTCAAAGCCAAGAGAGTTACCGCTTACTCCATATCCGATGCGGAATTTCAAGTCGTCAAAGACATTGAGATTCTTGATGAAGCTTTCTTCGCTTAGTCTCCATGCTGCAGATACAGAAGGGAACGTAGCCCATCTGTTGTTCTTTCCAAAGGCAGAAGAACCGTCGCGTCGTAATGTTGCCTGCAGATTGTATTTTCCGTTGAAAGAATAGTTCAGACGTCCATAAAGCGAAATCATTCGTAATGTAGACAAAGCACCGCTTTCAACGCCGTTGATTCCATCAATCTCGTTAGCGTATGTCAGATTGTAGAATTTCACATCGTCGTTGTAGAAGTTCTTTACGGTTACACCGAATCCGTCATTGCTATTTGTCTCTTCCCAAGAGTAACCTACCATAGCTCCGATAGTGTGAAGGTCAGCTATAGTTGTCTGATAGTTGACATAGGTTTCAAACACTTTCTTGTTGTTGAAGTAGGTGTTGCGTGTTGCCTCGCCGTTGCTGTTCACTATCTGTGAATTTGTAGAATGGTAAATGCTTGTTGTCTGCTGGTCGGTCATGTATGAGTAGTCAGCGCTCCATGTCAGTCCTTCTATAATCTTGAGCTCTGCCTTTCCGGTCATCTGCATGCGCTTATATACGGTCTGCTGAGTGTCCTCGTTAATCATTGACAGAGGGTTATAGTATTGTGACGCTGACGTAGACTTGAACCAAGAGCCGTCAGAGTTTCGTACAGGCTGCAGAGGTGAATAATATATCATTGCGTCTGTAACGCTTGCACCGCTTTCGCTTGCCCATACACCGTCGCTTGTAGTCTGGCTGGCATTTACGCCAAGCGATAGTGTAAGGTGGTCTTTTAGCACTTTTGATTGTGCCAATGCCCTTGCTCCGAAGCGTTCCATCTCAGAGCCTCGTATAATACCCTGGTGGTCTATATAGTTGAGGCTTACGTTATAGTTTGATTTAGTGTTGCCTCCGCTAACGGCTATGTTGTGGCTATGCGAGATGCCCGTGCGTTCCACTTCCTTCTGCCAGTCGGTGTCAGCTCCTTCGTCGGTGCCAAGTTCAAAGTTGTTTGCGCTGGCATAGTTGCGCAAGTCTTCTGCGGTAGCCATGTCAAGAGTCTTTGCTACCTTCTCGAATGCCACATATCCGTTATAGCTTACGTGTGCAGTTCCTTCCGCGCCTTTCTTTGTCGTAATGATAATAACGCCGTTGGCAGCCTTTGAACCGTAGATGGCGGTTGCAGTAGCGTCTCTAAGCACGTCGATGCTCTCTATGTCGTCAGGTGCGACAAGCGAAAGGTCAACGCCAGGAACACCGTCAACAATATAATAAGGTTCCATTGCTTCACCTTCACGCAAGGTTGATGCTCCGCGCAGGGTTATTGATGAAGACCTGTTTGGGTCGCTGCTGGTAGTAACGACAAGTCCTGGAACTTTTCCCTGAAGCATCTGTGCAGGTGTTGTGTAGACACCTACGTTCAGGTCTTTTGACTTGATTGTAGTTATTGAGCTTGTTATGTCCTTGCGCTGCATATAGCCGTAGCCTACAACAACAACTTCGTCAAGAAGTTTCTCGTCGTCTTTCATTATTATATGAAGGCTGTTTGCAGCCTTTACAGATTCCGTCTTGTAGCCGATATAGGAAACCTTGACGGTTGCGTCGCTGCTGATATTGTTCAGCGAGAAGTTTCCGTCAACGTCAGTTACGGTTCTGACTTGTGTTCCTTCAACTTCGATAGTAGCGCCGATAATTGCTTCTCCTTTAATGTCTGTGACTTTTCCTGTTACCTGAAAAATACCTGTGGTTCCCGAAACAGGAGTAGCTGATACCTTTTCGTTTGCCGCTTTCAATGGAATGCCGTATATGCAGCCAGAAAGCATAAGCATAAGGATTGTTTGTCTGCTGATTTTCATCTTTTATTTTATTTCTGTAAAAATTAATTCACGATAAAAATTTTTTGCAAAGGTATCCTGTCTGCTTTTCAATAGCGTTACGCTTTGGTTGTAAAGGTGTTGCGTAAGTATTAAAAAAAGGTTTTGTGCTTATGCTTTTTATATATTAATGTAGTGGTTTTTGTGTTGAAACATCTGTCTTGATAAAAATTAACCCAAATCTGACAATGGATTTGGGTTAAACATGTTTTATTGTTTGTTGAGAATCTTGAGCAGCCATGCCATGTTCTGCCCAAGGTTCTTCATGTTTGCCACGCCTTCTTCGTCTTTGGCTGCTTCGCCCGGCAAACGGCCGTAGACTATGTTCCAGTAGGTAGAGCCTACGAGGAACATCTCCTTGTTAAGAAAGAAGTGGTTGATGGTGTCTATGGCGTTCATCGCTCCACCTCGTCGCGCAACGGCTACCGCGCCTCCCACCTTGTGACGGAATAGCCCCGGATTGACGTCAGAGACTACGCTCGCCCTTTCTATCACCGCTTTCAGCGTTGACGACACGTCAGCCGAATAGGTGGGCGAGCCAAGTATTATGGCGTCTGCTTCTTTCATCTTGGTGAAAATCTCCTGAAACTTGTCGTTGCCGAACACGCAGTTTCCCTTGCCCTGACATGCGAAACACGCCTTGCACGGCTCTATCACGTTGCCCGCAAGTTCTATCTGTTCGGTTTCAAACCCTTCCTTTTCAAGCTCTTTCAACACTATGTCGAGCATGTCTGCCGTATTTCCTCTCATGCGTGAGCTTCCGTTAATAGCCAGTGCCTTCATCTTGTTCCTGTTATTGTCCTTGCTTTTTGTATTTACGCTATCTATTGCAGCCATTGCGCTTGAGCCTATCGCTGCTCCTACGGCTACCGCTCCAATCTTTTTCAGCGCTTCACGGCGTGTAATGCTGTTGCCTTTGTCCATAATTATGCTATTATGTTCAGTCGTGATAAACTCTTGTGATTGCTTGTTTCTGAGTAAGGTATTGTCTTGCAAGCCGTCTCTTAATACCAGTCGTGTTTCTCGTTCCTGTCGAGCGCATTGATTCTTTCCATTTCTTCGTCGGTCAGTTCAAAGTCGAACAGAGAGATGTTTTCCTTCATGTGGTCGGGGTTGCTGGAACCTGGAATCACTACCACTCCTTTCTGCAAGTCCCATCTGAGAATGACCTGAGCCGATGACTTGCCGTGTGCCTCGGCTATCGCGCTTATCACCGGGTTGTTAAGCAATTTTGATGTGTAGCCCCTACCTCCAAGCGGATACCATGCCTCTACGGCTATGCCCTGCTCGTGCATGTAAGGTATTACGTCGTTCTCCTGATAATAAGGGTGTATCTCGTTCTGAACCAAAGCAGGCTTTATGGTTACCTGAGGCAGAAATTCCGTCATCTCGTCAACGTAATAGTTTGATACTCCCAACGAGCGAATCTTTCCTTCAGCCACAGCCCTTTCCATTGCCTTGTATGCTTCCACGTCGTTTGTTCCAGGGTGATGAAGCAGCATGAGGTCTATATATTCAAGTCCAAGCTTTTCGAGAGCCATGTCTATGGCGTTTTCGGCATCGTCATACTGGTTAGGGTATAGTTTCGTGCATACGAATACTTCTTCGCGCGGAACACCCGACTGGCGAATGCCTTCGCCCACGCTCTCCTCGTTGTGGTACATGTAGGCGGTGTCTATCTTACGGAATCCCTGTTGAAGGGCAGACTTCACTGAACTTACGCAAACGTCGCCCAGAAGGCTATATGTGCCCAGTCCTATTATAGGCATGTCGTAGCCGCTATTGAGGCGAATTACAGGGGCATTGCCGTTTGTGCCTGCTCCGAGGTTGAAGGAGCCTACGCTTGCGCTTGCGTTGCTTGAGAAGTCTATTCCAAGACTTTCTATCCATTCCGCTATATCCTCTGCGCTTGTGCTTCCGCTAAATCGTCTGCCTTCTGCCCATGACGCTTGTGGTGCAAGGCTATGCAGGTTGTCATCGCTTGACCCTATGCCGCTTGAATGTGATGTGCAGAACGGTATGATTGTCTTTCCGCTGAAGTCATAGCTCTCAAGGAACGTTGATATTATCCTCGGAGCGTTGCCCCACCATATAGGATAGCCGAGGAATATGCCGTCATAGTCTGCCAGACTTTCAGGCGCGTTGGCTATCTCAGGGCGTGACGTAGGGTCGTTCTGCTCCCTGTTTGCCCGCGAAGAGGAATTGTTGTAGTCCAAGTCGTCTGACGTGTAGGCTTCCTTCGGCTCTATTCTGTATGTGTCGCACCCTACTATGTCTGCAATCTGCTCTGCAACGCCCTTTGTGGTGTTCGTGCAAGAGAAATAGACAACCAGATAGCGATGGGCGTTAGAGGCAGAATCCGACGCTATAGTGTCAGGCTCTGATGTCTTGTCAGATTCGTCTGTGTCGATGTCTACTGCTGTAGAACTGCCCGACGAGCAGGCGCTTGATGTAAGGCATAGCCCTACAAACATGCTTAAGGCATAAAAACACTTGTTCATAATCAATCGTATTTGTATTTTATTCTGCTGCAAAAATACAAACTTATGCCTGTTGTCCGGCTACCTTCATTACGGCAAAAGATACCCGTGCTACGGAATCGTGGAAAATTCCTATTGATTGATTGTCATCGGTTTCGCTCGTCATTGGCCTTCTGACGTGCGTTGCTTTGTTTTTGTCTGCTTGTCCTCGTCTGCTCTTTGCAAAGATACAAAGAATATTTTATACCGCCAAATTTTAAAGCCGCTAAGTAGTAAAAATGTGTTAATAATATGAGATATTTTATATTTTGCTAAAATATAGATATTTTATAATTTATAATTATGAACAAACGGTCATCGCGCGAAGCGGAAGATAATTATGAATTCTAAATTATGAATTAACCTATGCTTTCGCGCGTGGAAAACATATTTATCCTCAATGGAAAACTATGTTTTGCGTGATGATGCTATGTGGAATAGAAAATATAATCGTTTTTGCGATATAAAAATATCTTTACAAATCTATAGGAGTGATTAATGATTGCATCTAACGACGGAACGACAGTTTCGACAGTTTCG
>JAUNIZ010000213.1 GCA_030523165.1 Prevotellaceae bacterium
AAATGCGCTATATTTGCAAAGGATTATACAAGGTAATATAATTTCTGCATTTTTATCCATTTAAAGTGTTGGACATCTAAATATAAATAAAATAATTTATTCATTTAAAACTTACATTTATGAAAAAATTTTTACGCTTTTCTTTAGTTGCTATTTTAGCACTACTTTCAAATGTCACATTTGCAGATGAGGCATACAAAACATTGTCTTTTCCTGATGAAAACAGTGAAAACAATACTGTAAGTGCATACAACAAAACATGGACTGCTACAATTGGCAGTGACTCTTGGAGTATTGAAAATTTCAACAACAACAACTGGAAGAATTGGACATACATCAAATGCGGCAGCAAAAACTTCGAATCAGTTGCAGCCATTTCAACAACATTCGCTATAGACAAGGCAATATCAAATGTTGTTGTAACTATTGATAAGGTTACTGCAGATTACGTCAATTCTATTTACCTTCAAGTTGCTACTGACGCAAGTTTCACTAACATTACAGAAACAGTCAATGCTACAACAATTGAAGCAAGCGATTTAGTATTACAGGTTACTAACCCTACAGCTGGATGCTACTACAAAGTTGTTTTCGATTGTGCACAAGGTTCTTCAAATGGTATAATACAAGTATCTAAAGTAGCTTATTATGAAGGTGCACCAGAAATCGTAGACATAACAAACACTCCTGAAACAGCCTATACCATTGCTAAAGCTAAAGAATTAATTGATGCTGGTGAAGGATTATCTACAGCCGTTTACGTAAAGGGCTACATTACAGAAATCAGCGAAGTCAGCACAAGTTACGGCAATGCCAGCTATTACATCAATGATACTGCAGGTTCCACAGATGGTCAGCTGATGGTTTATCGTGGATATTATCTTGATGGAGCAAAATTCACATCTGAAGATCAGATAGAAGTCGGTGATGAGGTTATTGTTTATGGAACTTTGACTCTTTATGGAACTACTTACGAAATCAATAGTGGAAACTATATTTATTCTATAAATGGAACAACAGGCATCAACAATATAACTACAGAAGAAGAAACTGTTAACTCTAACGCTCCTATCTACAACCTCGCAGGTCAGCGTGTAAGCAAAGACACCAAGGGTATCTTGATTCAGAACGGAAAGAAGTTTATCAATAAATAAATTCTGACAACTGTTTTACATAAGAAAGCCGGGCTTTTCAGTCCGGCTTTTTACATATATAAACCGTATAAATATTCACTTTTCTGCATAAATATACAGTCTTTGTTTTTCTGAAATCATGACAAAGAAAAATCGTGAAATAGAAAAACAAAGTCTAAAAAATGGGGTCATTTTCGATAACCTATAGGGTAATTTCAGAAAATGTATGGGTAATTGGCAAAAATTGGGTACATTTTCCTCAAAAATATACCTATTTTTTAGTCGCAACTGTGTTGTTTCCAACCTAAAAACAACACAGTTTTGGCATGTTATCGCCTGTTATATACACTTATTTTATGCACATATTACTTTAAAACAGCCGTAAGTATCTGTAAACAAGAATTTTAATTATGCACACGTTTTTATGCGTTATTTGCGTCCTCGATATTTTTATTTCAAAAAAGTGCCCTTCTCAGCGCGTTAACGAGATAATTTTCGGTTTTTGAAGGCATGATTATTTGCATAAATATACAGAAATATGTATATGCGCAGCACCCAATAACAATATTGCCTTTCATTCATTTACATAAGCAACAATCTGTCATTTATGACTATTTAAATAATTATTTGATAAAAAAAGCAGCAGATAATGATTCGTGTTTCTGATATTTTATGTACATTTGCAGAATTAAAAGCCTATATCTATAAAAGAAACCTAAATTTATTATTTATACTAATCTATTTAAAATGAAGCAACAAGTACTTAAGAAGTTAGGCATAATGTGCCTATTGCTCCTCGCTGCTTGCATATCAAGAGCAGAGGATAATTCCAGTACAGTGGAAGAAAAGCTCCTTTATACTACTGATTTCAGTGAATGGGGAGCCTATGAGACAAGTGCAAAGACAACTGTCACTACTGTTCCTTGGGCAACAAAATACAGTCATGAAGACTTGACATTCAGCGTATATAATACACAGATTGGCGCAAGCAACTTCAACACCAGCAAGTTCCCTGACTGGGAAGGCGGTATGCTTATGGCTGCAAAGAGTTCTGACCCATACGTAGAGACTACAGCACTCGCATCTATCACAAAGGTTCACTTCCTGCATGGCGCTACAGGCAGCAACCGTGGTTGGCAGCTATGGGCAAAGGGTGACGGCGATGAAGATTGGGTTTCTGTCAGCAGTTCTGTAGCAAGCACTGCTACAGGTACAGATGTTACGGTAAGCATCAACAGAACTAACTGCCAGCTTAAGTTCACTAACCTTAATTCAGCACAGAACGCATATCTCTTTGAACTTGACATCTATGGCAACGTGGACATGTCAGCATTCCCTTCATTAGGAACATTCACTGCCAATGGTGTTACTTATAATGCAGAAGATATCTTCAGCGAAGACAATGACGGCAACATGGCTGGCGCTATCGAAGTGTCTAAATCAGAAAGCATTATCTCTGCGGAAAATCCTCTTACTGACGTAACTGCAAGCAACGGTGAGATAACAAGCGTTACATATACCACTACGGGTTCTGGCGCAGACACCGAGACTGTTGCTACTATCCTTATAACAGCAAATGAAGTAACATCAACTTATCTGCTTACAATCACATATAAGCCGGACTATACGGTAACTTACGTAAATACAGACGGCACAACAATCGGCACACAGGCTGTTGAGAAGGACGCTGCTGTAGGCACTTTCGCTTATACAGAAAGCAATGTAACCGTAGCTGACGGCAAGAAATTCCGCGGTTGGTTTGAAGAAGAAGACGGTGGTCGCAAGTTTACTGAAGAAGAAACCATTACAGCTGACACTTATTTCTATGCGGTAGCTACTGACATCGAAACAGCAAACGGTTCTGCACGCTACACATTCAACCTCACAGACAAATATTTCTACGATGAAGACCATGAGGCATTCAATGCAACTAATGCATCATTCTATAACTCTTCTCACGGTTGGATGATGAACCAGAGCAGTGCAATCGACCTTCTTGTTGGCGGTCATGCTTATATCATGATTACCGCTTGCCAGTACAGTGCAGGCAAAGTTGCAACACTTACCGACGAGGCTGGTAATACCTATACCGCAACATTCCCTACAGGAAAAGACGGTCAGGTAGTTTCAATGGAATACACAGGCGCTGCTGGAACAATAACCCTCACTGTAAACGGAACGTCTTATTTGCACAGAATTGTCATTGCAAATGTTGAAGACAATCCTGTACAGAAGAACGAACAGGGCTACTACGTTGTAAACGCAGGCGACGTCAATCATTTCCTCACTACACTCGAACTGGTTAACGCTGCATCAGGTTCTGACCGCCAGTACATATTCTTGCCTGATGGAACATACGACCTTGGCGAAGACGTGCTCACACCTGTATCAAGAAGCAACATCTCTATTATCGGTCAGAGCATGGAAGGAACTATCATCAAGAACGCTCCTGATATTTCTGTTGAAGGTATCGGCACTACAGCTACATTGTATGTAACAGGTACAGCAACTTACTTCCAAGACCTTACTTTGCAGAATGCTCTCGACTACTATAACTCAGGCTCTGCAGGTCGTGCAGTATGTCTACAGGACAAGGGAACAAAGACAATCTGCAAGAATGTGCGTATGCTCTCTTATCAGGATACATATTACAGCAACAACAACAGCGGAAAGTTCTATTGGGAAGACAGTGAGATCCACGGTACGGTAGACTTCCTCTGCGGTGGTGGCGACGTATATTATAATAGGTGTAAGTTTGTTGTAGAGCAACGTTCTGCTGACGGCTCTGGCGGTTGTACTATCGCTGCGCCTTATACTGACGGCAGCACATGGGGCTATGTAATGGAAAGCTGTACTGTTGACAACTATGCACAGAACTTCAACTTCGGTCGCGCTTGGGGAGGCAAACCACGTCTGGCTTATCTCAACACTACCCTACTCCAGCCTAATGAGATTACTTCAACACGCTTCACCACATCTGGTATGAATGTAGCTGCCGACAAGTTTGTTGAATACAACTCTGTTGACGAGAACGGCAATGTTGTTTCTCCTGAATCTAACATTCTTACATTCACACACAGCACAGGCAACAACCAGATGGAGACAATCCTTACTGCTGATGAAGCAGCAACCTATACTCTCGACAATGTATTTACAACATGGTCACCAGATGAAGAAGCTGCACAGAAGAGCATGGGTACTATCACTGTTACTGACAACACTCTAAGTTGGGAAGCTGTTGACGGTGCAATGGCATACGCAATATTCAATGGTGACACTTTCGTTGAGATGACAAGTTCTACAAGCTACATCGTTACTGAAGGCAACGTTAGTGATTATAAGGTACGTGCTGCCAACGCTATGGGTGGCTTCGGTGTTGCTGCAGGTTCTACAACAGGCATCAGCAATATAAGCTCTGACAACAGCAATGCCATCAATTCTGTATATTATAATCTCTCTGGCTCACGTGTAAATGACTCTTATAAAGGCATTGTAATCAAAGTCGATACCCTTTCAGACGGAACACAGAAAGCCACAAAGATTATCAAATAATACAAATAAGCCATCGTTTCAAGATGACAAACAGACTTTAGTCTCAAAGAGACTAAACATAAAAACGCATGCAGGCAACACTTAGCTTGCATGCGTTTGTGTTTCTTCATTTGTTTACGTTTTTTCTAACGTCACCGAAGGTGGCGAATCTCCATAACCTACGGTGAGCATAGCGTAACCGTAGGATATTAAGCTCACATCAAAACAACGTCCCTGAAAGGGGCGAATTATCGGCAGATACTGACCTAACCTATGACAGCCGATGATCGGCGACCATAGGGTAAGCCAACTTTCTATAACCGATGGTGAGCGAAGCGTGACCTTCGGATATTATGCTAATGTCTCCACTTCGTCCCCGAAGGGTGGCGAACTTTTTACCCGTCAGGTCATAGACCTGCGGTTATATATTCGCGGTCTCTGCAGGTTATCGCCTGCGGTTATATATCGTTCCGATAGTTGGCCTCCTTTGGAGACCTGAGTTATTGCTCACATCCCTTTATTTATCCGCAAGCCACGCTACGCTCGCATGGCGGTTACAGAAGTTCGCCACCTCCGGTGACGGTAGGGTATCCAGAATTTAATTGAGATTTGAGATTTGAGACGGTTTTTAGGTCAACTGATTCCAGACAATAGACTTTTAAAATTGTCTTCCGCTTTAACAATGACCGTCAGTTCAAGCTATGAACCGACGGTCAAGCCAAAAACATAATTACCATACAGTGCCCAAACTTAAAGGCAAAAGATTTCGTCTACAGACAAGAGGTTACGCCTAACGTTGTCGCCACAGCCGTAAGAATCGATACGATTACTTGCAGCAAAGTTTTCC
>JAUNIZ010000214.1 GCA_030523165.1 Prevotellaceae bacterium
AGTTATTGAAAAAAATGGAAGAAAATGTGGTTAGATAATATATGTATTGAACTTCACATTATTTCACTTATAGAGTAAATATTGATAGTTGTGTCACTTTCCTACTATTTTTTGATATGCAATTCAATTTTGTGAGGGTTCATGAATTTTAATTGATGAGTAAGTTGGCGTATTACATTTCATGCTAGAAATATTTTTTATTCACACACATATCTTTGACTTTGCATTCTGCTATACATGATGATTTATATCCAAAAGGTCTCAAATCTGGATTCGTAGTTAACGAGTTGAGGATTCACAATATTTTTTTTGCTTGACTCACAAAAATATTGTGATATTTTGTGGCAATTATTTTATTTTTATACTTTTGCGTTACATAAATGCAATCTTATATATAATGAATTTAAAGCAGAATGAAACTCATTAAAGCCAATGACCTCAAACGATGGGCAAACACGTTGGAAGCCCGTGGGTTGCTTCCTGAATTAATACGCCGATTGGTGCATGCAACAAAGCTGCATCTTTCAAAGGTTTACATACCGACCGAAGAAAGCACTCATTCTGTCGGATGGGATGGCATTGTTATTTCTGAAGACCATGACACTTATCTGCCATATGGTACATGTCTTATCGAAATGGGGACGGATGAGAATGTGACTGAAAAAGCTAATGATGATTATACAAAACGTACAAATGACTCATTAGGATTTGAGAAAAAAGAATGTACTTTCGTTTTCATCACACCTCGTGAATGGTCTAAAGCTCCATCTTGGGAAACAAACAAAAACAAACTGAAAGAGTGGAAAAATGTTAAGGTAATAACAGCCGTAGAATTGGAGGATTGGTTGTCTTATCATCCTTCAGTTACTTTATGGCTGGCAGAAAAACTTAACATCTCTCATTGGGAGAAGATTCAGAGCATAGAATCATATTGGCGTCAATGGTCAACCAACGACAAAGGACAACAACTTTGTTATAGTGTTGCTATTGGAGGACGTGAGGAATCTGTAAAAGAATTTTTAAAGGAAACAAATAATTATATAGCGATAGATGTTTGTTCTCATTCTGTAGAAGAATCACTCGCATTTGTAGTGGCTGCTATATTACAATGCGATGATAACAGCCTTAAAAACAGAGTACTTATTGCAAAAGACAATGAAACAACAGGCTTATTGGCTTCAAAATGTTCCAATATGGTTATAATCTCTGGTGGAGATGATAAAAACATTAATACAAATGGGAATTGCCTAGTTTATGTTACACATCCATCAACAATTAGTAAAAGTGGACTGTCTATAACTCTACGGACACCAGAGCCTGACGATTTTATTAATGCTTTAAAAGAAAGCGGATTTAATGAAACGCAAGCAAGACAGCTTTGTACTGATACAGGGCGAAGCACAGCTATCTTGAGAAGAAAACTTGGTTTTGATCGTAATAACCCTGATTGGGCGAAGCCTGAATTTATCTTCAAATTGCTTCCAGCTTTTTTGATGGGACGTTGGCTGAACAATCTGGAAGGGGACAAAAAACTGATTGAGGAACTTTCAGAGATGAAATATTGCCAATTCCAAAATCTTATTCAGGCTTTTGCTAAAGGCAACGAGAGTCCTTTGGGACTTATTGATAGTCTATGGTATGTTATATCTCCATTTGATGCTATAAATTATACAATAGATTATATCACAACCCAAGATTTGGATAACCTCTCAGCCATTATTGACAAAGTCGCAAATGATTTCGATCCTGATGACAAAAAAGCTGCCACGGCTGATTCCTTATTCTGGCAAAAAAATAATACAAAGTATAGCTATTATGCTAAAGAAGGGTTATTCTTGACGTTGGTATTATTGGCTCTTCGAGGTAACAAAAATGCTAAACTGACTCCGTGGGTTGACGAAAAGGTTAGAGCAATATTAAACATAAATACTTTAGAATGGTGGTTTGGTTATTGCAAACCTAATCTGATATCTCTCTTGGCAGAAGCTTCGCCTCAGGTTTTTATTCAGAAGATTGAAGAAGATGTTATGAGCGGTAATTCTGTCATCCGTGAGATGTTCCGAATCAATTTTGAGCATACCTCCTTGTTTGGTAATAGCTCGCACTATGTATATGTTTTATCTGCACTGGAAGACTTGGCCTGGTCTGCAGAGAATCTTTCCAGAATTAGCCGAATTCTGTTTGAACTCACGTCTATAGGGGAAAAAGACGGGTATAAAGGAAACCCTTTTGAGTCGTTGTGCAATATATATTGTCTCTGGATGCCTAAAACGAAAGCAACTATAGAACAACGTTTTACGGTACTTGAATCCATGACAGAAGAGTTTAGACCTGTTGTTTTCAAACTTTGCAGATATTTAGTGAACTACAGATGTCAATCGCAAATTATAAATGGGCGTATAATGCGGTGGAGATATTTCGGAGAAAACGTTAAACCTGTGACAAAGGATGAACTTTTGACAGCATTGACTGCTGCAGTGAGGCTGTTGACACAAAATTGTGATTATAGCGATGATGCTGCCATTGAATGCATGTTGGAAACAGCGACTGCCACAGACCTGCCTGCTTATCTTAGGAAAGAAGTCCAAGATGAGATTTCATCAAATATAGATTTTCTTAAAGGTAAAAATATGTTCTGTGACAAAATAAGAGAAGATATATTTCATTTTGAAAAAGCCCGTGATTCAGATTGGCATATAGGTGATGATGAGATGAACTGGCTAAGAAATCTCTTAGAAACCATATCGCCAGATGATATTATTGAGGCTAACCTATGGAAATTCAAGACTTTCTTGCCTGTACATGAACTGCATCGGAGAGAGGATGATAAACATAAGAAGAGAGAAAAACGGTTGAGCTTCAGAGTTGCTGCCGTGAAAGAACTATTCAGGCAGATAGGATTCGATGGCTTAAGAAAGATTGCCGAGAAATCTGAGGACAAATATCAAACTGGTCTTGTATTTGCAAAATTCAAGACAACATACCAAATGGTTGAATTTGTTGTAAACGGAGGATTTGACAATAAACTTTTATCTGGATTCTTTGTCTCCTTATACAACACAAACAAGGAACGCTATTGGAAAGTGGTGAGAAAATACAATAATCGGAATGACATTCTTATTAGCATCGGAATAAATGAAGAATTGACAAGATTTGTCGAAACTCTACCTGAAGAAGCCAAGGGAAATTATTGGAAGACCGTATCTGTTTGGGGCTATTCAGACGATACGCTGGACATAATGGCAGAGCAACTGCTTAAAGTGGGTAGGTATGGTGATGTATTATCATTGCTATGCCATGTTAATTATGGAGGAACGGATATTCCTGTAACACCAGCTTTTAATGCCTTGCAAGGATGGCTGAATAATATTAAAACACCAGAATTTGAGCAGTACAGGCATGATGCAGAAGAAATACTGGAATATCTTGATAAAAATCCAAATGTCAAAGATGAACAAATCGTTGGCTTAGAACTTTTACTTAACGAAATTTTCCATCTGGATTCTGATTTTCGCCTGTTTCATTCTATTTACACAGAACCCAAAATTTTGTTAGAACTAATATCATATGCATACCGTGGAGATGAAGATTCTGACGATAAGATTTATTCTGATTCAGAGATAAACCTCGGGATTCTTTCATTGCGTTTTATCCAAGGCCATGTAAATAGTTGCCCAGGATTGACAAAAAACAGGACATTAGATGAAGATGCTTTGATAAAATATTCCGATGAATTTATGTCTCTTGCAAAAAGAAAGAAGTATTTTCGTGCTGCAAAGATAATGTTAGGTCAATTATTAGGTAACATTCCTGACAGAGAAGACTACCCACAAGATGTTCTCTGTAAACTATTGGAAAAATATAGCGAACATGGTCGTGACAAATCAATCCTAAGTTCTTTTCGATGCCAGTTCTTTAACAATCGTGGTATGACCTCACGTCTGCCCTACGATGGAGGATTAATTGAAAGGACACGAAGTGAGAAATACAAGGAATATGCAGACAAGACACGCTACAAATACCCAGATGTCGCATCAATCTTCGACTCACTGAGCCGAGACTATGAATGTCATGCACATCGTATGGACAATCAAGCTGAATTGACAAAAATTGGATATTAAAATAATGTGAGTTCGATGAATCTAAAAAGGCAAGCTGTGCTTCAATCGTCTTTTGCACATTGAAGCACAGCTTTTGAGGAAATATGCAATGAGCAGCAATGGCTCCGAGCATATTCACAATGAAGTTGTCAAAGCATCCGTGCCTTGAGTGTACCACTTGTGTGATGTTCTTCAGCTCATCGTTCACAGTTTTTATTATTGGTCTTTTTCTGAACACCAATCCTGTCCGAGACAGACACCATCCAATACATTATTTACTTTAGTTATAGCACAAAACACTATCAATATGGAATTATTCTTTAAACCTTTAAGAAAGGCAAAATAACAAATAGACGAAAATATCATCAATGGATAACTTCATCTGTTTATTACTAATTATAATAAAATCTATTTTATTGGTTCTATAAATTTCCGACATATAGCATAAGGTGATTTGCTCTTATGATACTGATCGCAATAATGTTGATATTGACCAGCCATGATGCCCATATTAATATGTAGGATCGAAGAAACTTTCTGAAGATAAGGGCCTGCTGCAAACGGTATTGATATTCGATTAAATAATTCAAGATAATCATGATTACCCCAAATTGATTTTGATGCAAATTCATTAGCTTCTTTTTCTTTACCTGAGACATGTTTATTCGCAGTCTTGATATCGTCTAAGAACTCGTTCTCATCATCTTTATTTAAATGAAGGTATAAATGACCTAACTCATGAAACAATGTAAATGCAAAATTATCAATTCTATTGAATCTTGCTGTTAGAACGATGGTCGGATGTGATCCAGACCAAAAAGAAAGACCATCTACAGGCATCTTCTCTAGCTTCTCAATTGTAAAGAACTTAATACCATAATCATTAAGTATTTTTCGTGTCCTTTCTATCGTATTATCATTTTCAAAGAAGATTCCATTTAACTCTTGAACTAAAGTATTTATGCACCTCTTATCAAACTTTCTGATTGACAATTCTGCATTTTGACTCTGAGTTCGAACTAAGCATAGCCAAGTTAGTAGATTTCTTGGATCTGTTGAAGAAGATTCTGATTTTCGGAAATACCCTAATACATTATTCCTCCTTACATCTAATTCTTTAACATCCGATATCTTAAGCGAAGTATAAATGGAATCTATTGCTTCCTCTAAATTATCACTTAAACGCAATTTCTTTTTTAAAAAAGCAACATTAACATGTTCATTAATGGAATTCCATGTATCTATCAACTTTCCTTGTCTCTTCACTCCATCAGCCTCCCTGGTAATATAAATGTCGTATTCTGCCTGATGATTAAGCCAATCCTGAGCCTTTAGATCAGGGAGAACTGTTTCAAAAAGAACAGCAAATTCAGCATTGATATTCCTTTTACC
>JAUNIZ010000215.1 GCA_030523165.1 Prevotellaceae bacterium
AAAATTGAAAGTAAATAGAGAACAGTAAAATAATTTATATAAAGAAATGACAAAAGCAGATATTATTGAGAACATTGTTGAGTCAACTGGCATCGCAAAAAAGGATGTTTCAGCAACAGTAGAAGCTTTCATGGAAGTTATTAAAACAAGCTTGCTTGAAAACAAAGAAAACGTATACCTGCGTGGTTTCGGAAGCTTTATCGTAAAGCACAGAGCAGAGAAAACCGCACGCAACATCTCAAAGAACACGACTATCGTAATTGAAGCACACGATTTCCCAAGCTTTAAGCCTGCAAAGAGCTTTGTTGAGAAAATGAAAGGCTAATCAATTACAAGGAAAGATTTTTATTTAAACATTATATTAAACAATTAAAATTTTAAGCTATGCCAAGCGGTAAAAAGAAAAAGGGCCACAAGATGGCTACACACAAGCGTAAGAAAAGATTAAGAAAGAACAGACATAAGAGCAAGTAAGAATTTGCTTGTTGAATAGTTCTGTTCAACATGAAGGACATGCGAGTGATTCAATATCAGTTGTCACCTGCATGCCCTTCACTATGAAAAAACTAAGTTCAATTTATTGGAAATGACCAGCGAAGTAGTAATTGATGTCCAACAGAAAGAAATCTCAATTGCGCTGCTGGAAGACAAAAACCTGGTAGAATACCAAACCGAGCAACGCTCTGCGTCTTTCTCTGTTGGAAATATCTACATGGCTAAAGTGAAGAAACTCATGCCCGGGCTTAATGCCTGCTTTGTAGATGTAGGATACGAACGCGACGCCTTTCTGCATTATCTTGACTTAGGAAGCCAATTTGACTCTTACGAAAAATACCTGAAACAGGTACAAAGCGACAGAAGAAAGCTTTATCCATTCTCAAAAGCATCACGCTTGCCTGATCTGAAAAAAGACGGCAGTATACAGAATACGCTGAAAGTCGGACAGGAAGTGATGGTACAGATTGTAAAAGAACCCATTTCGACCAAAGGTCCCAGACTGACAGGTGAGTTAAGTTTCGCAGGACGCTACTTGGTCCTTATACCATTCAACGATAAAGTATCTGTCTCTTCAAAAATCAAAAGCGGCGAGGAAAGAGCACGTCTTAAGCAGCTCATTAACAGTATTAAGCCTAAGAACTTCGGCGTTATAGTAAGAACAGTAGCCGAAGGCAAAAGAGTTGCTGAACTCGATTCCGAACTTAAACTCCTCTTGAAGCGTTGGGAGGATGCCGTTACTAAAGTACAGAAAACAGACAAGCGCCCTCAACTGGTTTATGAAGAAACCAGCAGAGTCGTGGCTTTGCTGAGAGACTTGTTCAACCCTTCGTATGAAAACATATTCATCAACGACGAGGAGGTTTACAAGGAAGTGAAACACTATGTCACACTTATTGCCCCTGAAAAGGCTGGCATAGTGAAGATGTACTCTGGCAACGTGCCTATCTTTGACAACTTTAACGTTACAAAGCAGATTAAATCGAGCTTCGGCAAGATTGTGAACTACAAACATGGTGCTTATCTCATCATTGAGCATACGGAAGCCTTGCATGTGGTTGACGTGAACAGCGGCAACAGAACACGCTCTGCCAACGGACAAGAAGCTAATGCCCTTGACGTTAACCTAGGAGCTGCCGACGAGCTGGCACGCCAGTTACGACTGAGGGATATGGGTGGTATCATAGTGGTAGACTTCATAGACATGAACCTGGCAGAAGACAGGCAGATGCTCTATGAACGTATGTGCAAGAACATGCAGAAAGATCGTGCACGTCACAATATATTGCCGCTAAGCAAATTCGGACTGATGCAAATAACAAGACAGAGAGTCCGACCTGCAATGGATGTCAATGTTGAAGAAACATGCCCTACTTGTTTCGGTACAGGAAAGATCAAGTCAAGCATATTGTTTGTAGACCAATTAGAGAGGAAAATTGACAGACTGGTCAACAAGATTGGCGTCAAGACATTCTATCTGCACGTACACCCCTTTGTTGCAGCATACATTACCAAAGGCTTTATAAGCCAAAAGAGGAAATGGCAACTTAAATACGGAATGGGAGTACATGTAATTCCTTCTCAGAAGATGTCATTCTTACAATACGAATTTTATGACAGTAAGAAACAGTTCATCGACATGAAAGAGGAAATTGAGACAAAATAAAAAAAGAGGAACATCACGTTTTATGGTGTTCCTCTTTTTTGTTTACCCCTATCCTATTTCCTATTGCACAATCTTGAAACGTATTCGGAACGAGCGTTTCATCTCGTCCCAGTTTGTTCCAAGCATTTCAAAGCACCCTATCTGTGACGTTGAACGCACATGTTTTCCTATACAGGGACAAACGTCATAATCGCCAATATATACAAGACGTATCGTTTCCGACGCGTCTTCAGGCAATTTGTCCAATACAACGCCTTCAGGAATATTGTTCCTGTCGACAAATTCAAACCTTACGGGCATGTCTTCGTCAATCAGTTCGTTCATTCTGCGCTCTATTTCCTTTTCTTCCTGGCGCGTAGGCTTATGGTCAAGAATATAGCTTATCTTGCTTTTCTTGCGCTCGATATGCGCGTTTGAAGAGCGTTCGCATCCAAACATCCTTATCATTGTCTGGTTCAAAAGATGCTCTGCTGTGTGGGCTGGCGGAAACTCTTCCTTGTTATGTGCGTTCAGTTGAAACTCTTCTTCCATGTGTATTGAGTATTAAGAACAATAGTTGTTATCTTCCAAGTTTATAGATTTTTGCACTGTTTGGTGCGATTGTCACTTCAACAGGCTCGTCTGCCTTTAGCGCAAGCTTTGTCTTCTCATTGGCAAGCAAATCTGTAGCCGAATATGTCTTTTCGTCTAACGCAAGGAATTCAAAGGCATGCTTTGGAATATTTACAGAGCATGTTGCCTCGTTGCCAGAGAAATTGGCTACAACAAACAATATATTCTTGCCTGACTTGCGAATAAATGTATATAGATGATAGCTGTCAAACGACGCATTGTCTGCATTTGCATACATCAAGTCGAAGAATTGCCCTTCGCTTACAGCAATCTCTTTATTGGCAATGTTCAGAACCTTTGAATATATCTTGAACAGATTCTTTTGTTCTGTTGTCAGTCTTCTCTTGTTTATATAGCCGTTATATAGGGTTTCTACTGTCCAATAGTCAAATATCGTTGTTCGCCCGTCTCTACCGCTATAGCCTTCCTTGTCCATGCCACGTTCACCATATTCCTGACCGGCATATAACATAAACGGATTAGACTGCATCAATACGTTCACCACCAAAGCAGGTATTGCCTTTACAGCATTGCCTGCAAAGAAATCGCTTGCTATACGCTGCTCATCATGATTCTCAAGAAAATAAAGTATATGGTCACGAATGTCATCAACAGCCTGCCATTGTCCCGTAATGTCAGAAGCAGGGCGTTCGTTCCTGATAACGCCTTTCATGCAGTCATACATGCCTACCTTGTCATAGAGATAATCAAAGCCCGAAGCTATATATGTGCGATAAAGCGACGGATTATACACCTCGCCGATGAATACTATATTCGGGAATTCTGACTTAACACGGCTGATAGCCCATGCCCAGAATTCTGACGGAACCATCTCTGCCATATCGCATCTGAAGCCGTCGACACCTTTTCTTGCCCAAAACAGAATAATGTCTGTCATCTTTCTCCATGTATCGGGTATCGGGTCGAAGTGAACAGAACGGCCTCCAGCGTCACAATAGTCAACGCCATAGTTCAGTTTTACGGTCTCGAACCAGTCGTTCAAGCCTGGACAATTGCAGAAACAATCATTTCCCGTAGCCTTGGCAGGATATTCTTTATACGCATCTTTCTTTCCTGAATAAAGGTCAAAATAAGGGATAAAAGGCCTATTTGTGCAATAGTAGAAATTATTCTTTGGAGAAAAGCCCATGTTTACATCGTCATTCTCGCCTAAGTCAACCACGTTGTCTGGCTTTGCGATAGATTTATATTGACGTGCAACATGATTAGGAACAAAGTCTATTATCATTTTCAGGTTGGCATTGTGAGTTCTTTCTACAAGACTTTCAAACTCCCCCATTCTGTTTTCTACATCTTCAGCCAAATCCGGGTCAATATCATAATAGTCGGTTATGGCGTAAGGCGAGCCTGCATTGCCTTTAACAACGGCTGGATGCTGCGTTGGAATACCAAAACGAGAATAGTCTGTCTTTGTAGCATGACGAATAACACCTGTATACCAAACATGCGTAATGCCCATCTTCCCGATACGCGAAAGTATGCCGTCGTCAAAGAAATTCATCTTTCCGCTGCCGTTCTCTGCCAATATTCCGCTCTCTTTGTTAGTAAGGAGACGGTTTCCAAAAAGACGTGTAAATACCTGATAGATAATAATCTTGTTCATAAAATAGTATTATATTACTAAGAATTGACAAGTTGATGAATAACAATGACGCTATCATCAACCTGTCAAATATGATTTGGCGTAAAGCCGCTAATATTAGTTAATGCCGTGAGCAGAAACAGTCTTGTCTATTCTGCCTATCATTCCCTGCAATGCCTTGCCAGGACCGCACTCTGTGAAATCGTCTGCACCGTCGGCAATCATATTCTGAACACATGATGTCCAACGTACACTGCTTGTAAGCTGTGCGATAAGATTTGTCTTGATTTCTGCTGCATCAGTATGTGGCTTACCGTCTACATTCTGATATACAGGACACTTTGGAGCAACGATGTCAGTCTTCTCAATAGCTGCCTGAAGTTCGTCTTTAGCTGGCTGCATAAGCGGAGAGTGGAAAGCGCCACCTACTTTCAATGGCAATGCACGCTTTGCACCTGCTGCCTTCAGTTTCTCGCAAGCGTCATTGATAGCTTCGATGTTGCCTGATATTACAAGTTGACCTGGGCAATTGTAGTTTGCAGGAACAACAACGCTGTCAGCTGTGTTTACTTCAGCGCATATTTCTTCTACCCTTTCATCTGGCAGACCAACGATAGCAGCCATTGTAGAAGGAGCCATGTCGCATGCTTTCTGCATAGCCATTGCACGGGCATAAACCAGCTTAAGGCCATCTTCAAAGCTCAATGCACCTGCTGCAACAAGAGCAGAGAACTCTCCTAGTGAGTGTCCTGCTACCATAGCTGGCTTGAAATCGTCACCCATGCACAATGCGCTGATTACGCTATGAAGGAAAACTGCAGGCTGTGTTACCTTTGTCTGCTTCAGTTCATCATCAGTTCCGTTAAACATGATGTCCGTTATTCTGTAGCCAAGAATGTCATTGGCTTTCTCAAAAAGTTCTTTTGCCAAAGAATTACTTTCGTACAGGTCTTTACCCATACCTACAAACTGTGCTCCCTGACCGGGAAATACAAATGCTTTCATTTTGTTTAAATATTTACTGTTAGTAACTTACGGGTGCAAAGATACCCTTAATTCCGCAACACTATAGTTTAACATTATTTATAAGTGCCTGAGCAA
>JAUNIZ010000216.1 GCA_030523165.1 Prevotellaceae bacterium
TATTTAACATACAGGATAATTTAATAATATAGTGTTTTCATTCGCACATAAACCGGTTACAGTTTAAAATACAAGCTTTACTTTTATAGCTGTTATGGTTAAAGAGTCAGATGGGTTATAAATAAAAAAAGATTCATCCATGCAACAGATTTCTTCATGGATGAATCTTTAATGAATGATTATTTAGCTATTAATTTGATAGTCTTGCTTGTGCCATTGTTATACACGGTTCTCTTAAGGTATAACTGACCCTTTGAAGGAGTAGACACTACACGCCCTTCCAAATCGTATAAAGTTTCAAAAACAACGCTGGAGTCTGTGGCTTCAGGCATTGATATTCCTGTAGATTCCCATACAATGTCAGCTTGTGCAGCATTGTTGACAGCACATTTTGTGTTGTCAGACTGATTGTAGGCAGAGATGAAAACTATTACCTTGGTATCCTCTTTTTTCCATTCATTGCTATAATCAATTTCACAATTGTATTCAAAATCATCATTTTCATCCCATGTTATCTCATCGCCCCATATCTCATTGTAGCTTCTTAATACATGCTGATGTATGAAATTGCTTCCACCATTGTTTTGGTTTTTAGCCGTTATGTTGTCTTCTACGGCACAAACGGTTATACGAAGGTCTTCTTCAATCTCATCACGGCCACCCGTTACATTTACTTTTATCTTTGATGTCGTTTCATCATATACCGCTGTCGGGAATAAGGCTATGTGAGTTGGCTCAGCTATTCGCGCGTCAAGAAATTCTTTTATGACATCTGTTCCAGAAGTGCCACTTGTAACGGGTGTATTGTTTCCGAAAGCATATCTGTCGTACATGAAAGCTGGAGCATAAGTGCCGTTATTGTCATAGAACCAAAGATAACTTCTGTCAGCAGGTGTTGTAAGCCAGTCTGTGCCGTAGCCTGAATGATGGGCAATGACCAGTACATTTGAAGAATACTTGTCTTCACTCAGCACGGTATGCAGGTCGCTTGCTGCTGTTGGACAGAAACTGCAGCTTTCTGTCGTAAATTCTTCCATCAACACACTACGCACAAAATCATATTTTACAATGTTTACCGTTTCTGTGATGGAATTGTTTTCAGGATTGATGTCTTCACCTTCATTTAGGTTAGCTATGCTTATGGTTACAGGCACGTTGCTTGCCTTGTTTTCTGTTGTTACGTCAAAGTCTAAAGACACCAACTGTATGTCGTTTGGCTTGAATGTCTGCTCTACATGCTTCGTTATGGCAGGCAAACCTTCTATTTCGCATGCGACATCAAAACCTGTAATTGTTTTTGAAGCTTTGTTCTTGACGTAAATGCCAACAGGCATTGAAGACGAAATCTTAACGCGTTCTGGTATCTCGGCAGTTTCAATCGATAGGTCGTATGTAGGAAGATTATCTGCTTGGATTATCATTTCCACACTTAACGTTCCTAGCCCTTCAGCGCTTCTGTCTTGCCAGTTTCCATCCATATTTACAAATAGACCGCCTTCACGGTCTTCCCCTACAGCGGAAACGGCGTAACATGTGCCCTTCTGCTTTATGGAATAGCCTATGTATATGCCGTTTTCTGTATCAAGAGAACATGGCGTTCCTGAAAGAGAATTCCATCCTTTCAGAATATCAGGGTCACCACCTTTATAGATTGTAGTCTCAAATATATTGTTGTCAGTAAGATTCTTGCGAACCCATACTACAAGTGTGTCAACATTAATTCGTGACGCAAGACCTGCGTTTATACCAGCAACCTTAAGGTTGACATATTCGGACAACTCCTGTGCTGGGACATAAGTAGCTGCTTCTATCCAGCGTTCGCCCGTTGAGCCTATTGTGCTCGACGAGGCAACCTCGCCGTCACAATAGCTCACAATCATCTGACCGTCTTCCTGTGCCATGGCTGTTGTCAACGATAATGCCATGACAAAGGAAATAATTATTTTAGATATTCTCATCTCAATATGCTATTTTACAAATGTTTTCTTAGAAGTGCTGCTCTCGTCAGTATAGACTTTTTTCACGATATACAGGCCCTGGGCAGGTTTGCTTATGCGCATGCCTGAGAGTGTGTAGTATTCAATTCTTTCGATTTTCTTGTTATCAGACACTATGTTGTCAATGTCAGAACTTGTATTTGCCTTTACAAGAATGTCGTCTATAAGCAGCACGTTTTCTGCAGATTCTGTGTTGTGGCGGAATGCGATGCTGATTGTCTTGCCTGCAAATTCATTTAAGCTGACTTCTTTCAATACATAGTCTGAAAGATCCTGAACAGTTTCTGATACTACTGTTGTATATGAAGATAGGTCTGTTCCGTTGCCTGCCAAGATATAATAATTGTCAGCAAGCTCTGGTGTGTAAAGTCTTACATAGTAACTGAGTGTGGCTCCTTCTTCTGGAACTGTAAATTCAGGAGAAACGAGATAGTCATCAACCGGTGTTGTCAAGCCATCCATTCTAATAGAATATGATATTCCAGCACAGCTACCCTGATGTGCATAAGGATTGTTTTCTTGCCTTGTTCTCAACCATGAGTATCCATCGCCGTCTTCGTCATAGTAGTCCCAGAGAATCATGCTGTCTTCAAAGTCTTCAGTGAGAAGCACGTTTTCTTGCTGTGTTCCTTCACCTGTGCAATTTATTGTTACTGTTCCCGCTGTTGTTTCCACAGTTACTGTGCCAGTCATTGTGCCGCTTGTTTCAGGAATAAAGTATATTGTTATTGGTATTTCCTCAAAAGTACGGTATAATGCGTCATAGTCAGCAGTTCCAGAGAAAGCTCCTTCTCCGTTTACAGATAGCACTTTTATGTTCTCGCTGCCCATGTTTGCAAGATTAACTGTTGTTGATGCAGCCTTGGTAACAGCCAGTTCAGAGAAAGTAACATTGTCTGAACCCCATACTTTAACAGACGTCTCAGGCAGAGCCTCACATACAAGCGAGAGGTCAGAAATAGTGAGACGGTCATCTCCGCTATATGTGCCGTCGCCTAATTGCATGTAGTAGAACGTGATGTCATGTTCGCCTGGTGAGAGATTTACTGCTGATGGAGAGAAAGTTGTATAGCTTGCATCAGATTCTCCGTCATAGTAAACGTAATCTGTACCGCCATCGATTTCAATTATACCACCATCGCCGAATCCGTAATATTCAAGCGGTGAAGCACTGTTTGTTCCGTTCCATGTGAGTGCACCGTATGTTCCTTCAGGTACAGTGAATGTAGCTGTAAATGAAGCCAATGTCATGTCTTCGTCAATTACTTTTGACGTGCTGTTGTATGCAGTGTTGCCTTCAACGATAAACGGATAGTCAGCATCTGTGTCGAATGAGAATTCTCCGTTTTTCACTATCTTTGTGAAATCTGGCATTTGTATCACTGTAGCATGGCATGCTATTGTAAAATCTCCTGCCGATGTAGATATTACCACGTTGCCTTCGTATTCGCCAGCTTCGTCAGTTGTGAACGTTATCGTTACGTCTCCTGACTCGAATGTTCCGATTTTCCAGTCTGGAACAATTCCGCTGAAGCCATTGGTTCCAGATATTTCTTTTACATAAAGATCTTCGTAGCCTTCGTTTTTGAATGAAACGGTTGCTTCCTTGCTTACATTGTCTTCTATGAACATTTTTGAGAAGTCTATCTCTTGTGTTGACAATGTCGCTTTATTGGCGTCTATATCTTCGCATACAAGTGAAAGGTCATAAATATAAGTATAGTCTTCTCCTGGAGTAAACATACCTTCTATCTTAGGACCTTTATCGTAAGTGAACTCTATAGTATATTCTCCTGCAGGCAATACTACTTCGTCGGATATGTCGCCAGAATGTATATTGGCTTCATATATGTTTACCCCATTTGCATATATTATGAACTCGTCAGAACTGTAGAAATATGGAGAATAGTAGCCTTTCCATGATAAAGTTCCCTTTGTGTGCTCTGGAATTGAGCATGTAGCATAAAGAACAGAGGTTGTATTTTCCATATCTGTATTTGATGATATTGCCACAGGAGAACCTGTCTTTTCTGTGTCAATTATCCAAGGATATGAACCTGTAACACCAAAGTTGAAATCTCCCTCTTTTACTATAGAAGAATATTCTGGGTTAGCGTTGCATGTTGCATACAAGTTGATAGTTATATCATCACCTTCTGAAGATACAGTAATTTTTCCAGTAAACTCTCCTGTGCTTGTTGGAGTGAATGTTACCGTTATTTCTTTTTTGTCTCCGCTTGACAGCATTCCTGTTGGAGTATCAATGCTAAATCCGTCTCCTTCGCAAGAAACTATATAATCGGTTGATTCTGTACCGATATTATATATAGAAAAACTTTTTGTATATGATAGATTTGAATAAGTTCTGTCAAAATGGATGTTGCTGCTGTCACTCATAAGTTTTATACCAGTCATGTTCTTGAACAATACAGCATCATATATAATATCAGTGTATCCTCTGACGTAGTTGGAATTTGAATAGAAATCTACAGCTGCCATGCCTGACTGAGGAAGAATTCTTGTCTTATTATCTGATACTTCCATCTTCAGATCTTCTATTTCTTCTACATAGCCTATACCGTATGGTTTTACAGCCATCAGATATTCGTCATAGCCATTGTAAGTACCTATTATTGTGTAGTCGGCTTTATCTGTCAATTCTTTCGGAGAATTGATTGTTATAAGATTGTTAGCGTCATCATATTGTGCGTTAAAATCTGATGAATTTGTACCTAAATTGATCAAGTTGTTAATTCCCACTTCTCCATTCTGTTCATTGAAATTCAGATAAACGCTGTATTTGACATCATATCCTCCTTGTCCGAATACATTGTCGCCTTCATCATTGAACATGGATTTTCCATACAAGGTGTATGTAGCGCCATTTGTCGTTACATCGCTCTTCTTGGAAGTTTTCTTAATACCAGAAGTTTTCGTTTCTGATTTAGTTTTCTTGATTGCTGGTTTTGCATTTACATCATTGTTCTGCAAAATCTTAGGCATTCTTTTACCTTTAACTGCTTCTGAAATGTCAGAACCGGTTGTTTCTGTTGTGGCTTGCCTTTGTGACTCGCTTCTGTTATATCGCAAAGATGTATTTGCAAGAGCGGTCGTTACAACTAAAGTCACGAGTGTTAGTGTAAGTGTTCTTTTCATTTTTTTTTGTTAATTTTATTCTTTCGGGTGCAAAATTATCTAAAAATATGGCATAATGTATCGTAAATATATGTTTTTGCTATACAGATACGTAATAATAGACAAAAAAATATCCATTATGGTCAAAAATTGTTATAAACGTATGTTTATTTTATACTAAAGAAATTTGTATGCTTTATGATATTTATAAATGATTTAGATTCTTTTTTTAGCGTCTCTTAAATAACTATATACTCTTCGTTTCCTTTCGACGCAAATTTAGTGTTACAGTTTAAAACTATTCTGCTAAACGGTTCAGTTGGTTCAGTTAGTTCAGTTAT
>JAUNIZ010000217.1 GCA_030523165.1 Prevotellaceae bacterium
TCTCAAATATATCCTTACGGTAAGGAGAACTAAGTTCCATTATACGGATATTCTTGAATAGTCCAATATAGCCGTGCAAAATTTTCTTAATATGCAGATTGTCAACACTTGTCAAAGCACTGCCATCCCTTACACAATATCGGTAAATATTAAGATTTGTTGCTATTATCGTAGCTGTTGTTACAGTAAATACATCCATCATAAATTGCACATCCTCGCCTATATTGTAATTTTTGAAGCGGATATTATGTCTAATTAAGAAATCTCGTAAAATTATACGAAGACATGAACTCCAGCCAAATCCATACTTGTTACCGTATTCCCCAAAAGAACCTTTATAAAGAGTCTTGAATGGTAGAATGTGTTCCCATTTATTACTATCATAATAACGGTCTACTGTATGAGCCCAAAACGTTACCATATCAACATGAGGATTGTCTCTTAAAACGGTGTCACGTAAAGTCTTCATCCCTTCAGGAAGGAGTCTGTCATCAGCATCCATAAAATGAATATACTCGCCCCTCGCTTCTTCTATTCCTCGATTACGTGCAGAGGCAACTCCACCGTTCTCCTTGTTTACTAGACGGAAGTTCTTATATCGTTTGCAATAATCGTTTACTATAGACACACCATCATCTGTTGAGCCGTCATTAACAACAATTACTTCATATTCATCATTGTCTAACCCCTGATTCAATATACTGTCAAGGCACGTGAGTATATATTTCTCGCAATTGTACAGAGGAATTACAAATGATAGCCACATAAGAATATAATTGGGAATAAACGAATACTATCCTTTATGTCCATAACCATACTTGTATCCATAATGGTATCCATATTTGTGATAACCATAATGACTGAATGAGTCTGTAGTACAGTTTAGAATTATAGATAGATTCGTAAATTTCTTTTCGTTATACCAGCGTTCTATATCCGGTAAAAACGCACGGTCAAGCACCTGGGCACGTATTACAAATAGCGTCAAGTCTACATATCTGTTTATAATTGATGCATCTGCCACAATCTCGACTGGAGGACAATCGATAAAGACATAATCATATTGTTCACGAAGTTCCTCTATAAGAGTCTTAAAACGTGAAGAAAACAGAAGCTCTGTCGGATTTGGCGGTATTGTACCACAAGGCAATATGTCTATGGAGTCATGAGTGACGATCAAGTCTTGGTAGTTAGGGCATTGACCACTCAGATAATTTGATATTCCGTATTTTGTTTTTTCTATATAGTGAGACAAAGACCCTCTACGTAAATCAAGATCTATTGCTATTACCTTTTTACCTTTTATTCCCAACGATGCTGATAGGTTAGCTGTTATAAAGGTTTTTCCGCTTCCAGGGTTTATTGACGTCAACATAATGACGTGATGTTTTCCGTCAAATCCAAGAACAAACTCCAAGTTTGTCCTGACAACACGGAAGGCTTCATTCATTACATTAACACTTTTCTCTACGACTAATATCTTTGGCGAACTGTGCTTGTTTTTCTTTGCTTCTTTTTTGCCTTGATTAAGTAAAGGCAACTCTCCTACAAACGGAACATTCAACTGTTCCAGATCTTTTCTCCCTCGTACTGCAGTATTCATATTTTCACGCACGAAAAGTATCATGCCAGGCAAAGCAAGACCTATTGCGAATGCCATTAACATTATATTGCTTTTAATAGGCTCTGCAGGTTCTGCTCCTTCGTGTGGCTCTTCGATAAGACTTGTATTATAAGCAGTAAAGGCCTGTGAAAGTTCATTCTCTTCACGCTTTTGCAATAAAAAGAGGTATAAGGATTCTTTTACTTTTTGCTGACGTTCTACAGAAAGCAGGTATTTTGCTTGTTTAGGATTAGCTGCAATCTTAGCTGTCGCCTGACTGTGGCTTGACTGTACAGTGCGGTGTTGGGTCTTCAACATCGTCAATTCATTATCCAATGAATGTATTATAGTACGGCGCATTGTTGACAGGTTCTGATCCAAATCCATCACCAATGGATTTTGTGCAGAAGAAATGGCAAGGTGTTTATTGCGCTTTAACAGTATCTCGTTGTATTCGCTTATCTGCTGTTCTATACTAGGATTGTTTATTCCTGAGTTCGCCGGCAATAACTGGTTTTCGTGCCTGCCATCTGTAAGATAGTTTCTTATGTAGCGTGCCATATACAACTGGTTATCCAATGCACGTGTTTGCTGCTCTGTTTCTGCAGCTTGAGACATTGCCATACCGCTTACTTGCTGTACGTCAGGAACAAGGTGTTCTGATTTATATGTTGATATATCTTGGTCTACGCTGCCTAGTTCTCTTTCTATTACGCTTAGGCGCTCTTTTATAAAGTCATTTGTACTGACGGTTATTCTATTACGGTCTTTAATCCAATTTTCATTGTAGACAGAAACTAGCGTGTTAAGAACATCTTCTGCACGTGCAACAGACACATCTTTATATTTAATATCAATAATAGTTGAATTCTTGTCTCTGAGTTCGGCAGATATACGTCCACGAACTGATCCGATAACAGAATTAATGTTAGAACGTACAACATGTAAGTTATCTGTTACACCTTTCTTATAATATGGTGATGGCTGTACGCTAATTTTCCCTAATGGAGTCTTTACCGTATCTCCTAACTTTAATGTCAATACCCCATCAATCATATTGCCATTACGAACCATATCAGTTATAGTGGCTTTTCCATTGGAAGAAAGTTCCAACGTCAAAGATACAGTTTCATTATCATTCAAATTCTCAAATCTCACAAGGACAGGCAAGTCCAATCCATATACAATCTCTTTATGAAATATTGCATCATGGAAATAATCTACATCCAAATCTAATCTATTAACTATTTCAGATGCAATGTTTAATGTATTCAATGACAATATCTCATTTGTCATATTCGACGAAGTCTGATTAATGCCTAATTCTTTCAACTGTTCATCTGCTCCATTGTTTTTTTCATCAGACTTAATCAATATCGAGGTCTTACATGTATATGTTCGAGGGGTAACAAGCAAATACATCGCAGCACACCCCATTGTAACAATCAGTGACAATGTAAACCATCTCCAATGGTTGAGACAGAGAAAAAAGATATCGCGCAAACGAACCATTCCATTCGTCTGCGTTTTATTTGTTCGTGTATTGTTGTTATTGTTATTTGTTCTTTCCATTGTTCAACGTTTAGTTAGTAAGAAAAAGAATTAATGTCATGATGAAAGATGCTGACGATATCCAGAATGAAGGCGTGCGGGTTGTGTTTGCATTAAGGGTAGACTGGTTCGCACGAACATCATTAGGCTCGACATATATCATATCATTCTGTTGCAAATAATATACAGGTGATGAATAAACACTGTTCGTCTGAGTCAAGTCAATTCGATAAGGTGTCTGCTTTCCTTCTTCTGTACGAAGAACGAGTATGTTGTCACGTCGTCCTTGTATTGTCAAATCACCTGCTTCTGCTAGAGCTTCAAGTAAAGTAACTCTATCACGCTCTATTTCCTTTCTACCTGGATTGTTTACTTCGCCTAGTACTGAATATCCAAGATTAGCATATTCGACGGTAACGATAGGGTCACGCACAAGATTTCCTGCAAGGAGCTTGTATTTTATCATATTTGCCAACTCTATGCGTGTTAGACCTTCAACGGTCATCAATCCTAGGATAGGCATATCTATTTTGCCTGTATTGTCAATCGTGTACAATGAATAATTGCCGTTTGCGCCAGAACCTCCATTGGTATTGTTTACCAGATTGAACATTTGTACCAGTTCCTGGTCTCGGCTATGGACAATGATATTCAACTTGTCCCCTGAACGTAACTTTATATCCTGGGCTTCTTGTAACGCTACAGTTATATTAGGTTGTATGTCCTGTAGATATACGACTTTTGTAGCAGAACCGCATGACGATAATATACAGATAAACATTACCATAATAAATGGTATTCTTGTATTCTTGATTTTGTTCAGTATCATATTATATTTATTTATTATCAAATAATTCAGAAACATTATTTCTTTCTTTTTCTACATGCTCTAAATGCTTTGTTGCAAGTTTAGGATAATTTCTTCTTATATAACCATATAGGCTTATATATTTAAGGGATAGCTTTTCGGAAATAGTCCTAAGGCTTTCTGACGTTGTTTCATATAGATGTATTGCTTCCTTATATTTTTCCTGACTTCTGTAAAGAGTTGTTTTTCCTTCTGCGTTACATGTCATTCCTGTTTGTCTTGCTATTTCCGGTTCATGCTTATGTAGATATTGACGAAATACCTCTGCGTTTAGTCCAAACATGTGCGAAACCTTTGCTACAGAGTATTGATGGCTTTTCAAACATTCTATAGCGTCAGCATATTTTGCAGCTGTAGCTTTCATCTTTTTTCGTTCTTTTCTTAAATCTGCATCATCACTGATATTCTCTGTTATGCCAGAATGTTCCAGAACCAACTCTCTATGCCATTTATGGAGATAATAACGGAACCCTTCCTTTGGTACTCCTGTTTTTATTATTATATCCTTCATGGTCATTGACGTGTCTCTATATAAGGCTAATGCTTTAGCATATTTCTGCTCTGTATCAGGTCTTGGCTCATTCCTTCTACCATTACCGGTTAATGCTCCTTTTGATTTCTTCCTTTCATGCTGGGCGTGTAAACGGTCATTTCTTTTCAAAGCCAAAACATCTTTATGATAGAACCTAAGATGCTGCGAGAGTCCACTCTCCGATATATTCAGCATCTTGGCTATTTCCGGCAATGTTATATTTGTTGATTTATACAAATCAATAGCTTTCGCATATTGTTCCAGACATTCTTTTCTAGCACCTCTTTTCACATTTTCGCTATAACCGAGTTTCTCGCGCATCTTTTCCCTATTGACAAGAATATCTTCATAATGTATTCTCATGAAGTTAGCCAATGCTGTGCCATTTAGATTATACATTCTTGCAATCTGTGAAATGTTCAGGGAAATATATTTTAATGAATCACATGCCAATATTGCATTCTTGTATTTCTCATGCGCTGTCGGACTTTGCTGACCTGAGTGTATTATTTTTATTGACTTTGGGTCAACGCCTTCTGCTGTTATCTTATGACGGCGTAGAACAAGTTCGCGCCAATGTCGTCTAAGGTAAATTCCTAGAGCACCATAGCTTACTCCACATTTCTCCGCTATATCTTTTAAAGGCATATCTGTGTTTGAATAAAGTTCAACAGCAGCACGATACTTTTCATGCGAGCTTTCTTTCTTTTCAGGCAAAACAGAGCTTCTATTTGGCTTCTGCTTTGTATTCAAGCCTTTAATATCTTGTGGCTTATAATAAATATCCATAACAATAATTATCTAATTTAGAATTATGTAGAATCAACATCCTAAGTCTGTTAGTTTTAATAGCTCACGTCAGTTAGCATCCAATTTTGACGTACCCTATATCAAAAGCCGCTTTTTAGTGGCT
>JAUNIZ010000218.1 GCA_030523165.1 Prevotellaceae bacterium
CTTTCAATCCGTAACTCAACTGAGTCTTAATTTTTTTTAGTGGACACTAGTGATTCATTAATTATATTTATGTATAAGTTTAGAGGCTTCCAAGAACAACCATCACATTTGCAATTATTAAGTCTGTTTTGTGAAGAGTTTCATTTGAATAAAGAAATAGTCTCACATTGGTTTAATACGACGCAAATAGATATTGTATACGATGAAACGACAGATAAGAGAGAGCCATGGTATGATGAGATAATATCTATATTTGGAATTAATAATAAAACAATTTCATTTTCAAGTCCATATAGTGTTACTGCCCGTGCAGGTGAGTTGTCTAGAGCACCGTTCGTACAAACGCTTTATGCTGGAATGGATAGTGTAAAATGTCTGTTAATATTAAAAGATGATATTGATAATTATTATCCTTCAAACAATTATAGGCCAATGGAGATAAACAATATAGACTATCCTCGCCAAATAATTTATTATGGTGCTCCAGGAACAGGAAAATCTTATAAAATAAAGAAGCAATTAATAGACGTTCCAAAGAATAACATATTTAGGACAACATTTCATCCTGATAGTGATTATTCTACATTTGTTGGCGCATATAAACCTACAATGGAAAAGCCAACGGAACAATTTTATGAAAAAGATGTATTAATAAGCAAACTGACAGAATTTAAGAAACAAGGTGTAACATATTCTCCACAAAAATTTGGAGCTAAATATTTGAAATCATTGAAGCGACTAACTTTTGCAGAGAAAAAAGACATTTTATTAGCATGTGGAATGTCAGACAATTATACAGTTGAATTTGATAAAGGAATTGCTGTTGGAGAAGAATTATTGGATAATTCAAAAGAATCTCGCATTGTATACAATTTTATCTCTCAGTCATTCCTTAATGCTTATATTCAAGCCTATAAGAAACCAGAAGAAAATGTATATCTGATAATAGAAGAAATAAATAGAGGAAACTGTGCCCAGATATTTGGTGATTTGTTTCAACTTCTTGACAGAGACGATAAAGGTATATCAGAATATACAATAAAAGCAGATGCCGATTTGAGAGCATTTTTGGAAGAAGAACTTGGTAAGGATAGTGATGGAATAAAAGAGGGTGAACTTTGTCTGCCATCGAATTTTTACATATATGCTACAATGAACACAAGTGACCAATCGCTGTTCCCTATTGATTCAGCGTTTAAGCGTCGTTGGGATTGGGAATACGAGTCTATTAAGTATAAAAATACGGATTGGGTGATTGATGTTCAAGGCGAGAAGTATTCTTGGATATCATTCCAAAAGGAAATAAACAAGAGAATATTTGATGCTACAAGTTCTGAAGATAAGATGCTTGGCGATTATTTTGTGAATCCTTCCGATGGGATAATCACGGAGAAGATGTTGTTAAACAAAATCTTGTTCTATCTTTGGAATGATGTTTGCAAAGACGGTGAGGGTGATATATTCAAAACCAGTGACACTGATGATATATCTTTTTCTGATTTGTATGGCGATGAAAGCAAACAGAAACTTGCTGCAATGATGGACTATCTTCGTATTGGCAAAATAGGAGATAATGTAGAAGATGCAAGTGAAGATGATGCTGTAGGAAACCAACCGGAATGACATTATGCTGCTATTCATTGAAGGATACCCATACAATCTTGATGATACCGTTAGAGACAATCTGACGGTAAGAGATGTGCTCAAAGATGTTGTGTCTGTTCCTGTGAAGGAATATAGACATGCTTTTGAGTATGTAGGGTATTGTTATAGCAAAGCAGCAAGAGATGTTGTTTTCTTTTTGCCTAAGGTGGTGCTGACGGGAGAACATAATGAGGAAAGTGGCGATGATACGATATTTGGTGCTTCTCCGCAAGAAATAATAGACTTTGAATCGGATAATGTAAAATCAAAGTTTACCGAAGATGGTTGCAAAGAATATAAGGAGTTTCTTTCAACACTTTCAATATGGATATATAGAACAATCAGTGTATATAAGCAGACTCATAATGACAATATACTTGAAAGTAAAGAGTATCAGGCTGAAAGCATGGGACGGAAGCAAAAGCATAATACATTGTTTGATGTGATTATAGCACTTAGAGATTTCAACAGAAACAATCAAGACTATTTCACATTTATTGCCAAGAACGTGCATTCTGGATATAATAAAATAAACTGGAACAAGACAATCACATCCTCGCAAGCCATTATACAGAATGGAACACCTATTTATATTAATCCTGTTAACAGGAAAAAGATGGTGAATTTTGATGAGGAACTGCTTGTCATCTATTTTTCAATATTGAACTATATACGCGATGCTCATGGCTTTTCTTTTGAAATAAATATCCAATACCCGCTTATCAACCCTGATAAACTAAGGAAGACGTATATAAAAAAGAACTTAGGATGCCGACGGCTAAAGCAGATAAAATATAAATATTTCTCTGATAAGGCTTTAAGGATATGGAATTTGTGCTATGCTTTCTTTGACAGGGAGTATAAGATTTCGATAAATAGGCTGGCGGAAGATTTTCTTCTTGCCAAAGATTTCGACCATATCTTTGAAGTGATGATTGACTCTTTAATTGGAGGCAACGACAAGAAAGACTTGCCCAAAGAACTTACTGCCCAAAGGGACGGAAAGCTGGTTGACCACATGTTTATATGGCAAGGACTAATCGAACAGTCAGATTTGCCTGCTGAACTTACTTACTATATTGGTGACAGCAAATATTACAAGCGTTCTTCAAACGGAAATGTTCGTCTTGGAGATAAGTCCATATATAAACAATATACTTATGCTCGTAATGTAATACAATGGAACATGAATTTGTTCTTGGATAAAGAAAACAAAGGAGAGCAACCACAATTACGAGATGAATTGACAGAGGGTTACAATCCTATACCTAACTTCTTTATAAGTGCAAGAATACCAAGCAGGCGGGATGATGGTGCAAAATTCTTGTCTTTTGATGATAGGGAATTGAAAACGCAAGAAGGTGGAGTTCAGTTGAACCGTCAGTTTGAGAATCGCTTGTTTGACCGTGATACCCTTTTGTTGTGCCATTATGATGTGAACTTCCTTTATATTGTATCGCTATATGGACGTGACAATAAGAGCAAGCAAACCGTATGGAGAGAATATGTCCGTAAGGAATTCAGAAGCAGAATACAAGCGACTCTAAATAGCCTATATACTTTCCATATTATCTATCCTCGTATTGGTATGGATTGTTATCAATTTATTCAAGATAACTTCCAACAACTGAACGGTAAGTTATATCGCCCGAAATCAGATAAGAACTATCTTATTCTGGCATTGATGAAAGGTGAAGAAAATAACCTATGGGCGTCTCTTAACGTAAAAAGCAAGGCAATTGAAAAGGAAAAGATACAGAATAAAGAGCTGTTGAACGTTTTGCAAACCCATTTTCATGTAAGTGAACCATTTGAACTTGAAGCAGACTTTCATGTTGATAATATTTATGGTGTCGGAACGTTGGATAAATTGCAGAAACCAGAGATTAAGGACATCCTAACAGGTTTGGTCCGGAAAACAGATGTGGATTATGCGGACTATTACAACCATATTGCAAAGGTCTATACGATGGAAAAGATACCGACATCTATCAATGTAATGGATATTAGGTATTTCTTGCCTATGGTTAGCGGAGACATTGACGGCTATTATAAAGTAGAGAAAGTGTATTTCGGTACAAAGAACGGCAATATGTGTCTTAAACTAAATCTTTCGACATATATTCCTTTAGGGGAAAAATGGATACAAATATATCGCATTAAAATGCAACCCGGAGAGTTGATATCTTATAATTCAATGATGGAATTATATGATGAAAAAAATTTTTGATGTATTACTACCCAAAGGGAATATACCCGACATGTTCAACTAAAGAAACCATAATTGTATCTACATGACTAAAAATGACGGAGACAAAACTCACTGAACGTCAGCATAAAATACTTAATCAGATAAAAGAGTCACCGACAATAACTTCCAAACAAATGTCAGAGATTTTGTCGGTGAGTCAACGAACAATATAACGAGACCTTTCTTCAATGAAAAAGTTGCGGGTATTAATGCGTTAAGGCAAGGATAATGACGGAATGTGGATAATACAAACAACTTAAATTGAGTATAATTCCAAAATACCAAATGAGATTTATACAGGTTGATGTTAATATTGCAAATTCTAATAATAAAGTTATTGGCAAAAAGCGCAAAACCATTAATGTGTTATGAATAGAAACAGGACTACAACTATCCTAGGGGCAGGTGCTGTTCTTGACTTTGATTTTCAAGGCAAAACGATACCAACTACTTGGAATATAACTAATAAACTATTGAGCATAACAGTTCAAGGTTTGTACGAAGATAGGGTGAACATTATTCGTGAGGTGTATGATTGTCTTTATGAAAATGCTCAGAAAGCTTATTGTGATTTCCATACAGAAGTAAGGCATTACGAACCAAATGTCAATTTCGAGGAACTATTTGATGTTATAGAAACTCTTGCATCATACAATACTGCCTGGTTGAAGGAGGGATATCCTTTTCCAATGGTTAGTAGTTTGGTGTCACCAAATGTGCATTATCAAAGCATTGAGTACCATAGGGCATTAGAGGCAATGGTAAAAACCATTTTGGATATTGTGAATGAATACAATTCCGACTTTACACAGAATAATGAAAAAGAATTGTGGTTTAGAAATTTTTGGAAAGGCTTCGAAGGAAAGAACGATGTTTTTAACTTAAACTATGACACTACTATTGAGAATAGTTTAAATGGAGAGTATAATGATGGCTTTATTCCTTTTGTGCAGCATTATAAAAGGTTTTCTCCAAAGTATCTGATTAATAATGAGCATGGTGTGACAACTGTAAATCACTTGCATGGTTGTGTCTTGTATGCTGATGCGAATCCTTTGATTGGACAGTATGAATATAGCCATAGAGATTTGTTCAAATTTCAATCACATAAAGATGCTTTTCTAAGTAGACAGTGGATGCCAACAAATCAAGCAAATGAGCGCATCTTTTATAGCCCGATTATTACAGGCTTGAAGAAAACCGATAAGATTTGTTATTTGCCACATAGCTATTACCATACCAATTTGTCGATGAAAATCCTTGAGAATCCATCGTTGCTGATTGTTGGTTATTCGTTTGGAGACATATATGTGAATCAATTGTTAGAGAGACACAAGTTGATTCACGGAGATGAGCAACGTGTAGTAGTGATTGATAAATATCCAAATTATGTAAATAAGGAATGTCCTTCACTATTCCAACATATCAGCAATAAAACATCTGGCTATTTTCATGGTTTTATGTTGAGACAATTAGAAGAAGCAAATCAATCAGAAGCTTTAAGAAATAATATAGAACGAATAGATAGCAATGTATGGCAGGCT
>JAUNIZ010000219.1 GCA_030523165.1 Prevotellaceae bacterium
CTATAATTCAACCGACGTTTACACTCATATTCGTATGCTATAGCAGGCAGAATGTCCCTTATACACATTTGGGTAAGCAACATCCTATCTCCATCCGTACCACTTCTTTTCATCATCAAAGCCATCTGTGCCACATAGTAATTATGAAACAAATCCGTGGAATTCTTTACTGGAAATATCCAATCGAGAAACTCAATATCCATGAACTCATCTGCTACCGAACAGATTTCTTTATAGACAGTCACCATCATCGGATTACCCAACAGTTGATGCAATGCTCTTGTTCCTTTTATCTTTGCCCATTCTGTAGCCTTGAAATATCTACATATTTGTGCATCGTCAAGCGGCTTTAGTTTTGTATTACGATAGCCTGGCATACTATACCTTGATGTAAAATTTGAGCGAGAGGTTACCACAACTCGCAGACCTTTTAACATATTCAGCCGTTGTATCTCCAAGACAAATACCCGTTCATGTTTACCGTCCACTTCATTCAGACCATCTATGAATAATGTAAGTGTCGGCTTTGAATACCTGTTTTGAAGATTCTCACGGAATGTATTTATATCGTTGTCATAAATGGACCTGACACAATAATCCTCTATTCCAATATTCAGTGCAACCAGCCGTTCTACAGGTACATAAAGTATTGGTTCTGATGATTTCCGACAGTAATCGAGAAGCATGGTCGTTTTCCCCATGCCGCCATCAGCTAATATAATGACATGGGGTTTATTGCTGTCCCATGCTGTATCCAGCAGTTGTTCAAGCGATGTTATATTACCATCGTCATCAATGGAAGGAAGCAGTCCCTGCTCAATTTTTTCCGGCAACCTATAGAAATATTGTATATTGGCATCTTTTACAACTTTAGTCATTTTTGACGATCCGCCATCTTGTACAGCTAATAGCAGACATTCATAACGGTCTACATTCTTGTTATCGAGGTCTAATTTCGGATATTTAGCCCATCCTTCCGGGAACCAAGTATATGCCATAATCTGTACTTTCCCGGATGTATTGTCGTATTCTCCTATTAAGAATGTAGCATTGGCTTTGTTTTCATACCTTAATTCACCAGCCTGTAATTGGTGTAGATAGTGTATCTTCTGCGCCACATGATCGTGTTCGTGACCTGCTAGCCATAGACGTATCTCGTTCGGTTGCAAAATATAAGAAATATATTTTATCTCGCCTTGCAGCAAAGAAGTAATTGGGTAGTGTGTCAACAGAATCGTAGGCTTTTTCTTATTGATTTTATTTATTTCCTTATACAGTGCATATGTACCAACAATCAGGTCATTAGCCTCTTGGTCTTTTGTATATGATATTGTAGTGTCAACATGAAGAATATTAAAGTCGGGAGTCTCAATTACAAAGTGTGGTCTATCAGGATTACCATACATAGCAACTCTGTCTGGATTGAATATTTTTAAAAGAAAATCCTTGAAATCGGCCTCTCCCCTCATTATATTCACAAGATCTGCTCTTTCAATTATTCCTTTTGAAGGGTCATAATATCCTTGTCTGTGGAACATTAGTTTCTCTATCGATAATTTTCTTTCGTCAATATCCCTATTAACATCGTGGTTTCCTGGCACTATGAACAATCTATCGGAAGATATGTCAACGGCTTTACATATCTCTATAATGTATTTGGCCATATCATCCGTAAATCCACAGTCATTTGGACCTGCAGTCTTAATATCTCCAGTACAAAACACATAATCACATTTAAGCCCTTCCCTTATAAGAAATTTAGGAAGTTCGTCCCGCATCCTATCGGTTGACATGTCCGTACTCCCCAAATGAAGGTCTGATAAATGAAGCCAACGTATCATATCTATGATTCTATTTTAACTTTAATTTCGCAATGCTATAGTTTTATAATAAACCGAAGCAAAACAGCGATAAAATTAACAATAATATTCCAATCTGGAAAATTTTATTGTGGTTTTTCTCCTTAAAACAAAATGAATTTAACAAAAAACACTTTGCATGTGGTACGATTTTACGGAAATTGTGTATTTATTAGAAATGAGCGTATGCTAGTTACAAAGTTGACTTATACATATTTGCTCACAATAAGCAATCCTAAAATTAAGTATATTAAAAAAGGAATAAACAAGCATACTCCTATTATATTTTACAGCTTATATTATTCAAAGTGCTTTTCCTGAATCTGCAAAGAGTTGGATGATATATTAGTGAACTTTACTAGTGAATATGATACCTTAGTGAATAGTTATAAGGGTGGTATTACCATTACTTTAAATTGAGTTCATCTAATTTTACTATTCTATTTTAGGGAAATCTGTCTCTTTCAATATGTTGTAATGATAGTCTTCTGTGACAAGGAATTTGGCGTTTGCAGCAACAACACAATCAACGAACTTATTATCATCAGAATCAGAAGCAATAAGATTGAAATGATAATATGGAGTTATGAATACTGTATTAGGATTATTTATAATGACACAAATAACCAATGATGCAAAAAGACTATTGGTCTTTCGTTCTATTATTTCTTCATACTCGTTAAGTATCTCTGTCGTAACACACAGACTATTTCTACCGTCAAGAAAAGACAACCATATATCATGATAGCGACTTCGACGTGAAACACACTGTATAAGGCAATTAGTGTCTAGAACAAGTCTTGCCATAATAATCAATCTTTAGCATGAAGGTCTTCTTTCCTTATCTCATCAAGCTTTTTCTGGTCAAGGATGCCTTCATCCCACAGGCGATCTGCCTCTACATCAAGACGCGACTGGAAATGACGCATAAGTACTTCTTGTATCTCAAGAGCGTATGCCTCGCTGTTGTTGAAAGAAAACAATTTCAACAAATGCTGCTGTGTAGGTGTGAGAACTGTAGACTTCATAATTTCCTTTTCTATTTTATTTGACTTTTATGCAGAGATGCTGCCTATCTTATGCAAAGATAGTGCATTTTTCCGAATCTGCAAAGAGTTGGACGATATATTAGTGAACCTTTATTTAGTAAATAAAGAATAGTGAAGAGTGAACTTTTTCGTTAAGCCAGATGAACAATGCAAGCTTGCTTGTACATTGTCATGGCGAGAAAAAGTGCGCGAAGCGAATAGTTGGTGCAGATGAGAAAACATTAGTGAATAGTAATACCGTAGTGAAGAGTTATAAGAGAGATATTTGAAATTATTTTGCATAAAAGTGTGAAATAATCGCCTAGATATTTTGTATTATGCAATAAAAACATTATGTTTGCAGAACATAATCCGCATCTCGGCATAGCACTCAAACAAGCTTGGCGACTCTGCGCTCGATTTGCATTATGTTTGCATAAATAATTATAAATAAAGAATGAACTTCGTTGATAGAATTGATGAAACAACACGCCTGAAAAATGCTCTTACAAGGGAGAAATCTTCATTGGTCGTGATATATGGGCGTAGGCGACTGGGTAAGTCAACGCTTATCAAAAGGGTATTGTCTGACAATGACGTCTATTTCCTAGCCGACCGTTCAGAGGGACAACATCAGAGAACTTTACTTGCAAAGGTGATAGCACAAGTGTATCCCGATTTTGATAAGTTGACATATCCTGACTGGGAATCAGTATTAAGAACTCTTAATTATCGTACTGACAAGCGTTTTACTTTATGCTTGGATGAATTTCCGTATATTGTAGAACAGTCTCCAGAACTGCCTTCGGTACTTCAAAAGCTTGCTGATGAGAAGATACTGAAATATAACCTTGTGCTTTGTGGTTCATCACATAATATGATGTATGGATTGTTCCTTGACTCTACGGCACCTCTCTACGGTCGTGCTGACGAAATAATGCGACTGACACCTATACGTTTGCCATATTTAAAAGAAGCATTGAATATTAATGCTGTGAATGCTATTGAGGAATATGCTGTCTGGGGTGGTGTACCACGATATTGGGAACTCAGGGAAAACAGGGATTCGCTTGATGATGCGTTGTGGAACAATGTACTTTCTGTAAACGGAACGCTTTATGAAGAATCGGTAAAACTCTTTCAGGACGATGTGAAAGATGTTGTCAAGACTGCTACTATTATGTCATATATAGGTACAGGGGCAAATCGTCTTTCGGAAATTGCTGCACGATGCAATGAACCGGCTACAAATCTGTCTCGTCCGCTGAAGAAACTGATTGATCTTGGATTCCTGGAAAGGGATGTACCGTTTGGTGTTGACGAGAAAAACGCGAAAAAGAGTCTTTATAAAATTGCAGATCCTTTTATGGCTTTCTATTATAAGTTTGTTGTGCCAAACCGTTCTTTTATAGAACTTGGTCGCAAGTTGCCTATAGAACAGGCTCTGAATGCACATTTCTCTGAATATGTGAGTATGCAATGGGAGAAACTGTGCAGGAATGCTGTGACAGGAAATATGGTAAACGGAATTGTCTATGGCAAGGCAAAACGCTGGTGGGGTTCTGTAATCAATGAAGACAAGAAACCGGAACAGGTTGAATTTGACGTGATGGCTGAATCTTTAGACAAAAAGCACTTGCTTGTTGGAGAATGTAAATGGACCAATAAAGAGAATGCAAAACAACTTACTGATGAACTTCTTCGTAAAGCCAATCTCTTGCCGTTTGCAAAGAACTACATCATTACACCAATGTTGTTCCTGAAAAATGCTCCTGTGGACAATGTGGACAATGCGATGTTTCCAAAAGACATTATTGAACTATATACTAGTGAACTACATTAGTGAATAACGAATAATGAAAAGTATTGCTTTAATGACAAGGGGTTAAATGAGTTAAGGATGTTAAATAAACATGCAGGAAAGAATATTTTACTTGATATTAATTGCTAAATAAATTATAATTGCTATATTTGTAAAAAATTGACGTTTGAGTCTTTCTACATGCAAATATTGCATGTGTATGAATAGTCAGATTGGTTAGCATAATCTTCTTGATAATGAAAAACCAGGAAAAGATATTAACCATACTATTGGGATGAAAATGTAAGATATACAGACCCTTGGACAACTTCTTGAAACGACTCCTATTTTAAACAGTAATGAGCCATTGGCTTCATTTTAAAACAATTTGTTGCGTTTTGCTTATTTCTCTGAAGAAACAAGCTGAGGTGCGGACTTGTCTGTGTCCTCTTATAGAAGTTCGTCTAACGGGTCTGTTGTTCTAAAGTCATTTGCAAACCCAGCAATACATACTGGACTTATTCTGTCTTGTGCTTATTCTTAAGAGCCGTATCTCATAAGTAACTGATAATGAAGTGTTAATTAAACATTGTCCAATTATTTGGATAGTAACATAGAAGTAATAATTTAAATAAATACTGTTGTTAGCGTCCAATTTTGACGTCTTGTAAAATCAGTATTATGAGATTACCTTTGCATCGAATCAAAAAAGAAGAAAGAGATCATGTACAAGAAT
>JAUNIZ010000220.1 GCA_030523165.1 Prevotellaceae bacterium
GCATGGTAAATATATGTTTTACATATACGTCATCTATTTTATGTATTTGCCGAACACACGGTCTACATTTGCGTTTGTAACGTCTGCAATTTTCTTTTTGCTAACGTTATAACATTCAGCCATACGCTTTAGAACATACAAGACGAAAGCGCTTTCATTGCGTTTGCCTCGCATAGGAACAGGAGCCATATATGGAGAGTCTGTCTCAAGCACTATTCTATCAAGAGGAATACTTGGCAATACTTCATGCAGATGTGACGTCTTGAACGTAAGAACACCGCCTATTCCAAGCACGAATTTGTCAAATGTCAACAGTTCTGCTGCTTCTTTTTCGTTTCCTGTGAAGCAATGGAATACACCTCCTACAAGATCTTTCTCATATTTTCGCAATATATTTACCATCTCGTTCTGCCCTTTTCTGCAATGAATCATTAACGGCAATTGATATTCGATAGACCATTTCACCTGTTCTTCAAAGGCTAAAAGCTGTTCTTTCTCAAATTCCCGTGACCAGTAAAAGTCAAGTCCAACCTCGCCAATGGCAATAAAAGGATGGTCAACTATGTCTAGCATTGGCTTCATCTTCAGCAGAACATATAGCCAGTCATCCTTTACCTCTTCTGGATGCAAGCCTATCATTGGATAGGCATATCCCTCATATCGCTTACATGTAGCTACAACCTTGCCAACTGAAGGCAAGTCTATTGCTGGGATAAACACTTTTTTTACACCGGCAGCCTTTGCCCGTTCCACGACTTCGTCTCTGTCTATGTCAAACTCAGCGCCGTCAAGATGCGTATGTGTATCTATGAATTTCATCTTTAAAGATTCGGTTTGTCAATCCTATATTTTACTTTTTTTCATCAGATGTTTCCATCTTCTTTTTCTCGTTTCTACGGTAGTAATATATCATGCCCAGCTTTCTGCATTCATCAAGACGCTTATCCAAAGGCTCGTCTTTGAAATGTTCTTCTATCTGATTCCAAAGTTCGAGCAACACTTCGTCTACTTCAGGTCGTATGGCCTTTAGGTTTTCCAAATCCTGATTTGTGCGCATTTGTAGCCTTTTCTGCTGCTCGTATGTTTCTCTGAAAATGTCGAGGTGAGTGTTTACCATGCCTGCCGTTGGGTTATATATAGGTCTTCCGCCTCTTTTTATACGCTCTTTCTCGCCTTCAACAGCGTTAGTGCCATATTTCAACAGTCCGTTTGGAGTCTTGATATTTGGCAGTGTAGTGGTATCTTCGTCGAGTCCGTAGAGTTTAAGGTTTGCCTTTTTTATTTCTCCACGTTCAACAGACATCAACAGAACCTTAAGAAAGTGGCTGACATACATTGTCGCCTTGTGTTGCAGACGGTCAGTCTTGCCAGAAGACCTTGTCTGTGCCGTAAATGAAAGTTTGTATTGCTCGTATGCCGTAAAGAGTTTATCGTATGCCGGCTGTGCCCTGTTAAGAGTTTTCCAGTCTATGAAACGGTTTCGCACAGTGTATATGTCGCTGTTGTTAAGCAACGTCTTTAGTGCTTTCAAACGTGCGGCATCGGTTTTCGGTAATCTTCTGTATGGCATGGGCTATGCTTTCTTTCCTTTCTATATTGTTTGACTATTGCTTTCTTTTCATCATTGCATCAGTATATGCAGCAAGAACGCTCTTGCGCTCTTCGCTTACATTCACCTGAGCCAGATATTTGCGGCTTTCGTCAAAGTAGTATTTTATTTTTGATTCCGCAAGTTTGTCTATTCCAAGCTTATTGTATATAGCCGTAACAGCTTCTATCTTCTCTTTAGGGTCATATTCTTCTGCGGTAATCCATTTCATCAGGACTTTTCTTGTTTCGTCGTCTGCCTTGTTGTATGCGTTAATCAGCATATAGGTTTTCTTGTTGCAGAGAATATCACCGCCTATTGCCTTTCCGAAAATTGCAGGGTCGCCATATACGTCAAGGAAATCATCTTGCAGCTGGAATGCCAGTCCCATCTGTTCGCCAAACTTGTATAGTTTGTCAGCATCTTCTTCTGAAGCGTCAGCAAGCAATGCGCCTATCTTCAACGCACAAGCCAGCAATACACTGGTCTTCAGACGAATCATTTCTATATATTCGTCTTCTGTTACATCTGTTCTGGTTTCGAAATCCATGTCATATTGCTGCCCTTCGCCTATCTCAAGTGCAGTTTCCGTAAACAGGTCAAGCACATGTTTCAGCTTGTCAGCCTTGCAGCTTGCAATGTGTTGGTATGCAAGAACAAGCATGGCATCGCCTGAAAGTATCGCTGTGTTGGCATTCCATTTAATGTGTACGGTCTGTTTGCCACGTCTAACCTTTGCGTTGTCCATAAGGTCATCGTGCAGAAGGGTATAATTATGATATGTTTCCAAGGCGCAAGCCGAAGGCAAAATGCTTTCTGGATCGTCCTTAAACATGTTGTATGCCATGAGCATCAGTGACGGACGGATTCTTTTTCCGCCCAGCGACAATACATATTTTATAGGGTCATATAGCGTTTGAGGCTTCCTATCGTATTGCAGGTTGTAGAGAAATGAGTTTATTTTCTCCAGAATTTCATTAGATGTTAACATAGCTTCTGACTTTTATATTAATAGTTATTCTAGTTTATAGCTTGAAATTAATAGGTATGCTGAAATAAGTTCTGCATGGTTTGCCATGGTCTTCGCCCGGTTTCCATTTAGGCATTTGTCTCAATACACGCAAAGCTTCTCTGTCTAACTCAGGGCTAACAGACTTAACTACCTTCCTGTCTGTTATGGAACCGTCTTTGTTTATTATGAAAGAAACAATTACTTTCCCTTCTATTTTCTGTTGTTTTGCCAACACAGGATAACGTAGATTCTTGGTTAGCCATTTCATAAACTCTACCATTCCGCCAGGGAACTCAGGCAAACGTTCTACTACCTGGAAGTTTAGCGGATTGTCGTTCATGTCAACGGCAAGCGGCGACTGTGCAGTTGTCTGTTCTTGTTCAGCATCGTCTGCTGTTCCGTTGCCGCTTCCGATGCCGTCGGAATCAGTGTTGTTTATTTCCGTAGTGTTGTCTTCCACTACTTCGTTTACCTCATTCTCTACAACGTTTATCTTGGCTGTGAGCTTTGGTGTTGATGGGGCAGGTGCCGCAATCATGTCTTTATGCTGTATTGCCGGCATCATCTCCATGTCTTGAGCCACATCGTCAATCAGCTTGTCGTCAATGTCAAGCGATTCTCCATGTGTAGTAAACTCAAGCGCAACGAAACAAAGTGAAAGCACAATGACAAGTCCAAGCAGAAACGCCGATAAACGTCTGTGCTCCAGATCCGCTTTGTAAGATTTCTTTATGTCCACTTTATTTCTTTCTTTTATATGCTTTTAGTCTTCACACACTAATCTTTGATTTTTTGCGTTATTATAAAGAATAATGTGCAAGAGGTCTTATTTCATGCTACAAAATTAACTTAGATATTTGAAAAAAGATGTATCTTTGCCGTAAAAATAACAGATTTAGATGAAAAAAATCATTTTTGTGCTCTTGATGTTGGCTTTTACTACCGTGATGACAGCTCAGGAGAGCCAAACAGAATATAATTTTCTGCGCCTTCCGGTAAGCGCCCACGCAGCGGCTTTAGGCGGAGACAACATAACATTGATAGAGGATGACCCTACGTTAGTGTTCCATAACCCTGCGCTTCTTGCGTCTGTCAGTGACAAGACCATGAATCTTAATTATATGAGTTATATGGAAGGCGTCAAGAATGTCAGTGCATCTTTCAACAGAATCGTAAAGCAGAAAGCCTCATGGGCTGTAATGGCGCAGCTTATGGATTACGGTTCAATGAAGGAAGTTGACGAAAACAATGTGCAGACAGGAGAGTTCTCTGCCAAGGACATTGCTATTAGCGGTGCTTTTAGCTATATTCTTTCCAACCGTATTGTGGGTGGTATCACCGCAAGATTCATCACTTCATATATAGGAGACTATAATTCAATGGCTGTAGGCGTTGACCTCGGATTGAACTACTATGACCCTGACCACGATTTGTCATTGTCTGTAGTTGCCAAAAACCTTGGTGGACAGATAAAGGCATACGATGACGAATATGAGAAAATGCCTATCGACTTGCAGGCTGGCGTAACAAAGAAGTTCAATGCCATGCCTTTCCGTGTGTCGGCTACGTTGGTTGACCTTAACCATTGGGACTATGGATTTATAGATCACCTTGTGTTGGGTGCAGACATCATATTGACTCAGCAGTTCTACATAGCCGGTGGCTATAGGTTCAGACGTGCTGATGAAATGACAATAATAAGCGACGACGATGAAGAAAGCAGCCATGGTGCAGGCTTTTCGTTTGGTGCGGGCTTGCAGCTTGAACGCTTTAAGCTTAATGTCGGTTACGGCAAGTATCACGTATCGTCAAGTTCGCTGCTGATAAACGTATCTTATTCTTTGTAGAACAGACTTAAATAATTAATATAGACATGCGGAAAATCACGATCTCTATAGATGGCTATTCCTCCTGTGGCAAAAGTACTATGGCAAAAGACCTTGCCCGTGAAGTAGGTTATGTATATGTTGATACAGGCGCAATGTATCGTTCTGTAACTCTTTTCGCTCTCCGTAACGGATTGTTCAATGCTGACGGAAGCGTAAAGACCGAAGAACTGGAGGCAAGAATGGGAGAGATTAATATCTCTTTCAAGTTTAATTCCGAGACCGGTCGCCCTGACACATACCTTAATAATGAACTCGTTGAGAAAGATATCCGTACTATGGAGGTATCTTCACACGTTAGTCCAGTTGCAGCAATCCCTTTTGTAAGAAAGGCTTTGGTTGCCCAGCAGCAGCGTATGGGAGCGGAGAAAGGCATCGTAATGGATGGCAGAGATATTGGTACGGTTGTATTTCCTGATGCAGAACTTAAGATATTCGTAACTGCATCTGCCGAAGTAAGGGCGCAGCGCCGTTACGATGAGCTAAAGGCAAAGGGAATGGAAGCTGACTTCGACGATATACTTAAGAACGTCAAGGAGCGTGATTATATTGATTCCCATCGTGAAACGTCACCATTGCGCAAGGCAGACGATGCATTGGAACTGGATAACAGCAACATGACAATAGAGGAACAGAAAGCATGGCTTATGGATAAGTTCCATAAAGCATGTAAGGATTAATCCCAAATACTTTACTTGTTTTTATGATATATGCACCTGATGCTTATGCGTCAGGTGCTTTTTTTGCAATATTGTTTAAGTAGAATCTTCTTGTAATATGCTTTGTTAATGGAAAAGGCTATACCTATTTATATATAGATACTTACCGATTTTGAGTTAAATGAAAATGCCCTTAGAGCTTTACCGTATCACTACTCCTACGCCTAAGGACATTAAAAAAAGATTTAATTTATTTTTTT
>JAUNIZ010000012.1 GCA_030523165.1 Prevotellaceae bacterium
AAAGATTACCAATCAAATTTTAAACGCATGCATATCAAATAATAAATGACTGTACATCAAATCTGTTACAAAGATATTACAATATTTGAAACAACAACAAAATAATCAACGAACAGGCTATTTATTTCTGTAAACAGAGCGTTAAATGAAATTGTAAAAGTATTTATTCGCTCTAAAGAGAATAGTTTTTACAAATAAGAATAATGTTTTTCAAAATCGGAAAAGGCATTTTTCATAAACATAAAAGGGCAGATTCCAATAACGAAATCTACCCTTTCAAACATTAATAAAACCATTGTCTATTCTTGTGGAAACAGCACTACACCTTCTTGCTTCATGCCGTCCATCATTATGCGAAGCGGTTTCTCAAACCGAACATGCCTTATATAATCAGTTTCCTCTATTGCCTCCATATTGTCGAGCACCTCTTTCTGGTATATTCCCTCGCCTTTATAAGTGTTGACGGTGAAGTAGCCGACTCCGAAACTGGTAAGATTCTGGAAGAAATGAGTGCCTTGGCTCGGGTCGACACGGTAGTTCTTCAACCCCGCCTCGACTATTATCCGTGCTCCACTTATATGCGGCCACTTCACGGGAATGCCCAGCCAGTAGTCGCTGGAACCCCATCTACCTGGTCCAACAAGCACATATCCGATGTTGTCGGCTATGAACTTGCGGTTCAATCGCTCTATTTCCTCCGCTATTCGTGGGTTGTTCATCGCAGTGAAATTGTCGCTCGTCTTCACATAGACAACGTCTCTCACCTCGTCATTTATACCGTGTCCAAGTGAGTTATGCGACCTTAACAGGCACGCGGAGTCCTCTATCGACGTCAAATCCTCGTCTAATACCTGCTTGCTGTCTACTATCGGGCGAATCTGCAAGAGGTATAAATCACCAGTGCGGTCATCGTTTACGTTGCAGGCAAACTCTATTTCAACCGGACGTTTCATGCTTTCCGCACCGTATTTCATGCTCATTTGCAACAATTCCGGGAGCGGGAACACTCCCTGTTGAAGCACTCCGCAGAATGAAATTACCTTTCTTCCGCCTTCATAGATGCCGTCCCTGATAATCTGGTCATACGGGTCGTAAGTCGAAGCGATATACTTTAGGGAACCGTCAGCGTCCGCCTGCTTCACCTTTAGCTTCTTTATATTGAATCCATCGTCTACTTTAAAGTCATCGCCGACGTGCTTCATGTCGAGCGCATAGAACTGTGTCTGCGTCTGGCGAAGTGCCGTTTCCATTTCACTAAGCTGCAGTATCTGGTTCGGATGATAAGGGCTTACCCTCAGCGTCTGGCCTCCGTCGACAATGTATTTGCCCAGTCCCAATGCAAGAGAAGCTATTCCTTCCTCAGCAGTTTCGTCGCCTATCGGATAGTAATTGATAGATCTCAGAACTCCGCTGATATTGGGATAATAGTAGTCGCCGTACTCCTTGCCCACCACTTCTTGCAGTATTACTGCCATTTTCTCCTGGTCTATCACATTGCTGGTGGCCTTCATGTATGCCTTGGAATCCCTGTAAAAGACTGAAGCGTACACGCTTTTTATCGCGGCGGCTAGCATCTGCAGCATCAGATACTTGTCTTTTATGTTCGGAATCATATACGTTGAATATATGCCGGCGAACGGCTGGTAATGCGAATCCTCCAGTAAGCTTGACGAACGGATAGCTATTGGACGGTCAGTAGCCTCGAAAAAAGTGAAGAAATCGGCTATATACTTGTCCGGCAACTGTGCTTTCAAGAAGTAACGGAGTATTTCTTCATCACTGGCATCGCTCAGCGCAATCTGGTAAAGATTGTTTTTCTCCATGAAACGGTCAAAGACATCAGTGCAGAGAACTACCGTTTTCGGTATCGAAACCGTCACTCCCTCTCGTTCATTGAACTCTGGGTGACTCTTGATAATATTGTCTAAGAATGCCAATCCCCTGCCTTTTCCTCCTAAAGAGCCGTCTCCTATACGCGCGAAATGGGCATAGCGGTCAAACTTTCCGCGGTCGAACACTGCCACAACACCTATGTTTTTCATGTGGCGGTACTTCACTATCGCATCGAAAATAATCTTTCTATGAAGGTCAACATCCTGCAGTTTGTGCCACGTAACGGTCTTCAGAAATTCCGAAACGGGGAATATCGCCCTCGCACAAAGCCATCGGCTCATGTGATTACGGGAGATATGATAAAGCATGGAGTCGTATGGTATCTTGAAAACATTGTCTTGCAGCTCCTTAAGACTCCTTATACGGGTTATCTCCGCGTGCGTTTTCGGGTCGCGGAAGATAAAGTCACCGAATCCCATGTGCTCTTCCATGATGCGGCGAAGGTCTATTTCCATTGTCTTGGAGTTCTTGTCCACAAACCTAAAGTGCTCTGCTTCAGCCTTGAAACGGTTGTCCGATTCGCTGCTCTGAAGTATTAACGGAATGTATTCGTCCCGTTTCCTGATTTCTCGCAATAGCTTTAGACCTGCTTCCGCGTCCTTTTCGCCGTTCAAAGGATACCTTGCATCGCTTATAACACCCAATGTATTGTTCGGATAACGGTTGTATAGCGCCATTGCTTCCTCGTATGTTCGGGCAAGAACAACCTTTGGACGGCCTCGCATACGCAGCATTGCGCTATGCGGATTGAGCGCTTCCGTAGCGAAACTCTGGCTTTGCGCAAGTATGTAACCGTAGAGCGTGGGCAGCAAGGAGGAATAGAAACGTATGCTATCCTCTACCAATAGAATCATCTGCACGCCTGCCTCGGCAATGTCGTGGGCAAGGTTCATCTTGTCTTCTATAAGCTTTATGATTGAGAGAATGAGGTTCGTGTTGCCCAACCAGCAGAATACATAATCGAAAATCGACAGGTCTTCGTTTTCCATACGCCTCGTTATGCCGTGCGAGAACGGCGTCAGCACGATGCAAGGAATATCGGGAAACTTCGCCTTTACGTCTCTCGCCACGGTGAAAGCGTCGTTGTCCGCATTTCCAGGCATACATATTACAAGGTCGATACTTGTGGAAGCGAGCACCTGGGCAGCCTCTTCCGTTGTACTGACCTGCTTGAATGTAGGCGGATAACGCAAGCCTAATTCTGTGTATTCGTTGAATATCTTCTCGTCTACACGCCCGTCGTCTTCAAGCATAAAGGCGTCGTAGGGGTTTGCAACAATAAGTACATTAAAGATTCGATGTGTCATTAGATTAAGAAATGACACATCTTTTAAATAGAATTTATCCCATTGCTGGGGTATATTTGAGTCCATGATATTAAATGTTTAATGGTTATTCAAGTGAAAGAAGGTAAATATTCATGTGAAAGACAATGGTTATTCATGAAAAATCAGGGAAACTTCCGTCTCCCTGAAGTTCTTTCCAAGAAATCTATTTCTTGCTTGTTACAACGTTAAACTCGCATACATTGGAAGACATATTGCCGTTTCCTTGCACCGCATAGACGCGGAAACAAGACACTCCGTTCTTCAAACGACTTCCTGCCTTTACCATTGCGGTATAGCGAACGCCCTTTCCCGGAGCTATTTTCTCTACGTGAATGCTGTTGGAAATATAGATATACTTGTTTCCAGATGTCTCTATTACAGTCGGCTGAACATCGTATATAGGTGATGAAGTATTGTTATACACCTCGAAAATGACCTTGCACAATTCTCCTGCATTAAGCTTTCGGTCCTCGTTATCGTCTACGAAACGCGCGTTGCGTATCTCCAAATCAGGTCGGGAAACGTCTTGCACGTTGCTTATCTTGTCGTAGCTTACAGACGTAGTGACGTGTTCCGCATCAGCAGCAGAGTAGTTTCCGGTATAGTCGGAATTGTTGAAATCATACAAAACATCGTCTCCGCTACCCGTAGGATCGAATCCGCTATCGTCTTGCGCTTGCTGCGAATAGTTTCCAGACGTGCTTCCGCTATATGCATAGGTATCATCCGTAGATTTGTTAGAAGTCGTGTTGTCATATCGGCGAGCCTTTCGTTCCTGCTGATATTGTTCGTATTCCGCCTGGCTAGCCTTGTCTGCCTGTGAGCCGACGGCAGCTCCCACTACGGCTCCACCTGCCAATCCGACCAAGGTTCCTATGTCGCTGCCACGAGGACCGCCCGATATTCCGCCTATTGCAGAACCTAATACCGAACCTAACGAGGCTCCCGCGTATGCTCCCGAACCTGTGTATGTATTGCAACTGCTAAGCAATAACACTGCTGAAACCGATAAAACAACTGACTTCTTCATAACTTAAATTATTAAATCCACGGCAAATGCAAAATGCGTCTCATGCTTTTCACATCGTCAAACATCTGCATTATTACCCTTATATCGATTGCAAAGATACGAAAAAAATATCATAATACAATAGAGGCAAATCCCTAAACGTTAATGGGGAAATGCCTAAAACATAGTCAACAATATTTTTTATTGAAAACAAAACTATGCTTTACGATGAAGAAAGCATAGCTTTATGACATGGAAAACATAGTTTTACAACACGGAAAACATAGGTTTCCAAACTAAAACAGCTAATGCTTTTTTACGGTAGTCTGCGTCTTGTCGGTTTTCTTCGTTGTAGTTTCAGTATTCTTCTTGCTCGAATTATCTTCATCAACCCATGCCGGGGTAATGCCGTCATCGTCTTTTGTTATCTCATAGTCAAGCTCCGGCAAATCTATCTTTTCATCGTCTTTAAACGGAATACGCTGGTTTGGATTCACTTTCTCTACCCTTACCATTGCAAGGCCAACCGAGATAAGCCCTATTTCTTTAGCTGCAGCATAAGACAAGTCGATGATTCGCTTGCCTGCAGCACACCTGTCCGTAACCTTTACTATAACCGTCTTGTCATTCTTCAGATTTGTTACCTTCAGATAAGTGCCCAGAGGATAACGCCTATGTGCACATGTCAGACTATCGCGATGATACTTTGTGCCATCGCTCATGTATCTTCCATGCAATCGATTAGAATAATAACTTGCTATTCCCTTCTCTTGTGCCGAAAGGGAAACGCTATTAATAAGCCCTATAATGATTAGTATCAGTATTCTATATGCCACTTAATATTTAGATTAGTTGTTAATATTCAATCTCCAAAAGGTTATTATTCTAAGGTAATTATATATATAACGCAATTTGCATATATTTATTGTAAATAGTACAAAACATTCTGATAATCAACAGAATATTATGTCTTATATTACGAAATATAAGGACAAAAAAAATAAAGGCATGCCCCACGCATTTAATGGAGCATGCCTTGAGTGTTCGTTATACTATGCCTTGAGCCATCATAGCGTTGGCAACCTTCATGAAGCCAGCGATGTTTGCACCCTTTACATAGTCGATATATCCGTCTGGCTGAGTGCCATACTTGACGCATTGCTCATGTATATTGTGCATAATCTGATGAAGTTTCTCGTCAACTTCCTTCTCGCTCCAGCTCAAACGTATAGCGTTCTGGGTCATTTCAAGGCCTGATGTAGCTACGCCACCAGCGTTTACCGCCTTGCCAGGGGCAAACAACTGCTTTGCAGCGACAAACTTTTCAACAGCCTCAGCTGTGCATCCCATATTGGAAACCTCTGCTACGCAAAGAGGTTTGTTAGCCAACAGCATGTCTGCATCTTCGCCATTAAGCTCGTTCTGAGTAGCGCAAGGCAAAGCAATGTCGCACTTAACCTCCCAAGGACGCTTGTCTGGCACAAACGTTGAGCCAGGGAATTCGTCTGCATAAGGCTCGCAAACGTCATTGCCGCTTGCTCTAAGCTCAAGCATATAGTCTATCTTCTTGCCGCTAATACCCTCTGGGTCATAGATATAACCGTCTGGTCCAGAGATTGTAATTACCTTTGCGCCAAGCTCAGTAGCCTTCAAAGCTGCTCCCCATGCTACATTTCCGAATCCGCTGATAGCCACGGTCTTGCCCTTAATGTCTATTCCGTGGGTAGCAAGCATCTGGTTAACGAAATAGAGAGCGCCGAATCCAGTTGCCTCAGGGCGTATCTTAGAACCACCCCACTCTACGCCTTTGCCCGTGATAACGCCATCCCACTTATGGGTAAGTTTCTTGTACATGCCGAAGAGATAGCCTATCTCACGTGTGCCTACACCTATGTCGCCAGCAGGAACATCCTCGTCTGGACCGATGTTGCGATAAAGTTCCGTCATGAAAGCCTGGCAGAAACGCATGATTTCCGCATCGCTTCGCCCACGGATAGAGAAATCTGAGCCACCCTTACCGCCACCCATAGGCAACGTTGTAAGCGCATTCTTGAATGTCTGCTCAAAGCCCAAGAACTTCAAGATAGACAAGTTTACAGACGGATGGAACCTCAAACCACCTTTATATGGACCTATAGCACTATTGAACTGAACGCGGTAACCTATATTAACGTGCACTTCTCCTTTATCATCTACCCAAGGCACACGGAATGTAATTACCCTTTCTGGTTCAACAATGCGCTCGATAAGCTTTGCTTTCTCAAACTCTGGATGCTGGTTATAGACGTCCTTAATCGAAATTAACACTTCTTTTACGGCCTGAAGATATTCAGACTCGCCTGGATGTTTCTGTTCCAAGGCTTGCATTATTTTCTCGACTTCCATAGTATTATGTGTTTTAGTTAAACTTACATTATGTCAATTAAGACACTACAAATATAGGGCTTAATCTTGAAACCGCAAAGAAAAACACGATAAATTTACGCCCGATTACTTACTTTTTGCATTTTATAAACTATTATAAACAATATGAGTGCTTAACAACACGTCTTTAAGCGCAACGATGAGCATCTCTACGAATGACATAGCCTTATACATTATTTATTATACACATCGAAGAGATTGCTCGTTCCACGTTTGTTTCTTTGCCTATAATTATTGACAATATTCCAACTTTCTATCTATACTTAAGCGCAACTATACCGTTAATCTTGGTTAATATCATATACCCTTCGGCAAATATCTACATAAACGTGAGCGCAAGAATACATTTTTTACCATAAAAATTATCATAAATGATATATAATTTCTACTTTTGCACAGATTTTTTACAATGTTTTAGAGAAGGGTATTATAATAATGGAAAAACTTAATCTGAAGGGACATGCTGCCATGCTTACGGCAAACGCTTCATGGGGACTTATGTCTCCTGTAGCGAAAATCGTTATGGCAGGTGGAATAGTATCGCCGCTGATACTTACAGACCTGCGCTTTCTTGGTGCAATGATATTATTCTGGATAGTTTCTTTCTTCCAGAAACCGGAACATGTGAACCATCGTGACATGGCGAAACTCTTCGGTGCTTCTCTGATAGCTATTGTTTTCAATCAAGGATGCTTTATATTCGGTGTTGGATTGAGTTCTCCTGCAGATGCGTCAATCATCACTACAAGCATGCCGCTATGGGCTATGGTGCTTGCAGCAATAATACTTAAGGAGCCTATAACGGGCAAAAAGGTGCTCGGAATAGCACTGGGCGCAGGAGGTGCATTATTGCTTATAATAGGAAGTCTACAGGCGCAGACAACGGTAAAGGCTGGTTCTCACCCTATAATAGGCGACTTGCTCGTGTTGCTTGCGCAGTTCAACTATGCGCTATACATTGTGCTTTTCAAGAATTTCGTAAACAAATATTCGCTTATAACGATAATGAAATGGATGTTTACATATTCTTTTATCTGTACTCTCCCATTCTCTTATCACGGCTTGATGACCACTGACTGGGCACGATTGGGCAGCGAAGCCATTGAAGCGATAATCTTTATCGTGGTGTTCTGCACTTTCATTAGCTACATGCTTATAGTAATTGGACAGAAGAACCTACGCCCTACCGTAGCTGGAATGTATAACTACATACAGCCTCTCGTGGCATGCATTGTATCAATATGCCTTGGCATGGATTCTTTCAATATAACTAAAGGCATTGCAGTAGTTCTGATTTTCGGAGGAGTATATCTTGTAACGGTAAGCAAAAGCAAGGCTGAAATGGAAGCAGCAGGCAAGGAAGTATAAGCTTGTGCAGTGAAAACACAGGCTTTACATCATAAAAACATTCACAATAATATTTACATGAATACCATAAAGACAACCAACACACCGTGGAATGTGATTATCAACTTGGCTATGGCATATATTTGTTATGGCTTATGCAGGTTGACTTTCATATTGGAAAACTGGGGTTTATACCATGAAAACCTTAGCTTTGCATCTCTTATAAATATATTTAAGGGAGGTTTTGTGTTCGATTCTTCAGCTATTTTCTATACCAATTCCTTGTATATATTATTCGTTCTGCTTCCGTTACACTACAAGGAAACTCCTGTTTTCCACAAGATAACGAAATGGATATTTATAATACCCAATTCAATATGCATCATCGCCAACCTAATGGATGTTGCATATTTCTCACTTACCCAGCATCGCGCAACAGCATTAGTGTTTAAGGAGTTTGAGAACGAAGGCAATATATGGCAGATTCTCGGTATTGAATCTCTTAGGCATTGGTATCTTGTCGTTATTGCCATTGCACTTATATTTGCCTTAGTCAAGTTCTATCGTAGTTCGCAAACCATAGAGAAATCATATCCTTTAAAGAAATACTATATCAAACAAACTATATTGTTGATTGTCACTATACCGTTGGCTATAGGAGGAATGAGAGGGCTATCGTGGTCACCTGCAATGCGCCCTATAAGAATAGGTGCTGCACATCAGTATGTAAATCGCCCACAAGAGGCAGCGATAGTTCTCAATACACCGTTTTCAATAATACGCACATTGACCAAGAACGAAATCAATATACCGGTGTTTTTCAAGAGTCACTCTGAGCTGGACAGTATATTTACACCTGTCCACAACCCATTAAACAACGTCGCTCAAAAGAAGAAAAACATCGTTATCCTTATTGTTGAAAGCTTTGCACAGGAATATGTCGGTTCGCTAAACAGAACTCTTGACAACGGCAAATATAAAGGATATACACCGTTTATAGATTCTCTCTTGAACCATAGCCTTACCTTTGAGGAAACATTCAGCAATGGCGGTTACAGTATAGATGCCATGCCTGCGGTATTGTCTTCCATTCAAAGAATGGGAAACGCATACGTTCTTACTCAATATTCGCTGAATACAATCAATAGTCTTGCATCAGAACTAGAGAATTGGGGATACCAAACCGCTTTCTATCATGGCGCAGACAATAGCTCTATGGGCTTTCAGGCTTTCGCGAAATCTGCGAGTATCACTGATTACTTCGGCAGAACCGAGTTCTGTCAAGATACAGACTTTGACGGAGACAATGAGTTTGATGGCACTTGGGCTATCTGGGACGAGCCTTTCCTGCAATATTTCTGCAAAGGAATAAGCCAAATGAAAGAGCCTTTCCTGGCTGGTGTGTTCACGGCAACATCACATCACCCTTATCGAATACCAGAGAAATACAAAGACGTATTCAAAGACGAAGGCTTGCATAAGATACATAAATGTATAAAATATACTGATTACTCGTTGCGAAAGTTCTTTGCTTCTGCTTCAAAACAGCCATGGTTCAAGAATACTATCTTCATAATTACAGCAGATCATGCTACCAATCTTACAACGCATGACATATACAAGACAGAGTTAGGACACTTTAGAATACCTATATTATTCTATGATCCTTCTGGAGAAATGCCTATCGGTAAAAAAGAAGGCATAGCTCAACAGATAGATATCATGCCGACATTGCTCAATTATCTTGGTTATGACAAACCTTATATTGCATTCGGACAAGACTTGTTTAATACACCTCCGTCAGAAACATGGGCTTTTAATTGGGAAGGTATCCCGCAATTCATCAAAGGAGACTATCTGATACAATTTACTAACAATAAGGTTTCCTGTGTATATAACTACAAGAAAGACCCGCTCCTAAAGCATAATCTCAAAGGGAAAGTTGCCGTAGAGCATGATATGGAAAAGCAGGCGAAGGCTATAATGCAAAGTTATATGGAACGAATGAAAGCGGATAGTCTTGTTATAAAATAATAGTTAAGATTTCAATTTGCAATTCTTATCTATGCAAATTGTGTATTTCGCTCGACTTGCACTATCTTTTGATAACATAGGCTGCGCTCGGAAATAAAAATAAAAATCCGTTTCACTCCTTTTTTATTTTGTATTTCGCTCGACTTGCACTATCTTTGCAATACAATAAAAATAATGAAGCTATGCTGAACTTGGATAACTTTTATAAAGCACGGTATGTCCTCAGTAAGATATTAAGGAACACCGACTTGGTTAGTGCGCCAAAGCTGAACCCGGAAAGCGAGATTTATCTTAAACCGGAAAGTCTCCAGATAACCGGTTCTTTCAAGATTCGTGGCGCATACTACAAAATTTCTCAGTTGACAGAGGAAGAAAAGAAGAAAGGCGTTATTGCCTGCTCTGCCGGTAACCATGCACAGGGCGTTGCTCTTGGAGCTACATCTCATGGCATAAAGTCGCTTATATGCCTTCCTGAAGGCGCACCTATAAGCAAGGTTGAAGCCACAAGAAGGTTAGGTGCGGATATTTGTCTTGTACCAGGCGTATATGATGATGCCTATCAACGTGCCTTACAGCTAAGAGATGAACATGGATATACCTTTATCCACCCGTTTAATGATGAGAACGTAATAGCAGGACAAGGAACTATAGGCCTTGAACTGCTTGAACAATTGCCTGACATAGAGGCTGTAGTTGTACCTATTGGTGGTGGTGGACTTATTAGCGGTGTGGCATACGCCATGAAGTCTCTCAATCCAAACATTAAGGTCTATGGTGTGCAAGCAGCAGGAGCACCGGGCATGTTTGAAAGCCTTAAAGCTCATCACCCTGAGACATTAAGCCATGTTGCAACAGTTGCTGACGGCATAGCTGTAAAGACTCCTGGCGACTTAACATATGACATCTGTTCTAAATACGTAGATGAAATAGGATTAGTAACTGAAGACGAAATATGTGCAGCAATTCTTCGTCTTATAGAAGAAGAAAAGATGGTTGCGGAAGGTGCCGGCGCAGTAAGCGTTGCTGCTGCAATGTTCAATAAGGTTCCTATTAAAGGCAAGAAAACGGTATGTCTTGTAAGTGGAGGAAACATTGACGTTACTATCCTTAACCGTGTTATCAGTAGAGGATTGGAAAAAGACGGACGCTTGTGTCTTCTTACAATTGACCTTGATGACAAGCCGGGACAATTACTGGCAGTAAACGAAGTAATAGCCCGTATGGGTGCTAACATCGTAAGCGTATATCATGAACGCAGCGCCTACCGCGAAGATGTCAATGCATGTGAATTGCGCGTTAAGATAGAGACCCGTAATATGGAACATGCAAACGAGATCAAGGAAGAACTAAGGAAGAAAGGCCTAAGCCTTAGAGAATCATATAAATAACAACAGAACATCGTTACAGTATAAATAACTTAAAAATATAAGATTATGAAAGCATTACATTCAGAAAAGGCGCCTAAGGCTTTAGGTCCTTACAGTCAGGCAATAGTAGCAGGCGGTTTCGTTTTCGCCTCTGGTCAGGTTCCAATCAATCCTGAAACAGGAGAATTTGTTGAAGGAGGAATAAAAGAACAGACAAAGCAGTCGTTGACCAACGTTACAAACGTACTTGCTGAAGCAGGTATCGATCTCACTCATGTTGTTAAGACAACGGTATTCCTTTCTGACATGGATAACTTCGCTGCCATGAATGAGGTTTACGCAACTTTCTTTAGCGAACCATTCCCAGCACGCTCTGCAGTAGCAGTAAAGACTTTGCCTAAAGGCGCACTCGTGGAGATAGAAGTTGTAGCAGAACTATAACAAGTTATAATAAAAGAAAGTCTCCAGAGAGATGTATTGCTGGAGACTTTCTTTTATTATACTTTATACTTCTATTCTTAAATGCCATTTGGTATAAAACAGAATTTTCTTGCCAAGAAGTGTTCAAAGAAATGAATATCTATGTAGAACAATATAAATATTTTGAGACAAGAGAACCTACGTCAATCTGCATTTATTATCTTCCATAAAACATATTCTTTAACATTCATTCCGTAAAAATGAACCTCACAACAAACAACATATAACGCGTTATTATTATTTTTGCAAACAAAAAAACGCAGATATGGAAAGATTGGACGTATTCAATTGCTCAAACGTACTCATAGCAAGCTATTTTGCAGATGACAAAGGATGTGCTCATGAAAACAGCGACCACACCCTTATATACATTGTTTCCGGAGAGCTGGAAATAAATGAGAATGGCAAAAAGACTGTACTTTATGCAGGAAACTGCGCATTCATGAGACGCGACAATAGGATGTTGTTGCAGAAACATGTAAGAAACAATATTCCGTACCGATCGGTTGTACTCAAATTCACAAGGTCTTTCCTTCGTGAATTCTATAATACACTGGATAAGAAGAATATTCCCATGGACTCAAAACGCACTAAAGAGAGTCTGGTATTATTACCAAACAACAGACCGGATATACGTAGCCTTTTTGAATCTGTCATGCCTTATTTTGATTCTGACATAAAGCCATCGGAAGATATTCTTAAATTAAAGATGACAGAAGGATTGTTTGTACTGCTGAATACCGACATTAACCTTTATGCATCACTGTTCGATTTCGTTGATCCATGGAAGATAGATATCCTTGATTATCTAAACAAAAACTACATGTGCGACATGTCTATGGAAGAAATCGCACGTTTCACTGGTAGAAGTATATCTACATTCAAGAGAGACTTTGCAAAGATTAGTCACCTTACGCCACAGAAATGGATCATACAGAAACGTTTAAGCGAGGCTCACAAACTCATACAAAGAGGTAACATGAAAATAACAGACATCTGTTATGACGTAGGTTTCAAGAATCTTTCTCACTTCTCCAAAATATATAAAGAAGCCTATGGATATGCACCAAGTGTAATATGATACACACTATTACAGACAGACGTATATCAAGAGAAATACATATTGAACCTTAAAACAAAATCATCTGGACTTATAGACAAAACAAGAAAAAGATAATACCCGTAACTTTGCAATTACAAAATATACTAATAAAAATCCGATTATCAATTGGTGACAGTATTATTATTAATTATTTAAAGGTGTTTATCATGAAAGGAAAAGTTGTAATGGTTACGGGTGCAGCTAACGGAATAGGCCTAGCTTGTGCCAAAGCGTTTGCAAGTGCTGGCGCTACAGTTATTTTAGTTGACATAAATGATGTCAATGAGCAGGTAGCAGAACTGAGAAACAACGGTTATAATGCAGAAGGATATTGTTGTGATGTATCAAAAACTCAGGATGTAGAAGCAATGATCGAATGGATAACATGCACTTATGGGCATCTGGATATTGCTTTTAACAATGCCGGCATACAGACTCCTCAACGCCCAATGGCTGAAATAACAGACGAAGAATTTGACCGTACAGTTGCTGTCGACTTAAAAGGTGTGTGGAATTGTATGCGCTATGAAATCCGCCAGATGCTTAAGCAAGATGGAGGAACTATAGTGAACACATCATCGCAAGGTGGAGTGACTGGTTTTCCTGGACAGGCGGCTTATATTGCATGCAAACATGCCGTCATTGGACTTACAAGAACAGCTGCCATTGATTATGCGGCACATAACATACGCATAAACGCTATCTGTCCTGGAGTCATAAAGACACCGATGGCAGAAGAATTAATTAGACGTAATCCTGAATTAGAACAGAACTTGGTAAAAGATATACCTGCCGGGCGCCTTGGAAAACCTGAAGAAATAGCAAATGCTGTTCTTTGGTTATGCAGTCCTAATGCCAGTTTTATTGACGGTCATGCCTTGCTTGTTGACGGTGGTTTCTCTATACATTAATAATAAATCAAAAACTCTTTAAGTCATGGAAGAATATAACAATACAACTATAAGCCGTCGTGGATTCTTGAAGACATCTATCCTGACAGGTGCAGCACTTGCCATTCCATCAAGCATCAACAAGGTTATAGCGGCAGGTTCAGAAAAGAAGAACGCTCAAGACATAAAAAACAGTATTGCTTCTATCAAAGAATATAGAACTTTAGGCACAGGAAAGGCTGCACTAAAGGTATCGGCACTCGGATTCGGCGTAATGGGTATGACCTATAACCGTAGTCAGCATCCCGACAAGAAAGAATGTATACGAATGCTTCATGAGGCGGTTGACCGTGGAGTGACTCTTTTTGATACAGCCATAATATATGGTCCTTTGACAAACGAACAATTAGCAGGAGAAGCCTTGTCTGAATTTAAAGGAAAGATAAACGTAACAACAAAGTTCGGGCATGAAGTGATTGACGGTAAAGGCACTGGAAGACAAGACAGTCGTCCTGCAACAATACGCCGTTACTGCGAGGAATCCCTCAAACGCTTACACATTGACGCCATACCTATGTTTTACCAACATCGTATTGATCCCAATGTTCCTGCAGAAGAAGTCGCACAGACTATTGCAGACCTTATAAAAGAAGGAAAGGTTTTACATTGGGGAATGTGTGAAGTAAGTGCAGAAACTATACGCAAAGCTCATTCTGTATGTCCGATTACAGCCATACAAAGTGAATATCACCTAATGCACCGCCTTGTAGAAGAGAATGGCGTACTTGACGTATGTGAAGAACTGGGAATCGGTTTCGTTCCTTACAGTCCGATAAACCGTGGATTTCTTGGCGGATGTATCAATGAATATACACAATTTGACACCAATAACGACAATCGCCACACATTGCCACGTTTCCAGCCAGAAGCAATACGCGCAAACACACGCATCGTAAATGTATTGCAGAACTTTGGAAGAAAATACGGCATGACATCCGCACAAGTAGCATTAGGATGGCTTCTGCAAAAAGCAGACTGGATAGTACCTATTCCTGGAACGACTAAGTTATCTCATCTTGAAGAGAATCTACGCAGCCTGGACTTCAACGTTTCTCCTGAGGAATGGAAAAGACTAGAAACAGAAGTATCCAAATTTCCAATAATTGGCGATAGATATAATGCAGAGCAACAGAGACAGGTAGAAAGATAAATTAACGAAAAGCCTCCAAGCTGACTGTCATCAGCATGGAGGCTTTTATATGATATCAACTACAAATCAATTTAGGTGCATCTGTTAGAACTTCTTTACCAGACGCAGTACATTGCCTGAATTATGTATATTAGCACGTCCCTTGCCTACTTTCGTAAATCCGTTCTTTGAGTTTACAGCTTTAGGTGCGCCATATACAGTATAGTCTTGAATTGTGCTTGCATCTCCTGTGAAATCCATTGTAAGACTCTTGCCGCCTTCTACTATAAGGTCAAAATCAAAAGTAATATTTGTTCCATCTACAGTTACTACAACAGTTCCGTCTTTAGCAAAACCATAGAGATTTGTAGAACTTCCACCTTCGCCATATACTGTATAATATGTTCCTAATGGTATGTACATTCCATAATATTCATAAAGAGAACCGTCAAGGAAGTTGTAAGGAGCCCAAGGACCTTCAAGAGCAGAAGATATTGTATATGTTCCTGCTATTTTGCTTATATCCATTGAAGCAGATTCGCTTGTAAGCAATTCTACGCTCATCAACTCTCCTGCACCGATAATGAATCCGTCTTCATCAAGAGGACAATTATAGAAAGCAATAGAATAGTTTCCATATGCGCCAGCCATATTTGTATATCTTCCAGACATTGCAGTAGGAACCATATTCACATCTTCTGCAAGTGTCTTATATGCAGAAGGATCGTTATTCTCAAAAGCAATAGGACCGCTATATGTCATTCTGATGTTTGTAAAGTCTACTCCTTCTATTTCAGAAAGAGAGCCCTTAAACTCTATGTCGTATGTTCCATTGCTCTTATACTCGACATTTGCTACACATGTTTCCAAGTCTATCTGGTATCCGTCAATGTTTCCTTCAGCATCTATTCCTGTACAGCGCAGCACAACCATATATCCTTCACCGTCATAGATAGAACCTTCTTCAAGACTACTGCCTGAAACATATCTGCCAGAAGGAAGTATCGCATTATTGCTGTCAATAGACTTTTCACCTATAGCATAGAATCTTACTATCGTCTGTCCTACCTGTGTCGGTAGTCCATCGCTATCCATTGGAGCATCGCTTATGGTTACATAATATTCACCACTGCCATAATATAACGAAAGTGTAGATGTTGCTACTATATCCAAATCATAGTTCACTGGGTCAGAGAAAGTAAGGCTGTCTATATCTGCAACATTGAATTCCTTTATCTCGCCTGACTTGAGGTGCATAAGTACTGAACGGTTCTGTGCAAATGACAATGTTGTCATGCAAAGAAGAAATATCGTAGAAAATAATATCTTTTTCATAATGTGTAGTTTTTATTTTTTGAATTTAGCTGTTTGGTTGTTGATTTTAATTACGTAAACTCCATGAGACAAAGACGAGATGTTTACCGACTCGCCTTTCCATTGTTTAATACTGATGACTTTTGAGCCTGAAACGCTGAATATATCAACGTCAGCAGACTTGCCATCCTGCCATCCGCCTATTGAAAGATAGCTACCGTCTTTAGGAATGAATACAGTAAGTTTTTCCTCCGATAGTTTTTTTGTTGAAACTAAGCCTGTCGCTATAGGCTCAAAATAAATTTTCTTGATGCCATCAAATGCGTAAGTGTCGCCTGAAGCATCACTCTTGATAACGGTAACGTCGTTATCTCCAAAACTAATGCATCGAACGTCTGAAATGCCGTATGCATTGTTACCCGTTTGTGTCTGAACGACGATGTTGTCGTCATCAGCAAGTGCTACTGTGGAGAAAGACATAGCCGCAATCATTAAGATTGATTTTGCCATGTTTTGCATTTTGTAAAGGTTTTAAAATTATATTTACTAAAAGTGTTAAATTTCACCGCAAAGGTAAACATAATAATTAAAATATGCAAGTTATTACAACAAAACGTTATTAATCCTGATACATTCTGTCTTAAGCTAGACAAACTTGACATAAAAACGTTGTCTAGCTTAAGACTTATTTTATTCTAATTGATATACTTGCTTACAAAGTTCTTTACTCTGGCAGAGTATTCTTCTGGATAATCCATCAATGATTTTGCATGTTCACATCCTGGTGTAATCCATATCTCATTGTAATGCTTGGTATCTCCTTTACTTTTGCTCGACACAGGATTGGCATTATATACAGGAAAAACCATAGAAGACGGGACAAAATCATCTGTTGTTCCATGTATGAACAACATTGGATTTACTCGTTTCTTCAGTTGATCTGTTGAAGATGCTTCACCGAAGCTCCAGCCATAACGAAGTTTACAGAGGAAACTTGCGGCATAAAGTACAGGAAACTCTGGCAAGCCGAACTGGTCTTTCAACTGATGGCTAAACTCATCCCATACATTTGAGAAACCGCAGTCTTCTACAAAACACTTTACATTATCTGGCAAGTCCTCTCCTGAAACGTTCATTACAGTTGCTGCACCCATTGATACGCCATGTAGTACAATACGTGCTGAATCAGAAAAATCATGGAAAATATCCTTAGAAAGATCAATCCATCTAATGACATCCAAACGATCCTTCCATCCCATCTGTATATCGTCACCGTCACTAAGCCCATGAGCATGAAGGTCTGGCAATAATATATTGTATCCCATCTTTTCATATATGCTGGCAATAGGCAGCATATTAATAGAACAGTTCTTGTATCCATGAACAAGGATAGCTGTCCTGCCATTGGCTACTGGATTGCGAACGAACAATGCATGATGGCGTTCTCCTTCAGGAGTAACAATAAACGTGTCACATAATGCATTGGTTTGCTTCAGGCTATCTGTCCAATAAGGCATCCATGAATATTCACGATAGATTCTTTCATAAAACGGTGATGTGTTCTTTCGGTCACTGTCTGGTTTCAATGCATAGTCAAGCATATACCACCCTGCACCAAGAACAATCAATACAAGCAGCAAGATAATAGAAGAAACAATCAGCAATATTCGTTTCTTAATACTGATAGCTTTCATGATACAATAATATTAAAATTTAGAAACATAGGTGTCGTTAAACACAAATCGATCATTAGATTTCGGACAGCTTTTCGTTTTGCAGTGAGCAAATGCAAGCTATGTAAACGAAAGTGTAGCGGGCTACACTGAGTGAGCATAGTACAGCAGATGCCGCTGCAAACGGAAAGATACCGAAAAGATAGATAAAATAGGGAATAAGCCATATAGCGGTCTAATAAGCGATTTGGGTTAAAGCAAAAACGCCTTTCTCCATCAGAAGAAAGACGTTTTTATAATAGAGATATAGTTTTACTGTTTATTCAGCTTTAGGAGCCTCTTCTACAGTTGCTTCTGTTGCAGCAGCTTCTGTAGTAGCTTCAGCTGTTTCAGCCTTAGAACGACGGCTACGACGTGTCTTCTTAGCAGTCTTAGGAGTCTTAGCCATGTTCTCATCAAAGTCAACAAGCTCGATGAAGCACATATCAGCACCGTCACCAGGACGTGAACCAAGTTTGATGATACGTGTATAGCCACCTGGACGGTCAGCTACCTTTACAGAAATCTCCTTAAACAGTTCTGTTACAGCATACTTGTTCTGCAAGTAACGGAAAACAACACGACGTGAAGTTGTAGTATCAGTCTTAGAACGTGTTATCAGAGGTTCTACATATTTCTTCAAGGCCTTTGCCTTTGCGAGAGTCGTAGTGATTCTTTTGTGCATAATCAGCGAGATAGCCATGTTAGCAAGCATAGCGTGACGATGAGATGCAGTACGGCTCAGATGGTTGAATTTTTTATTATGTCTCATTTTTTGTTTTTACTTTTTACAAAGAAAATCATAAAGGTATGGACTCACAAGCTTGAGAGTCCAAGCCATATTGATTATTCCTTATCTAATTTGTACTTTGAAATATCGGTTCCAAACGACAGATTCAGACTTTCGAGCAAATCATCAAGCTCAGAAAGCGATTTCTTACCAAAGTTACGGAACTTCAAGAGGTCAGTCTTGTTGTACTGAACCAAGTCGCCGAGTGTCTCTACATCAGCAGCCTTCAAGCAGTTCAATGCACGGACAGACAAGTTCATGTCTATCAGCTTGGTCTTGAGAAGCTGGCGCATGTGCAATACTTCCTCGTCGAACTCCTGGTTGCTGTCAATATCATTGTTTTCAAGAGTGATCTTCTCGTCAGAGAAGAGCATGAAATGATAAATCAATATCTTGGCAGCCTCTTTAAGAGCGTCTTTCGGGTGAATGGAACCATCCGTAGTTACTTCAATTACCAGTTTGTCGTAGTCGGTCTTCTGTTCAACACGATACGGTTCAACGGCATATTTCACGTTACGGATTGGGGTGTAAATAGAATCGATTGGAATAACGTTGACGTCAGTGCAGAATTCACGGTTCTCATCAGCTGGCACGTATCCGCGTCCCTTGTTGATGGTAAGGTCAATCTGCATTGAAGCTTTGACATCTAAATGACATATCACCAAATCAGGGTTTAACACTTCAAATCCAGTCAGATACTTACCGATATCACCAGCTTTGAATTCTGTTGAATTCTCTACAGTGACACTAACTTTCTCGTTCTCGAATTCTTCTACTACTTGCTTGAATCTTACTTGTTTCAAATTCAAGATAATGTTGGTAACATCCTCTTTTACGCCTGGTACAGAGGAAAATTCATGCTCAACACCCGAAATGCGTATAGTGTTGATAGCATAGCCCTCTAGCGATGAAAGGAGAATGCGGCGCAGAGAGTTACCGATGGTAACACCAAAGCCAGGCTCCAAAGGACGAAATTCGAACTTGCCGAACTTGTCGTTAGCCTCCAGCATTACTACTTTATCAGGTTTTTGAAATGCTAATATCGCCATTAATTTAATGATTTATTTAGAGTACAACTCAACGATTAACTGTTCCTTAATGTTCTCAGGTATGTCAGCACGCTCCGGCTTGTGGAGGAACTTGCCGCTCTTAGTATTCTCATCCCACTCGATCCAAGGATACTTGCTGTGGTTGAAACCTGCAAGAGCAGCTTCAATAACTTCGAGAGACTTAGCCTTCTCACGAACACCGACAATCTGTCCTGGCTTAACTGAATATGAAGGGATGTTTACAACACCACCGTCAACAACAATGTGCTTGTGGCTTACCAACTGACGGGCAGCAGCACGTGTAGGAGCTATTCCAAGACGGAATACTACATTGTCAAGGCGGCTCTCAAGATTCTGAAGGAGTACCTCACCAGTAATGCCGTCAGCCTTTGAAGCCTTCTCAAACATATTACGGAATTGACGCTCAAGTACACCATAAGTGTATTTAGCCTTTTGCTTCTCTGCCAACATGACACCGTACTCAGACATCTTTCTTCGACGGTTGTTGCCATGCTGTCCAGGAGGGAAGTTTCTCCTAGACAAAACTTTGTCTGCGCCAAAGATTGGTTCACCAAAACGGCGCGCAATTTTTGATTTCGGTCCTATATATCTAGCCATAATATTATATAATGCTTTTTGTTTTCAAATCTGTGCCTTTTACACAAAGCCACAGACTGTAATTTGTGTACTTGATTAAACTCTTCTTCTCTTTGGAGGACGACATCCGTTGTGTGGTAATGGTGTTACGTCAACGATTTCTGTAACCTCGATACCTGCACCGTGTACGGCACGGATTGCTGATTCACGACCGTTACCTGGCCCCTTTACGTAAGCCTTAACCTTACGAAGACCAAGGTCGAAAGCAACCTTTGCACAATCCTCGGCAGCCATCTGAGCTGCATACGGAGTGTTCTTCTTAGAACCACGGAAACCCATTTTACCAGCAGAAGACCAAGAAATAACCTGACCTTCGCTATTTGCCAAAGATACTATGATATTGTTGAAAGAGCTATGAACATGAAGCTGTCCCATAGCGTCAACTTTCACATTTCTTTTCTTTGATGTTGCTGTTTTCTTTGCCATAACTAATTATTATTTAGTAGCCTTTTTCTTATTAGCAACAGTCTTCTTCTTGCCTTTACGGGTACGAGCATTATTCTTAGTACTCTGACCGCGAACTGGAAGACCGTTACGATGACGAACTCCACGATAGCAACCAATATCCATCAGTCGCTTGATATTCATTTGGATCTCTGAACGGAGATCACCTTCTACTTTGAATTCAGCGCCGATAATTTCACGGATCTTAGCTGCCTGATCGTCTGTCCACTCGTTGACTTTCAGGTCACGGCTTACGCCTGCTTTGTCCAATATCTTTGCTGAACTACTTCGACCGATACCGTAGATATAGGTCAATGCGATTTCGCCACGCTTGTTCTGGGGCAAATCTACTCCAACAATTCTTATTGCCATTTGTAATTAAATAAATAAATTAAAAAATTAATGTTTTAGCCCTGACGTAATTTGTACTTAGGGTTTTTCTTGTTAATAACGAACAGACGACCTTTACGACGAACTATCTTACAGTCAGGTGTACGTTTTTTTAAAGATGCTCTAGTCTTCATATATCTCTGATATTATTTGTATCTAAATACTATTCTGCCCTTTGTCAAGTCATAAGGGCTCATCTCCACTTTCACTTTGTCACCAGGGAGAATCTTGATATAGTGCATTCTCATTTTTCCGGAGATATGTGCCGTAATAGGACAGCCATTCTCCAATTCTACTCGGAACATCGCATTTGACAATGCTTCTACAATTGTTCCGTCTTGCTCAATAGCGGCTTGTTTTGCCATACTTAATATAAATTTCCTTCTAATTGTTCTACTTCATCAAACGAAGATAAAATTTCAGCCTTGCCTCTCCTTATCGCAACAGTATGTTCAAAGTGGGCTGCCGGCTTTCCGTCGCGTGTAACTATTGTCCAGCGGTCAGGCATCATGCCTATGGATTTGTCACCCATCGTTATCATCGGCTCTATAGCTATGCACATTCCTTCTTTAAGAAGGACTCCCCTTCCACGCGCACCGTAATTCGGTATAGAAGGATCTTCGTGCATTTTCTTGCCTATTCCATGACCGGTCAGTTCTCTGACTACACCATAGCCGAATGATTCACTGTATTCCTGAACGGCATTGCCAATGTCACCGACATGCTTGCCTGCTACAGCATTTTCAATACCCTTATAAAGAGATTCTTTCGTGACCTTCAATAGATTTCTTACCTCAGGTTTCACTTCTCCTACACAGAATGTGTAACATGAATCTCCATTAAAGCCGTCAAGATAAGTTCCACAATCTATAGAGATTATATCACCATCCTTAAGCACTGTCTTGTCGTCTGGTATTCCATGGACAACCACTTCATTCACCGAAGTACAGATACTTGCCGGAAACGGCGGGCCATAAGGATTCGGAAAGTTCTTGAACGTTGGAATCGCTCCATTGTCTCTAATGAACTCCTCCGCGATTTTATCTAATTGGAGTGTTGTTGTACCAGGCTTGATATGTTTCGCTAATTCTCCTAGCGTAGCACCGACAAGTCGGTTAGCTTTCCGCATTAGATCAATTTCATCTTCCGTCTTTAGAAATATCTTCATTTAGGACAGAATTCTAATAAGCAGAAACACCACTGTTTCTTCCGCGTACATGCCCAGAGTTGAGCAATCCGTCATAATGACGCATCATCAAATGACTCTCAATCTGCTGAAGTGTGTCCATGACAACACCGACAAGAATCAAAAGAGATGTACCTCCAAAGAACTGAGAGAATGCATCCTGTACATTAAGCAGACCAGCAAGAGCAGGCATTATTGCGATGAACGCAATGAAAAGAGAACCAGGAAGAGTTATTCTTGACATTACTGTGTCAATATAATCAGCGGTTGCCTTACCTGGCTTGATACCAGGAATGAAACCGTTGTTACGCTTCATGTCTTCTGCCATCTGTGTAGGATTCAATGTTATAGCTGTGTAGAAATAAGTGAAAGCGATGATCAAAGCCGCAAACACTACATTATACAACAAACTCTTATGATCCATCAGAGCACGTATTACATAACCAGACTGGTCAGATGAATACTGAACGATTGCCAACGGTATGAACATCAATGCCTGAGCAAAGATGATAGGCATAACGTTTGCTGCGAACAGCTTCAAAGGAACATACTGGCGTGCTCCACCATACTGTTTATTACCTACAAGGCGCTTCGCATATTGTACAGGTATCTTGCGTGTACCCTGAACCAGAAGAAGAGATGCACATACAACTAAATAAAGGATGAGAATCTCAACGATAAACATAACCAGACCACCACCTGTAATAGCGGTGAAGCGCGATGTTACCTCCTGAATGAAAGCCTGAGGCAAACGTGCGATGATACCGATCATAATTATCAAAGAGATACCGTTTCCAATACCCTTGTCTGTAATACGCTCACCCAACCAAAGGATAAACATACTTCCAGCAGCAAGAATTATAGTTGCAGGAATCATGAACACTGACCAGTCAATGCCTGATGACAAAGCACCGTAGGCCTGAATCTTTAGGTTCATGAGATAAGAAGGAGCCTGGAAAAGAAGAATAGCAATAGTAAGCACGCGTGTGTACCAGCTTATTTTCTTTCTTCCACTCTCACCTTCGCGCTGCATCTTCTGGAAATAAGGAACAGCCACAGCAAGAAGCTGCATTACAATTGAAGCTGAGATGTAAGGCATTATTCCTAATGCAAAAATAGATGCATTAGAAAATGCACCACCGGAGAACATATCCAACAGTGACATAAGTCCACCGCTGGTCTGCGACTGCAGCTTATCCAACATTGATGGGTCAATGCCTGGCAAGACCACAAATGATCCGAAACGATAGATTGCTACAAACGCGATGGTGATGAGGATTCGCTGACGCAAATCCTCAATCTTCCAACAGTTCTTCAGTGTCTCAAAAAACTTTTTCATTTACTTAGATTATAGTTGTGTTACCACCAGCTGCCTTGATAGCCTCTTCAGCAGTTTTAGAGAATGCATTAGCTTCAACCTCAAGTTTTGCAGTAAGCTCGCCGTTGCCAAGGATCTTTACAAGTTCCTTGCCGTTGGTGAGTCTTGCTTCCTTCAACTCCTGGATACCGATCTTGGTAAGGTTCTTTGCTTCAGCAAGAGCCTGGAGAGTAGAAAGGTTTACAGCAAAATACTCCTTGTGGTTGATGTTCTTGAATCCAGCCTTTGGTACGCGACGCTGCAATGGCATCTGACCACCTTCGAATCCAATCTTCTTCTTATAACCAGAACGAGCCTTAGCACCCTTATGACCACGGGTTGAAGTTCCACCCAGGCCTGAACCTGGACCACGACCGATACGACGGCGTGAATGTGTAGAGCCTTCAGCTGGTTTTAAATTATTTAGTTTCATAATCGTTTCTTATTAAAGTGATGATTTATTATTCAATAACGGTTACCAGATGGTGAACCTTTCTAATCATACCGCGAAGGGTAGGACTATCTTCACGTTCTACGACCTGAGATATCTTGTGCAGACCAAGAACCTCAAGAGTTCTCTTCTGGTCTACAGGAGCACCAATTTTACTTTTAATCTGCTTGATCTTTATTGTTGCCATATCTTTATCTCCTATCCTCTAAATACTTTTTCCATACTGATACCACGTGTCTTTGCTATGGTGTATGCGTCACGCATCTGACTCAAAGCAACGATAGTAGCCTTTACAAGGTTGTGTGGGTTAGAAGAACCCTTAGACTTAGCAAGGATATCCTTTACGCCTGCGCTTTCAAGCACAGCACGCATAGCACCACCTGCTACAAGACCAGTACCGGCAGCAGCTGGCTTCAGGAATACCTGAGCACCGCCGAATCTTGCTTCAATCTCGTGAGGAACAGTTCCCTTGAGAACCGGAACCTTAACAAGATTCTTCTTTGCAGCTTCAACACCTTTAGAAATAGCAGCTGTTACTTCACCTGCTTTTCCAAGACCCCAACCGATAACACCATTACCGTCACCAACTACAACGATAGCAGCAAATGTGAAGGTACGACCACCTTTTGTTACCTTAGTAACACGGTTTATAGCAACCAGTCTGTCTTTTAACTCAACGTCACTATTTATTTTAACTTTGTTCATTGCCATAATCGATTAAAAATTAAGTCCACCTTTACGAGCTGCATCAGCGAGTTCTTTAACTCGTCCGTGATAAAGGTATCCGTTACGGTCGAAAACTACTTTTGAGATTCCGGCTTCAACAGCCTTCTTTGCTACTATCTCACCAACCTTGGCAGCCTGCTCACATTTAGGCATAGCCTCAAGACCAAGTGAAGAAGCAGAAACAAGAGTTGTACCTGTCAAATCATTGATAATCTGAACGTAAATCTGCTTGTTGCTACGGAAAACGCTCATACGAGGACGCTCAGCAGTGCCGTTTACGCTCTTGCGAATTCTGAACTTTATTTTGATTCGTCTTTCTATTTTCTTTGTTGTCATAATCGTAAAATAATTAAAGTTACTTAGCAGCAGCTGTCTTACCAGACTTTCTGCGAATGACTTCGCCTTGGAACAATATACCTTTTCCTTTGTAAGGTTCAGGCATACGGAAAGAACGGATTTTTGCACAAATAAGTCCGAGCAATTCTTTATCGCAAGACTCAAGAATTATAACTGGGTTCTGATTTCTTTCAGACTTTGTCTCAACCTTAACAACTGAAGGCAATTGGATGAATATAGGGTGAGTATATCCTAAAGCGAATTCGATGATATTACCCTGGTTTGAAACACGGTAACCAACACCCACAAGCTCAAGCACTTTCTTGTAGCCTTCGCTTACACCTACAACCATGTTGTTGACCAACGCACGGTAAAGACCGTGGAAAGCCTGCTTCTGCTTGTAGTTTACTGGGCTGTTCTCATCTACTTCAAAAATAATGTGATTATCTTCAATCTTTACGAGAATAGAAGAATCTACTTTCTGTGAAAGCTCACCCTTAGGACCTTTAACGCTTACAACGCCATTATTGAGAGTAACTGTAACTCCTGATGGAATACTAATTGGTAATTTACCTATTCTTGACATATTAAATCCTCCAATTAATATACATAGCAAAGAACTTCTCCACCGATCTTAAGGTCAGCAGCCTCTTTGTTTGTCATTACACCTTTAGATGTAGATATAATTGCTATACCCAATCCGTTAATAACTCTCGGCATGTCTTTATAACCTGTGTACTTACGCAAACCAGGTGTAGACACTCTCTTCAAACACTTGATAGCGTTTGACTTTGTTGCAGGGTCATACTTCAAAGCGACTTTGATTGTACCCTGAGGACCATCCTCGATGAATTTGTAATTCAGGATGTACCCTTTCTCGAAGAGAATCTTTGTAATCTCTTTCTTCAAGTTTGAAGCTGGAACTTCAACAACACGGTGATGAGCCATGATTGCGTTTCTCAACCTCGTCAGATAATCTGCTATTGGATCTGTCATAAAAATAAATGTTTAATTAATCGGGACTGCCCCGACAATATTAAATAAAAAACTTCTTTTCCAGTAATTACCAGCTTGCCTTCTTGACACCTGGGATCAATCCTGCTGATGCCATCTCACGGAACTGAATACGTGAAAGACCGAACTGACGGATATAACCCTTTGGACGACCGGTAATCTTGCAACGGTTGTGCAGACGGATAGGATTAGCGTTGCGAGGAATGCTCTGCAGTTTTCTTGCAGCCTCGTAAGCTTCTGTCGGATCATCAGTCGTAGCGATAATTTTCTTCAAAGCCGCACGCTTTTCAGCGTAACGTGCAACGAGCTTTGCACGCTTAACCTCGCGGGCTTTCATTGATTCTTTTGCCATATCTCTTAATCGTTTTTAGCGTTTTTGAAAGGAAGACCGAATGCCTTAAGCAAAGCATATCCTTCTTCGTCAGTTGTTGCAGATGTAACGAAAGTGATGTTCATACCCTGCAGACGATCGATAGTATCGATGTTGATTTCAGGGAAGATAATCTGCTCCTGGATACCAAGAGTATAGTTACCACGACCGTCAAACTTGCTTTCGATACCCTTGAAGTCACGGATACGTGGCAAAGCGATACGGATAAGTCTCTCAAGGAACTCATACATGCGCTCGCGGCGAAGTGTTACCATAACGCCGATAGGCATCTTCTTACGAAGCTTGAAGTTAGCGATATCCTTCTTAGAATATGTAGC
>JAUNIZ010000221.1 GCA_030523165.1 Prevotellaceae bacterium
TGTTTGCACTTCTAGTTGATAGCAAGAACGAACAAGTATAGATATTTAAATATAATAATGTATAAATACTGAAAAACAAGACAGAAGAGAAAAAGACGAGAATGGAAATGTTTCTATAATAAATTTAAATATAAGCAATCATTATAAGTATCATATGGGATACGCCTCTTTAAATTAAACATCCATCATTTTAATGGATAAATATTGAGGTAAACATAACAAATAACAATTTAAAAGATGAAAACTATGAACAAGTACATTCCAAATCCCATTGATACAGAAGGTATAAAACTTCCTAAGGAACTGGAACCGCTGATAGAAGAAATGTCTAAAAACGTACACGAAGTATGGTCAAAAACAAGAATCGAGCAAGGTTGGACATACGGAAAGGAACGTAATGACGAACTGAAACAGCATCCATGCCTTATTCCATACGAGGAACTTAGCGAAGATGAAAAGACATTCGACCGCAACACTTCCATTGGAACACTGAAACTTATAATGAAACTAGGTTTCAGAATATCAAAAGAATGAAGAATTAACATTACAAAACGGAAGGCGTAGCGTCATAATAATAAAAACGTTCTTATGAATAAACTATTAAAACCGCTATTTATAATGCTTTTCCTGTCTACCGTATGCACAGCAAACGCAAAGACAGAAGGAAATATTGTGCACAAAAACGAGGTTGGAGCAAGCGTAATGCCTGAAGAAATAGCACCTATAAAGGATACCCCGTTCGAAATGGAATCACTTGCAAGACCTATATTTCCAGACAGGAAAGAAACAATAACCAGTGCTGACGTTGACGGCAATGGCATGATAACCAAAGCGGTAAACGAGAAGATAGCAAAGCTTTCCAAACGTGGAGGTGGCACGATGGTTGTTCCTTCAGGACACTGGAAGTCAGGAAGAATAACTTTAAAAAGCAACGTTAACCTTCATCTTGAGAAAGGTGCTATATTGGAATTCTCAGAATCAATAGCTGACTACCAGCCACCTGTATTTACCAGACATGAAGGTGTCGAGGTAATGGGAGCAGGAGCTTTTATCTATGCCAATAAAGCCAAGAATATCGGTCTTACAGGCGAAGGTACGATAATGGGACCTTCAATGGATGTAGAGATGCGCAAGTTACCTAATGGCAACAGCGTAGTAGAGAAAGACATAGACTATAAGATGTCTGTAAAGAAACGCATATGCGACGGACTTGAAGGCAGGACATTCTATCGTCCAAAGTCTTTTTCTCCTATTAATTGCAAGAATGTTCTTGTAGAAGGCGTAAGCTTTGAGCGCAGTGTACTGTGGAATGTAAATCCTGTCTATTGCGAGAATGTAATAATAAGAGGTATAACCGTTAATTCTACAGACGTTCCAAGCGGAGACGGAATTGACATATCATCATGCAAGAACGTGCTTATAGAATATTCAACGCTGAATTGCGGAGATGACTGTTTCACGCTTAAAGCAGGAAGATGTGAAGACGGTCTGAGAGTGAACAAACCAACGGAAAATGTCGTAATACGTTATTGCCTTGCCAAAGACGGTCATGGAGGCATTACTTGCGGAAGCGAAACGGCTGGAGGCATAAAGAACGTTTATCTTCACGATTGCGTATTCTATGGAACACGCACAGGTTTCCGTTTCAAGACACGCCGTAACCGTGGCGGAACAGTTGAAGGTATAACATACGACAGAATAAGACTTGTTGACGTAAGAGAGGCTTTCACATGGGATTTGCTTGGTTCAAAGACATATATGGGTGAACTTGCCCGTCGTAACCCACCGTTGGAAATTACTCCTCTGACACCGACTGTAAAAGACATCACAATAAAGAATTTCATAGTAGAATCTGCTGATCGCCTTATGACGGTAAATGCAATTCCTGAAATACCATGTTCAAATGTACTAATCGAAAACGGAATAGTCAGAACAAACCGTATAATAAGAACTATCAATGATGCTGACGGTTTCAAATTCAAGAATCTTGAAATAAATGCAACAGATAACAATATAGTTGTTGACGATAGCCGTAACATAGTGTTTGAGAATGTTACTCTCAATGTGCCTAACGGTAAACTCAATGTTGAAGTAAAAGGAAACAAAGGAGAGGATATTATCTACAACTAAGTCAAGGAAAAGAACGAGTTTAAAAGCAAAAACGAGAATAGGTAATGGGAAATAGTCTAGCTGAAGAATAACAACAATGACATATTATCTTTACCTATTCTTTCTTACTATCCAACAATAAAACAATGACAAAGCTATATCTATTACGCCACGGTGAGACAATAGACAACGTAAACCGTATAATGCAAGGCCAAACACAAGGAGAACTTACTGAGAACGGAAGAAAGCAAGCTCACGAAGTCGCAAAAAAAATGGCAGACACAGAGATAGATGTATTCATATCCAGTGATTTAAAGCGTTCATACGATACATGCGCAATTATAGCAGAACCTCATGGCAAAGAAGTCGTAACCACTCCCCTACTACGTGAGCGCGATTGGGGCAGCTTTACAGGTAGATATATACCTGACTTAAAAGACGTAAAGCCTTGGCCCAAAGATATAGAATCTATAGATACATTGAAAGCCAGAGCAAAAGAGTTCCTTAATCTTATACGAAAGTCTTATCCAAACAAAACCGTTTTAGCTGTAGGTCACGGCATAATAAACAAAGCAATACAAGCTGTATATTTCAAGAAAGAAATGAAAGACATAACGAGAATGGAAAATGCAGAAGTGCGCGAACTGATACTATAACGCTTTCCAATCTCGTTACAAAAGCGTTTCATTGGCTCTTGTAAACGAAAAAAGACTGCAGAATTTTGTATTTATCCACTATTTATGCTATCTTTGCAAAGATTAATATGCGTTCGGGGAAATAATACATATTCAGAATGACTGATGCTATGTATGACTCCGCATGTCCGCATAGATTAACATAAAGCGATAAACGACAAAATTTAGATTATGAAAAAACTCAGTCTGTTTTTCATCTTTACCTTATGCCTAATGGCATTAGGCAGTAATGCACAAAGGAAGTTTTCTGTTTATGCAGTTGGTTTCTACAACCAAGAGAATCTTTTTGACACATGCCATGATGCAGGCAAGCGTGACTATGATTTTCTACCTAACGGCTCATACAGATGGAACGGTTTAAAGTATTCACACAAACTCCATAACATGGCACGTGCATTAGCTGACATGGGTACTGACAAACTCCCTGGTATCGGTTGTGCTGTTATAGGATTGTCTGAAGTTGAGAATGCAAAAGTTCTCGATGATCTTACAGCCCAGGAACCGTTAAAGGAACGTGGATATAAATATGTACATATTGAAGGCCCCGACAGACGAGGCATAGATTGCGCTTTGCTTTACAATCCATTGTTGTTTAAATACAAATCATCAAAGTTATTGCCATACACTAGTGTGGAAGAAAAAGACAGCGCTTTCCATACACGCGGATTCCTTACAGTTGACGGAACCATTGCTGATGAGCCTGTTACTGTCATCGTTTGCCATTGGCCTAGTCGCGCATCTGCCTCTTCATACCGCGAACGCGCAGCTTTTCTTGTAAAGAACATTAAAGACTCTATTCTTAACGAGCGCCCGGAAACAAAGATAATGGTAATGGGCGACATGAATGACGATCCGACAAACACCAGTATGTATGACGTTTTGGGAGCGAAAGCGGAAATCAAAGACGTGCAAGACGGCGACATGTATAATCCTTGGTATAACATATTGAAGAAACAAGGTTTAGGAACACTTACATATCAGGGTTCATGGAATCTTTTCGATCAGATTGTAATGACACCAAACATGATTGATCTTAAAGGAAAGAAAGACTATTCTACCCTTAAGTTTTTTGCAAACCAGATTTTCAGACGTGACTATCTGTTCCAGACGGAAGGTAAATATAAAGGCAATCCGAAACGAACACATGCCGGAGGCGTATGGCTTGACGGATATAGTGACCACCTTCCTGTAGTCGTGTATCTCGTGAAAGAGCAGAAATAAATCATGGCAGACAATGATGTAGAACGCCATCCGCTTGAACCTTTCGTGCAAGATAACACGAAGATTCTCATGCTTGGGAGTTTTCCTCCGGCTAAACATCGGTGGTGTATGGATTTCTTCTATCCGAATTTCATAAATGATATGTGGCGGATATTCGGTATTGTGTTCTTCAATGACAAGGAACACTTTGTAGATATAGAAAGAAAGACGTTCAAACGAGAAGATATAATAGCTTTCCTTAAAGAAAAAGGAATTGGACTATATGATACGGCTTGTGCTGTAAGAAGGACTAAGAACACGGCTTCGGACAAAGACCTTGAAATAGTGGAAGCTACAGACATAGATGCATTGCTCAGACGAATACCTATGTGTAAGACAGTGATAACTACAGGTCAAAAAGCAACGGATGTGTTTACTTCCCACTTCAACATAACACCTCCTAAAGTTGGACACTCTGCTATGTTTATGTTTGACGGACGTGATATATGCCTATGGCGCATGCCAAGCAGTTCAAGGGCATATCCTATGAAAGCGGAACGTAAGGCAGAATATTACACTAAGGCGTTGGAATAAGACATGACGGACAATGTTTACTGATAAACATTATGACAACATAGACGTTATTATATTATGTCCTTAACTCATTGATTACTAAATATAAACTCAAAATAACATGACAATAATCGGCATAGCGGGCGGTACAGGCTCAGGAAAGACAACAGTGGTAAAGAAGATTGCTGCGGCATTACCTCCACATTTCGTGGCGGTTGTACCATTAGACTCATACTACAATGACACCTCAAGCATGACCGAAGAAGAACGTCATGCCATAAACTTTGACCACCCTGATGCTTTCGACTGGAAACTTCTGGCAAAGCAACTGAACGATCTCCGCAACGGAAAAGCCATAGAACAGCCTACATATTCATATCTTCTATGCAATCGCCTTAAAGAGACGGTACATGTTGAACCGCGCCCGGTCATTATCATAGAAGGCATAATGACTCTTCTTAACAAGAAACTACGCGATCTAATGGATCTGAAAATATTTGTCGATGCCGATTCCGATGAACGTCTTATACGCAATATCCAACGCGATGTAATAGAACGCGGACGTACAGTAGACATGGTCATCGACCGTTATTTGCAGGTTCTTAAACCTATGCATGAGCAATTCATAGAACCAACAAAGAAATACGCAGACCTTATAATACCTCAAGGTGGAGAAAACATAAAAGGTATAGGTATTCTTTGCAGATATATAGAAACGTTAGTTGCAACTAAAGAATAAACAATTAATAAGGAGTGAGATATTTCACTCCATATTCTTCTATATTTCACTCCTTATTT
>JAUNIZ010000013.1 GCA_030523165.1 Prevotellaceae bacterium
ACTATAATCATCTAAGCGATGCCAGACTCTATGAATATGTGGCCACAAAAATAAGTGAAGGAAATATTGTCGGTTGGTTTCAAGGCCGAATGGAGTTTGGACCAAGAGCCTTAGGCAATCGCAGTATCCTAGCTGATGCGCGCAATGCCCACATGAAGGATATTGTTAACTCAAAAGTCAAATTCAGAGAAGAGTTTAGACCATTTGCCCCTGTTGTGTTACAAGAGAAGGCTCACGAATACTTCAATTGCCCAACCTCACCATATATGATGTTTACCACACAGGTTAGCACAAACGCAAATTTAATACCTTCAGTCACTCATGTGGATAATTCAGCCCGAGTACAGACGGTCACAAGGAGAGAGAATGAACGTCTATACAATTTGCTGATTGCATACGAGCAAATAACAGGAATCCCTATTTTGCTGAACACCAGCTTTAATGTTATGGGGGAACCTATTGTGTGTAACCTTCATGACGCTATACTCACATTCCTCTCATAGGGATTAGACATTTTAGTTATCAACGACTATATTTTATCAAAATGAAATTCATAAAAGAAGTATTATCATTCATCATTAAGGAAAGAAAATGGTGGTTAGCACCTTTGATCTTCGTTTTAATTATAGTATCTCTGCTGGTCGTTTTTGCAGATTCTGCCGTCGCGCCATTTATTTACTCTTTATTCTAATGAAAGCAGTATTGAATTGTATTAAAGTGATTGCTAAACAGGTCAATAAAGCTATCGTCTTTATAGCTTTGTTGCTTACATATGTAATCGTATGTATCTATCATCTGTTTGTGAAAACAAAGTCTCAAAGATGGTACAAATACAATAGTGAAACAACTTTAGAACATACAAATCACTTATGGTAATCAATACCCAATTGTTCACAACAATCATTTTAGCAGCATTTGTATGGACTGGAATTAAATGCTCCGGGCTCTTACATAAGTATGATAGTGTATCGGTGGAGGACACTGACCTAGAAAGTTTGGAGTTTCCCAAAATAGTTTTCAGAGATGTACCACCAATGTTATTGGAGCGGTATATCTACACCACATCCTATAATAACTTAACACTAACCCAATCTGGATTGGTTGGGTATTGACCATTGAGAAGTTTACTTTAGGAAATATCTCAGTTACAGACTTCCAAGTATTGGAGAATGCCTTATATACAGGTTGAAGTTGAGTACAACTTTTCTTAATAGCATCCAACTCACTTCAATAGTAAATACCGATTACTCAGATAAATTCTGGCATAAAAATAATTGTCAATTTACGAAGATTCACTTTATCAGTTTTTCCACACATCAAAAAGTCTAGATATTCGATGATATAGCTTACTTAAGTTTCACGTTCCTCCCTCCATAAACCTCTCTGGTTCTCTGAGAAAATCCATAAGATTCACGATATACACACCCTCATCGTTCATGTATGTAGGCTGGAAGCCATTTACTATCACGATTCGACGGAATCCATCGCGAAGTTTACGCAGTGAGGCTAGTTCTTGGTCACGCTTCTCTTCGGTTTCCATCGCATAAGCCGATTGGATATATACTCGCTCATAACCACGGTTGCAAACGAAATCCACCTCTAATGTCTTCCTCTTGCGTGTACCCTCCACATTCTTAACTTCGGTAAATACTTGTCCAACATCTACTTTCATGCCAACAGTGCGAAGTTCGTTGTAAAGCATATTTTCCATCATGTGGGTCGGTTCGATTTGTCGAAAACCAAGACGGGCATTTCTCAAGCCCAAGTCTTCGAAGTAATACTTAAAAGGAGAATCTATATATTTGCGTCCTTTAATATCATAACGTGTGGCACGTTCAAGCACGAACGCATCTTCCATATATTCAAGGTAGAGGCGTATTGTGTCCACAGAAATGCTACTCTGTTTAACACTCTTGAATGTGTCTGCTATCTTTGGAGGATTCGTCAATCCACCAACACAGGAGGCCATGATATTTACCAGTTCAGCCAAATCACTATCCTGACGCACACCATAACGTTCTTTGATGTCACGCAAATAGGTATGCTCCATCTGTTGCTCCAGATAGTTAATTTTCTTGTTTACATCTTTTTCAAGTATCACTTGAGGCAAGCCGCCATATAGCATATATTCACGAATCAGTTCTTGTGAATAGTCCCCACGGAAATCTGCCACCTCCTTGAAAGTCAGTGGACGAACATGTATTTCATCTCCACGTCCACGGAATTCAGTGATGACATCCTTTGACAAGAACTTAGCATTAGAACCTGTCACAAACACGTCCACATTGCTGATGCTTAGAAATGAGTTCAAAACATCCTCAAACTCACTAACCATCTGTACCTCATCCAGCATCACATAATACTGACCATCTGACGACAGATGACCATGTATGTACTGCAGTAAGGCATCTGGATTTCTCAAACTTTTATTCAGACGATTTTCAAGATTTACTCCTATGGTATGATCTTCCTTTACCCATTGCTCAAACAAGTATTTCTTGAAAAGTGTAAATAACAGATATAACTTACAGCATCTGCGCATACCAGTTATCATCTTCATCAAACTATAACCACAACTGTGAATAAGATAATTCAAGTACTTATCTCTACTTATATACCCATATCCTATTCGTTCATTTTGTGTAAATACACGTTTTTAACGACTACAAGAATTACGATTTTCTCTTAATTCCAACAAATTTTTAAAGGATAATCCTTATTACTTAGATCCTATTTCAATCTGATTTAATTCAGTGTTATCTTACTGTTATCAGAATGACAACATCGACAATCTCTATCAAAAATCATCGTTGTCGAAATATCTCAATTAGTGCACTGAACTATCAGAAAATTCTATGCAATATATTAAAATTTCAAGGTGTATTTAACGTTGAGTTTTTCAATTTGAATTTCACGTGAATTTCACGTCATATAAAGAAAAAGGAGTTACGATTTAACGTAACTCCTTGATTTTCAGTAGGTGGGCCATCTAGGGCTTGAACCTAGGACCTCCAGATTATGAGTCTGTTGCTCTAACCAACTGAGCTAAAAGCCCTTCCAAACCACATGGGTTAAGATTTCGTTTGCAAAGGTACGGTTATTTGATTAAACTACCAAATATTTTTTGAAAAATGTAGTGAAAATGCCTTCTAAAAGACATAAAAATGGTAAAATCAAAGGAAAGGGAATGCCATAAACGCAAAACAGTCCATCTACAAAATGTAAACGGACTGCTATTTCAGTATTGTCTATTGATAATCTGCTATTATAGAATCTGCTTGTATAGCGCAATGATGTCGTCTTTTGTAACTTCACGAGGATTGCCTGGAGTACAAACGTCATTGATTGCCTGTTCTGCAAGTGCAGGAATGTCATTTTCTGTAATCCCGAGTTCTGTAAGATGCTGAGGAATGCCTACAGTCTTTGACAGATCTTCAATTGCCTTGCATGCAGCTTCAACAGCTTCGTCTGTAGTCATGCCATCTTTATAGACACCGCAAGCCTTTGCTATCTCTGCATATTTTTCTTTGGCTGCTGGAGCGTTGAATCTCATTACTACAGGCAGAAGCATTGCGCATGCCACTCCGTGAGGTACATCATGTAGAGCGCTGAGAGGATGTGCCATGCCGTGGTCTACACCTAGTCCTACGTTTGAGAATGCCATTCCGGCAATATATTGTGCTACAGCCATACCGTCGCGGCCTACAGGGTTCTGCGGTTCGCTTACGGCAATAGGCAGATACTTGTAAATCATCTCAATGGCCTTGATTTCGAACATGTCGCTCATTTCCCATGCTGCCTTTGTGATATAGCCTTCGATGGCGTGTGTCATGGCATCCATACCTGTAGCTGCCGTTAATGATTTAGGAAGAGAATACATGAGTTCTGCATCAACAATAGCTACGACAGGAATGTCGTTAGGGTCAACGCAAACCATCTTCTTTTGGTGTTCTTCATCGATAATTACATAGTTGATAGTGGTCTCGGCAGCTGTTCCGGCTGTTGTTGGGAGAGCGATGATAGGCAAGCTCTTCTTTTTTGTGTCGGCAACTCCTTCGAGAGAAACGATGTCAGCGAACTCTGGATTGTTGCAAACGATACCGATGCCCTTGGCTGTATCCATAGACGAGCCACCACCAATAGCTACGATAAAGTCTGCTTCAGCTTTTTTGCATGCTTCGATACCGTTCTTGACGTTTGTTACTGTAGGATTAGGTTTTACGTCGTCAAAGATTTCATAAGGGATAGAGTTTGACTCAAGTTCGTCAATGACCATCTTTGCCACTCCGAACTTCATGAGACCTTTGTCTGTTACTACTAATGCTTTCTTGAATCCAAGACGGTTAACTACACCGGCAAGTTCCTTGCGTGCGCCTGGGCCAAAGTAAGAAACTTCGTTTAAAATAAATCTGTTCACCATAGTTATTTTATCTAAAATTAAATGTCTGTACAAAGATAGGAATAAAAACTTATCTTACAAACAAAGTTACATTTAATTCTTATTATATTATTAGAATTAAAGTTTATGTGCAGTGTAAGAAAGTTTTATTCTTTATCTATTCCTCTTTGTCATAAAAACGTCATAGACCGACCTCCGATAGTATCTTGTCGGTTGCTCCAGCATGGCTGCTAACATAGTTGCCGGCTTTATTTCCATCGCTTTCACGCAGACTGTCATCTGCAATATACCCATTCATAATTGTTTCAAAGCCGTCGTAATTGTCAATTTGCTTGCCTCCACCAGACTTCAGTAAGTCTTGCGCTTCCTGGAAACGCTGGTTGTTTGGTCCGAATATAACAGGTACATTCCACACAGCAGCTTCAAGCACATTGTGTATTCCGACACCGAAACCGCCACCAACGTAAGCTACATCACCATAGCCGTAGATGCTTGACAGCAGACCGAAGCAGTCAATAATCAGACAACCCGCATCTTTTACGTTTTCCTCTGTAGCTTCTGTATAGCGCACTGTCTTGCGTTTGAGCTTTGACAATATCTGCTTGACGTGCTCATCGCCGATTACATGAGGAGCTATTATCAGTTGCCAGTCAGTATGCTCATTAAAATAAGGTATAAATATATCCTCGTCTGGTTGCCAGCTGCTGCCAGCAATAAACACCTTCTTGCCATTTTTGAACGCTTCTACTATTGGCAACTGCTTTGCCTGTTGCTTTATCTGGAGTACACGGTCGAAGCGCGTATCGCCTGTTATCTCTACATCAGTCACTCCTAGTTTGGCAAGAAGCTGACGGCTTATATCGTTCTGAACGAAGAAACGAGTAAAGCATTTGAGGACATTGCTGTATGTTCTGCCATACCAACGGAAGAATACCTGATTTGGTCGAAATATGCTGCTGACGCTGTAAACGGGTACACCACGACGCTTTAGAATGTGCAGATAGTTCCACCAGAACTCGTACTTAATGAAGAACGCTACTTCTGGATGAACGAGGTTGAGGAAACGACGAGCGTTAAAATAAGTGTCAAGAGGCAGATAACAAATAATGTCAGCGCCATCATAGTTCTTTCTGACTTCATAACCCGACGGGGAAAAGAATGTCAGAAGAATCTTTAGCTCAGGATGCTGCTTGCGCAGACGTTCCATGATTGGGCGACCTTGTTCAAACTCTCCCAATGATGCAGCATGGAACCACACGTAACGCGAATTGCTGTCTACCTTTTCCTTAAGCACGTCAAATGCCGCGCGTTCGCCTTTCCACATCTTCTTCACTTTCTTACTGAAAAGACTGGTAATGGCAACGCCAAGCGTATATATGCTTATTGCTATTTCGTACACGACTTAAAGTTTTAATAAAGGAATCATGGAGACTCTCTGTCTTTTTCTTGCCTGCAGCAAAAAGCACCGGCAAAGCGGATATAGAATCTCCGTCAATTTCTATTTCAACACTTCAACGGCTTTCCTTAAGCGGCGAAGAGTTTCGTCTTTACCAAGGAATGCTGTAATGTCAAACATGCCTGGGCCTTTGCCTATACCGACAAGAGCAAGGCGGAAGGCGTTCATAATATCGCCAAGCTTATAGCCTTTGCTTTCTACCCAATTCATGACAATGTGTTCCTGATTTTCAAGAGAGAAGTCGTCAATGTCTTCCAGAACCTCAGCCAGTTCGGTCATTGTTTGTGCAGAGTCTTCTTTCCAACGTTTACGCACGGTCTTTTCATCATACTCTGAAGGCGGAATGAAGAAGAACGAGCAGAGTGGCCACAACTCCTTGACAAAGCTGACACGGTCTTTCATCATGGAAACCACCTTCGTTATGCGTTCCATAGATTCGTCAATGCCGTTGCCTGCCACTATAGGCGCAAACAGTCTAGCTATCTCTTCATTGCTCTTGCGGAGTATATATTCATGGTTGAACCAAATGCCCTTCTGGTAATCGAAGCGTGCTCCAGCCTTGCTGCATTTGGATATGTCGAACTGTTCTACAAGTTCCTCAAGACTGAACATTTCCTGCTCTGTGCCAGGATTCCATCCAAGAAGAGCAAGGAAGTTTATTACTGCCTCAGGGAAATATCCCTGTTCGCGGAAGCCGTTTGAAACTTCGCCAGTCTTCGGGTCATGCCACTCAAGGGGGAATACAGGGAAACCGAGTCGGTCGCCGTCGCGCTTGCTTAGCTTGCCCTTTCCGTCTGGCTTGAGCAGCAACGGAAGGTGTGCAAACTGAGGCATTGTATCTTCCCATCCAAACGCACGATAAAGAAGCACATGAAGCGGTGCGCTTGGGAGCCACTCCTCACCACGTATGACATGGGTTATCTCCATGAGGTGGTCGTCAACAATGTTTGCAAGATGGTATGTAGGAAGTTCATCTGCGCTCTTGTAAAGAACCTTGTCGTCAAGAATGTCGCTCTTTATAACCACATCGCCACGAATAAGGTCGTGGACATGAACATCTTCGCCTGGCTCTACCTTGAAACGCACCACATACTGGTTGCCATCAGCTATCAATCGTTCGGTCTCTTCTTTTGAAAGAGTCAACGAATTGCGCATGAGATGACGCGTGTGGGCATCATACTGAAAGTTCTTTATCTCAGCACGCTTAGCTTCAAGCTCTTCTGGAGTGTCAAACGCTATGTAGACTTTGTCATCAGTCATAAGCTGCTCTACATATTTCTTATATATACTACGGCGCTCGCTCTGGCGATAAGGTCCATGTTCACCGCCGAAGCTAACCCCTTCATCGAACTTGATGCCGAGCCATCTGAACGATTCTATGATATATTCCTCTGCACCAGGCACAAAGCGGTGAGAGTCGGTATCTTCAATTCTGAAAACCAAGTCGCCGCCATGCTGACGTGCGAACAGATAATTATACAAGGCGGTACGTACTCCGCCGATGTGCAAAGCGCCCGTTGGACTTGGTGCAAAACGCACCCTTACTTTTCTTTCTGCCATTGAATTTAATGAAGATAGATAAATTTTGTGCAAAAATACAACAATTTTGGCAATTAAATGTAGTTTTTTTCGTATTTTCGCACGGCAATGAGAATTAAAAAGTAAACGAGTGAACAAGTTGACATGTTTATGCGTAAAACGGGAAAGTGGCCGAAAACCATATTTCTGGCAATACACTTTAGTCGGACATTAACGTAGCATCACCGTAAAACAGACTTGGACACACGTTTACAGCAACTAAAAACGCATGCAATATGATTAAATTCAGCAACCCAGAAAAGCATTACTGGCGAAACCGTCTGATGAGAATAGCGCTCATAGCAATAACAGTTGCTATAATCGTAACATTCCTGCCGAGGAACAGCGGACCTCAGTTCCGTTATGACGTAGGCAAGCCTTGGATGTACAGCTCTCTGATAGCAAAGTTCGACTTTCCTATCTACAAGACCGATGATGCTATCAAGGAAGAGCAAGACAGCATATCTAAAGATTTTGAACCTTATTATAATTATGACGATAAGGTAGAAGGCATATATGTAGGAAAGTTTCTGAAAGACTTTCATGACGGAATACCTGGATTATCTAAAGATTATGTTGCCCTTATAGCTGACAGATTGCGCAGACTGTATCATTCGGGAATAATGAACACGCCTGAATATTCTGAGATAAACAAGGACACAACCAACGTTATACGACTTGTGGTAGGCAAGAAAGCTACCAATACGGAAATAAGTTGTGTCTATTCAACTATGTCTGCCTACGAACAGCTTTTTACCGACCCAAAGATAGCTGCTCAGCGTCAGGCATTGCAGAAATGCAATCTAAACGAATACATTCAGCCTAACCTTGTCTATGACGAAGAAAGATGCGAAGCGGAGATGTCAGACCTTCTTAGCAGCATACCTTTGGCAAGCGGTATGGTATTAAGCGGTCAGAAAATTATTGACCGTGGAGAAATAGTTGACGAATACACATATCGTGTGCTTAATTCTTTTGAGAAAGAAACGAAAAGGCGTAGCGCCAGTGTTGCCGCAATACCTTCAACAATAGCCGGACAGGTAGTTTTCGTAACTATTCTTATAGTATTGTTCACAATGTTCTTGGGATTGTTCCGCAAGGACTATTTCGACAAGCCGCGCAGTATAACCATGCTCTATACCATGATAACCATATTCCCGGTATTGGTGTCAATTATGATGGAGCATAATGTATTAAGCGTTTATGTCTTGCCGTTTGCCATAGCACCTATATTCATACGTGTGTTTATGGACTCGCGTACAGCGTTCATTTCCCATGTCACTATGGTGCTAATCTGCGCTGCAGCCGTTAAATATCAATACGAGTTTATCATCGTGCAGTTAGTTGCCGGACTGATCGCTATCTACTCTCTTCGTGAACTTTCACAACGTGCCCAGATATTCAAGACCGCAGTACTCGTTACTATAGGGTGCAGTATGATTTATCTTGCCCTACAGCTCATGCAAGACAACAGCATTACAAGTATGGACCATAGCATGTATAAATACTTTATTGTAAATGGCGTGCTGATGCTCTTTGCTTACCCGTTAATGCTTGTTATAGAAAAGACATTCGGCTTTGTGTCAAATGTTACGCTCATAGAATTGTCTAATACGAGCAGAGATGTGCTACGCAGACTGAGCGAGGTAGCACCAGGCACATTCCAGCATTCAGTTATGGTCGGCAACCTTGCTGCAGAGGTAGCAAACAAGATCGGAGCGAAAGCCCAGCTGGTGCGTACAGGTGCATTATATCATGATATAGGAAAAATGAGGAACCCAGCTTTCTACACAGAGAATCAGGTTGGCGGAAATCCTCTTGACAAACTTCCTCGCCTTGAAGCGGCACAAATAATAATAGGTCATGTAACGGAAGGCATTAAACTGGCAGAAAAATATAATCTGCCCAATGTAATTAAAAACTTTATCGCTACACATCATGGAACTGGTAAGACAAAGTATTTCTACATATCATACAAGAACGAACATCCAGACGACCCTGTTGATGATTCGCTTTTCACTTACCCTGGTCCAGACCCTACCACTCGCGAGCAGGCAATACTTATGATGGCAGACACCATAGAGGCTGCATCGCGTTCATTGAAAGAATATACTGAGGAAAGCATTTCCAATCTGGTAAACAAACTTATTGACCAGCAAGTAAATGACGGACATTTCAGAAACTGTCCTATCACGTTCCATGACATTGAAGTCGCAAAGCAGGTAATGACTGAGCGTCTGAAGTCTATATACCACACGCGTGTAAGCTATCCTGAAATGAAAAAGACAAAATAGATGCCTGCATGATAGCGAGCGAATATATACTATATTATATATAGGTGTTGAATATTCTTCACATAGAAAATATATTATTTTTGCAAATAAATGAAAATAAACACCATAATAGAGTGTGTAACCCATTTATTTTCACTACCTTTGCATCGAATTAATTATAATTAAGATTGAAGACATTTGAAGAATTAGGCGTTAGCGAAGAGATTCGCCGCGCTATTGAAGAGCTGGGCTTTGAGGCACCTATGCCGGTCCAGGAAGAAGTTATTCCCTATTTACTTGGTAATCGCAATGATGTAATCGCACTGGCACAGACCGGTACGGGCAAGACAGCAGCGTTCGGTATACCTGTGTTGCAACGTACAGATTCGCGTGTAAGACAGACACAGGCGTTGATACTGAGTCCTACAAGAGAATTGTGCTTACAGATTGCAGATGATTTAAAGGACTTTTCCAAGTATATGGAAGGCATTAATGTGGTGCCTGTATATGGAGGTACATCGATTGAAAACCAGATACGCGCATTGAAGAAAGGCGCACAAATCATTGTTGCTACTCCAGGACGACTGATTGACTTGATGAAACGTGGAGCGGCAAAACTGGAAGCCGTAAAGAACGTTGTGCTCGATGAGGCAGACGAAATGCTCAATATGGGTTTCTCTGAAAGCATCAACGATATTTTCGAAGGCGTTCCAGAAGACCGCAATACTCTGCTCTTCTCTGCTACCATGAGCAAAGAGATTGAAAAGATTGCTCTCAATTATCTTCATAACCATAAGGAGATAGTTGTCGGAAGCCGAAACGAAGGAGCAGAACACGTTAACCATGTATATTATATGGTAAATGCCAAAGACAAATATCTGGCATTGAAAAGAATTGTGGATTTCTATCCTAAAATATTCGCCATAATATTCTGCCGTACCAAGCGAGAGACACAGGAAGTGGCAGACAAGCTTATACATGACGGATATAACGTAGAAGCACTTCACGGTGACCTATCACAGCAACAGCGTGACCTCACTATGCAGAAGTTCCGCCAGCACATCACGCAACTGCTTGTAGCTACCGATGTGGCTGCGCGAGGTTTAGACGTTGAGGATTTGACGCATGTTATTAACTTTGGATTGCCCGACGATATAGAAAGCTATACTCACAGAAGCGGAAGAACAGGTAGAGCAGGAAAGAAAGGGACATCCATTTCTATAGTCCATACTCGTGAACGTTCAAAGATGCGTGCTATAGAGAAGACTATAGGAAAGGAATTTGTTGAAGGTGAGATGCCTTCTTCACAGGAAATCTGCAAGAAACAGCTATATAAGGTTATGGATGAAATAGTGAAGACAGACGTAAACGAAGAAGAAATCTCTCCGTTCATGTCTGATATTAACCGCTATTTCGAATACATAGACAAAGAAGACCTTATAAAGAAGATAGTAAGCGTTGAGTTCGGCAAGTTCCTTGCATATTATGCTGATGCTCCAGAAATAGAGAAAGCGTCATCGTCAAAAGGTGAGGGCAAGGGCAAAGAACGCAGAAAGAGCGAACGTGAACGTAGTCGTGGTGGAAGCCGTAAGGCAGAAGCCGGCTATGCACGTCTATTCATCAATCTTGGAAAGACAGACGGTTTCTATCCTGGTGAGGTAATGCAGTTTGTATCCAAGCACGTGGGCAAACATCAGGAAGTAGGTCATATAGACCTGTTAAGCAAGTTCTCATATATAGAAGTGCCTGAGAAAGACGCAAAGAAAGTCATGGGTGCTTTAGACGGAACCACATACAAAGGCCGTAGCGTGCGTTGTAATGAGGCAGACCGTGACGGTGGTTCATCACGCAACGGTTCGTCTTCTCGCAATGAAGGTTCATCACGTTCACGCAAGGACAGAGGCGGAAAGGACAATGAAGCAGGTTTTGAACGCTTTGAAAAGAAATCAAAGCGCAATCGTGAAGGCAACGATTCGCCACGCTCTAATCGCGGAAAACGTGGAGAAGCGCGTATGGACAACGACAAGAAAGGCGACTGGCGCCAGTTCTTTGTAAAAGATGACGTGAAACTTGTTGGCGAAGAACCAGACTTCAGCGAAGAAGGATGGGCAAGAAGAAAGCCAAAGAAGAAATAATCTATAGAATTGTATAGCAGTTACAAAACACAAGTAACAATTAATTAATCACCAATACTTATCATTTAGTAAAATCTCTTGTGCATAAAAGCGCAAGAGATTTTTGTTTTAATTTCGTAAAGTGAAAAGGGTGTTTCGTGAAACGACAATAATATTATTCATGCCTATTGAAAATGTTTCCTTAAATTTGTCATGTCGTTAATGACAACAAGCCATTGGCCAGGCTTCAAAACAAAATCAAGTTAAACAATAAAAAAAATGAAATCACATGAAAAGATTTATTTTTGCATTAGCCGCTCTTTGTATAGGTGTTATAGGCTATGCGCAAGACAACTCCAACAACAAAGTATATGAAACAGTAGAACAGATGCCAGAGTTTCCTGGAGGAATGAGTAGTATGATTAGTTACCTGACCAAGAACATTAAATATCCCGCAACTGACGTTAATGCTAAAAAAGGAGGCAAAGTTATTGCCTCGTTTGTAGTGAACAGCGATGGAAGCATTGCAGATGTTCAGATAGTAAAAGGTAGCGGGTCAGAAAACATGGATGCGGAAGCGGTACGTGTAATCAAGTCTATGCCTGCGTGGAAACCTGGTATGATTGACGGCAAAGCCGTGAGAACCAAGTTTACAATTCCTGTTGCATTTAGTATTTCAGAATAGTAGAAAGGTTGACGAGCGAATTGCCTTAATATATTATTAAGGAAATAGATGGAAACAATGATTGCTCGTCAACTTTTAATATAAATCCAATGAATGTTTTGGATTTAATATACCTATTTTGCCAAATAATACCGTGAAGAGTAAAAATGAAGTAAGATAATTGTTATATTTGCAAATCCAACGATGAAATGTCAGAGAATATGACGAAACACTTGGTTGTATCAAACAGCAACCTGCTGATAAGAGTAACTTCAGGGCAGGTCGCTTACATCACGTCTGATGGCAGTTATTCTACAATGGTGCTTACAGACGGTAGACAGCACGTATTCTCTTTCAATCTGTCGACATTCGAGCGTCTTCTTGAAACGCAGCTCGGAACAGAGTCGCAGATATTCATTCGCCTGGGCAAGAGCCTGATAATAAACAGCTCTTACATCTATTGCATTAACGTGTCTAAACAGGAACTTGTACTTTCAGGTTTTGACCTTCGCGAAGAAATTTCCCTCAGCGCATCGCGTGAAGCGCTGAAAGCGTTGAAGTCGGTTATAGAAGAAAGTACTAAGAGCAGGAGAATTGGTATATGAAAAAGACAAAAGACAGACCGATGAAAAATAGCGATGAGAACGAAGTGTATATCATCGGCAGAGACATAAAGGATGATGATGGCAACATCTTTCGTAAATACCGAAAGACTATATTGCTTGTCGTTATCGTAATTGTAGCGTTTACACTTGTCGGTCTGTTGCTTTTTTCTGTTACTGGCAATAAAGAACAGACTGACGGAACTGCTGTAAGTATAGAGTCAACCACACAAACTGCAAAGGAAACCAAAGGCAAAGCTGTACATGAAAACGACATGGCAGAGAGCGTAGACAAGGAAAAGACTGAGAAGAAGACAGAAAAAGCAGTTGAGACAACACACGATTTCGGCAAAGATGATAACAATGTGATTGAAGAGCAGAAACTTAACACGGTTCTTGTCTCGCCAGACAGTGTGGTTTACAATGTGGTTGAAGTTATGCCAGAGTTTCCTGGCGGCATGAATGCAATGATGGGCTTTTTCATAAAGAATATCAAATATCCTGCCGATGCCATTGCTGAAAAGGTGGAAGGCAGAGTTATCGTGAGATTTGTCATTGATGCCGATGGTAAAGTTTGCGATGTAGAAATCGTCAAAAGCGTTTCCAAGAGCATCGATGCCGAGGCATTACGTGTCGTAAAAGCCATGCCAACATGGATACCGGGGAAAATAAACGGCAAGGCTGTAAGAGTGAGATTTACCGTTCCTGTGATATTTAAATTGGGAATGTAAGATATATCACGAACAAGGCAATTTGTGTTATCGGTGATAAATCATAGTTTTCCATTGAAGAAACAGTATCTTTCCTTATCGGAAAACTATGCTTTCTATCTGGTGTCGTGCAGACATCTGTTGACAACATGATAAATGCATGATGATTCTTTTCTATAAATACACGTTTCCGTCAATTCCCATATACCATAAAAAGCAGAAAGAAGTAAAGCTTAGCCCCACTTCTTTCTGCTTTCTTGTTCAGTAACTAAAATAACCTAAGGAATTATTTTCCGTGGTTCTCGTCTGAAACAGTAAGCTTCTTGCGACCTTTTGCGCGACGTGCAGCAAGCACACGACGACCGTTCTTGGTCATCATTCTCTCACGAAAGCCGTGCTTGTTTACTCTACGTCTGTTGTGCGGCTGGAATGTTCTTTTCATTTTGTTTATTATTTTATTTGTTATAATTTCACACTTTGGGCTGCAAAAGTACATATTTCTTTTTAAATAACCAAGAATTAAGCGTTTTTTAGACAGAACTTTTATGTTTTTTTCTGAATTTTCTGTAACTTTGCAGCCCGTAAGTCATTTATTCTTAATAAAAAGGGTTGTTGACTCCTCGTTTCAATTATGGGAAGAATCACAGCCTGAATACCTAAAAGGAAATTATTTAAACATATAAAAAAGTTATGATTAACTCACAGGAAATTAAAAAAGGAACTTGTATCCGTTTGGACAATCAGGTTTGGATTTGTATTGACTTCCAGCACGTAAAGCCAGGAAAGGGAAATACTGTAATGCGTACAAAGTTGAAGAACGTTACTGACGGCCGTGTGCTTGACCGCACATTCCAGGTTGGTTTCAAACTCGAAGACGTACGTATCGAACATCGCCCATATCAGTATCTTTATGAAGACCCTACAGGTCTTATTTTCATGAACCAGGAAACTTTCGAGCAGATTCCTATCGCAAAGGATTCTATCATCGGTGTTGACTTCATGAAAGAGAGCGACATTGTTGAGGTTGTTACAGATACAACAGACGGTACTATCCTTTATGCTGAAATGCCTGTCAAGACAAACCTCCGCGTTACACACAGCGAGCCAGGCGTAAAGGGCGATACAGCAACAAACGCAACAAAGCCTGCTACACTTGAAACTGGTGTTGAGGTACGAGTTCCTTTGTTTATCAATGAGGGCGACCTTATTCAGGTAGACACACGCGACGGAAGCTATCTTAACCGTGTTAAGGAATAATCCTATTCATTAACGGATAATCATAATGCACGATTCATAATAGTCTTTGCCGTTGAGGATAGGCTGTTATGAGTTGTGCATTTTCATTTCCGTTTCTATTTACAGTTGTCTAAAAGCCAGAAATAGATAACCTATCACGCACGTCAAGCGTTCAAAGCCAATATAAACCTTTATATAGCCCTATGAAATACTCATTTATCGTTCCTGTTTATAACCGCCCTGATGAAGTAGACGAACTTCTTGAAAGTCTAACCCGACAGACTATATCCGACTTTGAGGTGATAATCGTTGAAGACGGAAGTACAGTTACGTGCAAGGATGTATGCAACCGCTATCTAGGAACCCTTGACCTGCGCTACTATATGAAGCCAAACAGCGGTCCTGGACAGAGCAGAAACTATGGAGCAGAGCGTTCAAACGGCGAATATCTCATAGTATTGGATTCCGATGTAGTATTGCCTGAAGGTTATCTTAAAGCGGTAGACGACGAACTTATGCGTGAAGAAGCTGACGCTTTCGGAGGTCCTGACCGTGCCCACGACTCGTTTACCGATACGCAGAAAGCCATCAGCTACTCAATGACAAGCTTCTTCACTACAGGTGGAATACGTGGAGGGAAGAAGAAACTTGACAAGTTCTATCCTCGTTCTTACAATATGGGCATCCGTCGTGACGTGTATATGCGCCTTCAAGGATTCTCAAAAATGCGTTTCGGTGAAGATATTGACTTCAGTATCAGAATATTCAAGAACGGTTGCCGTTGCAGATTATTCCCAGAAGCGTGGGTATGGCATAAGCGCCGTACAGATTTCCGTAAGTTTTTCCGTCAAGTTTATAACAGCGGTATAGCCCGTATAAACCTTTACAAGAAATATCCTGAGTCGCTGAAACTTGTTCATCTTCTGCCAATGGTATTTACCGTAGGCGTTATTGCCCTTGTGCTTGTCTCTGCCGTAGGCCGTGTCTTGATGGAGTATGACGATATCGACAAGTGGTATTGGCTATGTGCCGCTCCGTGGCTTCCAATAATTTTCTATTGCATTCTCATACTTGTCGATTCAACGGTTTCAAACAAGAGTGTCAAGGTTGGGCTTCTTAGTGTTCCCGCATCGTTTATACAGCTTTTCGGATACGGCTGTGGATTTATTTCCGCATGGTGGAAACGATGCGTAAAAGGACAAGACGAGTTCCATGCTTTTGATAAGACATTCTATAAATAATCAATCTATGATCTGATAAAACGGGAATAGATAATCTTCACAATACAAATTACCTTAACTGTTATCTGATATCTAATGAAACTCTCAATAAACCAATGGGATGAAGCCGACCGCCCTCGTGAAAAGATGATGCGTCTGGGTGCGCAGGCATTGTCAAATGCAGAACTTCTTGCAATACTTATAGGCTCTGGCTCTAAAGGAGAGAGTGCCGTTGACCTTATGAAACGTATCTTGAACGATTGCAACAACAATCTTAATACTTTAGGCAAGATGTCGATAAACGAACTTACCGACGGGCGTTACAAGGGTATGGGACCTGCAAAGGCTATAACTGTGCTTGCCGCTTGTGAACTGGGCAAGCGTAGACAGGCAGAAAAAGCTGAAGAGAGAAAGAAACTCGATTCGGCTGTAGCCATTTATGAATATATGCATCCTCGTATGCAGGACCTTAGCGAGGAAGAGGCATGGATATTGCTGATGAATCAGAACTATAAACTCATAAAGAGCGTACAGCTTTCTCATGGTGGGATTACGGAAACGGCAGTTGATATACGTGTTGTAATCAAGAACGCTCTATTGTCAAACGCGACGATAGTGGTGCTTTGCCACAATCATCCCAGCAATAACGCCTCGCCCAGCACTGATGATGACCGTCTTACACAACGCCTTAAGAAAGCGTGTGATGTGATGCGTCTTTATTTCCTCGATCATCTCATCATAACAGACGGCGCATATTATAGCTATAGCGAACAAGGAAAATTATAGCTAAACTATGCAACAGAATACATAGACAAACTTATTCTTATTCATAATAACACAGATTGCAAATTGCATAAATATGCGTGTTTCTGCATAAATATACATTTCCGTTTTTCTGAAATCATGACAAAAGAAAATCGCGAAATAGAAAAACGAAAGCATAAAAATAGGGCTAAAAGTGATAACCTATGCAGTAATTTCAGATAATAGCATAGGTTATTGGCAATAACCCATAGGTTTTTTAGTTGAAAACGGCCTGTTTTCAAGTTGCAAACGCGCCACTTTTTACCCCAAAAACAGGCCACTTATGGCATGTTATCGCCTGTTTTATACGGTTATTTTATGCACACTAAGAAGAGAAAATGCCGTAATCATTTGTGTTATAGCGTTTTAATTTTGCACACGATTTCTTGCGTTATTTGCGTCCATGACATTTTTATTTCAAAAAAGTGCCCTTCTCAGCGCGTTAACGAGATAATTTTTCATTTTTGGAAACATGAATTTCTGCATAAATATGCATATTTAACCATGCTGAGAGATATGGTTATTTGTAAAATATATTTATGCAAGATTTGTTTAATGCCTGCTGTATCGTGCCATAAAAGAAGTGTTTGCTTAATTATAAAAATTCCCGTATAGGTGCAGAAAACACACTATACGGGATATTAAGCGTCATTCTATATATCTTAATATATTATGACATAGACATTATTTTATAATTATCTTCTCTGTCTTGCGACTATTGCCGCTTTCTATTTCAATGATATATATGCCTTTAAGTGCAGAGATGTCGGTTGAAAGTTCATTCAAGCCCGACTTCAGCATCATAGCTTTGCGCCCTTGCATATCGTAAATAGATATATTGCCAATCGCTGAATCAGACTTGACATTAAGCATGCCGTTTATAAGATTTATGCCTATGCCATCTGAATACTTAATATTATCTATTGCTGAAGAATTATCGTATGCCACGTTTACCGAACGTATGCGGGCATCATATACATATCCACCTGTCAGGGTAACAGGAGAGTTTGTGCGGAAACCTATATAATAGTTGTCTGCTCCTTCGCCTGTGTCAAAGGTATAACTGAAAGTATTATATGATGATTCCGCTACTATAGGCATAGATGCCAGCAGATAGAGTGAGTCAGGGTTATCTGTCAAGCCACCATACATGTCGAGTGTTGTACTTGTGCTGTCGCTTGACAATGCATAGTCAACGGTAATCTTGACCGTCTTGTCAGGTTCCAGATATAATGCCGGCGATGTGAGTTTGTCTTCAAAACCTCTACTTAAAGAAGCATGGTCTGCTGTGCGTTCTACTCGCTCAACTATAGTTCCGTCTGCTTCTGTGTACTGCGCCCAGTGAGCATCAGAAGTTTTTGTATTATATTTAGTCCAGTCTGTGTCATCGGTAGCGAATGAAGAAGTATATGGCAATTCAGAACCTGTGGTTATATTGTCTATTTTCAAGTCTTCAATATATGTCGGTGCAGTTGATGCGCAGTCATAGCTTGTGCTGCAGAAACCTATATAGTAAAGACCGTCTTCTGGTATGTCGATAACGCCATTGAATTTCTTGTAGAACGGGTCTGCTACCAAAATGTCCTTGAAATCAACGATATCAGTTGTCATATTTTCAGGAGCCGCGCCATTGCCAAGCTTTACTGAGAAACTTTGTCTGTATCTGCTTGTTGCGGAATTAACATTTGTGCGATAGAAGAAACTTATTTCATATTGTCCCTTAGGAATCTCTATGCACTCAGAGAACGCCCAGTCTTCATACCCTTCAGTAACATTGCCTCTATGTCTGAGTGCCATAGTTCCTGAATATGCATTGGCAGATAACGTGTATGTTCCCCATTCTGTATCTTCGCCTTCCTCTGTGTTATAGCCTGTCCACTGGGCATTGCGGTCGGTATCGTCGAATGTGTTCAGGTAAGGTATTTTCTGATTAGCCCAGTTAGCTATAGTGCTTCCGACAATAGAGTCGTTAACCTGGTCTGGTCCAATCTTTGTCGCTATTACTCCTATAAGAGTATATGCCGAGTCAGAGACAGAGATGTCAGCAGGAGTCTTGAACGTATAATAGATGGTGTCACCTGGCTCTACGCTTTCGGTTACTGTTTCTTCAACACCGCTATTGTTCTCGTATGAGTTGATGAAATATTTTACCGCAACGTTATTCTGAACGCTTACTCCATGATTGATGTATGATATGGTTACGTTTGCCGTGGTCTTGTTGAAGCCTGATTTTGTGTCGTAAGCAATGCTGTTTATACATAGGTCTTCATCATTGTCTATGTAAAGGTTATCTATGTAAATATTGTCATTGCTGCCTGAAGTATGGAACGCAAAGTAACAGATGCTGTCGCTTTCAAGCTCAATCAGACTGAATCCGTTGAGCCATACATCGTTTTCGATTGCTTTCTCAAACAATACCTCTTTCATTGAGGCAGGGTCAGGGGCATTGCCCATAAGCACCTTAAGCGTGGTATTGCCTCTCGCTGTAGTTCCGGTATAGTAGAAAGATATTCTTGAACGCCCTGCAGGCATCTTTATTGCAGGCGATATTAGATAGTTATCAGCATCGTCAGCAGTTCCCGCCGGGCACAATGCAACGCCACCCATGCTGCTAGTGTCGGTAAATTCCCATGTAGTGCCATCGTTGTCAACGTCAACGGTTGTCCATAAGTCATTGCCTTCATCGAATGTAGTTGTGTATGGGAACTCCTTAGGCGTATAGAATGTGTACTCAGCGCTGATAGAGTCATTTGCATTATTTCCGTCGCCTTCTGCCTCGCACCATGCTTTCAGAATGTAAGTGCCGTCTGCTGAAGGCATCCTCGCACTGAATGTATAGTCAATGCTCTCTGTGCTCTTGATGGTTCCTGTGTATGCTTCTTTCACATCATCTGCGCCAGCATTGAAACAGAACGTTGGATTCTCCACATCATACGGAGAGTTGTTTGTAAAGCGCACCGTTACGGCAGTGCCATTGCTGTTGACGGCTTGCTTGCTGACGGCTGGCGATATAATGCTTGTTGCAGACAGGTCTTTTACCGCCTTTACAAATTCTATGTTGGTCAGCCATGCTTCGCCATAGTCCATAGCATTGGCAAGAGAAACATGGAAATACATCTGCGCCAAGCCATCAGGCTTAAAGAACACACCCATAGACTTGTATCCTGTAGTGCTTGTAACAGGAGGGTTACCGCTATAGATTGTGTCTGTGTGCGAGCCGTAGTCTGCTATCAGTTCCAATGTAACGTCGCTTGAAACTACGTGATAGTCAAAGTTGCACATCACATAATCGTCTGCAGGGAAGTTCAGAACCTCTGTCTTCAGGTGATTGCCGCTCCAGTTAGAGCCTTTTCCTGATATATAGAAGTTGCCAAGTTCCGAATCGAACTCCCATTTGCGCAAAGAATAGTCTGTTTCCGCTGTACTGGCATTCCATGTCAAAGGGAAATCCACAAGCTTCGGCATAGCCACTATATGCACAGTTGTATCATTCTTTGTGTTGGTGTCATATTCGTCTGTATGGGCATAAATATAAAGAGTATCAGTTTTCCCGTATTCCAGAGAAACCGTTTTGTCAAGAGTAACAGTTACCGAACTGCGTTTAGCCACTACTGTGTCTACCTGCTGTTCAAACAGTTTGATTCCGTCTTTAATTACTCCAAAGGTAATTGTCCTGACAGTGTCTTGTCCAGAGTTCCTGACCGTTACCTGTACAGGCTGTTCGGTCAATGCGCATGCACTCGGTGAGCCTACGCTCGTAATCGCCAAATCATGTGATGACTGTGCGCTTGCTGCCCCTGCGCTTATGAGAGCACATAGGAACAAGCAGTTTTGTAAAAATCTGTGCATAATATTTAGTTTTGAATATTCCGTCAGCAAAGTTAGTCAATTTAATTAGACGTTGTTCAATATTGCGCTTATATTAAATAAATTTAAACGAAAAGTATTGAATGACTTGTATTTATGAGCATAATGTTAAGACTGTCAGGTTATTTGTTTTATTTGGTAATGAACTGAAATTAGGATTTACAGGCTATGCTGTAAATCCTATTCGTCGAGGAGAGTGCATCTTTACGATGTTGGTCTGGCATATCTGAGGTATGTCGCATTCCTCTATGGTGCAAAGTATGTTTCTGTCATTCACGTCATGTGGAGTTGACATTACACGCGCTGCCATGTTCTTCAATATATCATGTTCAATAAGATTATGAATCCAACGGCCGTTGCAGAAAGACTCGCCACGGTTGCTGACTGCCTGTTCTACTATCTGTCGAAGCTTTGCGTCAGCGCTATCGGCAATGATATAGTTGTTTTTATTGAACAGTTCATGTGCTATCTGCAGAAGCTCTTCGGCAGAATAATCATCAAAATGCAGCTTTAGAGGGAAACGGCCGTCAAGCCCCTGATTGAATTTTATAAGCTCGTTTATCTTGTCTTCATAGCCTGCAAGAATGATTATCATATCAGGATTAGGCTCTGTAAGAACAGGAAGAAGAACGTTGATTACTTCCTTGCCGAAGTCGTTTGAACTTTTATCTCTACTTATAAGAGTGTAAGCCTCGTCTATAAAGAGAACGCCTCCACGCGCATCGTTGATAGCCTTCATGGTGTTCTTCTCTGTCTGTCCGATGAACTCTCCGACAAGCTTGGCGCGGTTTGTTTCAACTGTATGCCCTATTGAAAGCAATCCCATGTCATGATAAATCTCGCCGATAAGCTTAGCTACAGTGGTCTTTCCTGTTCCCGGATTGCCTAAGAAAAGGAAATGGTTGCGACATTCGTTTGATGTCTCCAGATTCAGCATGCGTCGCTCCTTGATGAAAAGCGTCATGTCGCGAGCATCCTTTATCTCTTTCTTCACTCTGCCAAGACCTATCATGCCTTGAAGCGTCGTGAATGCCTCGCAGGTAAGTTCCTGCTTCTTGCTATCCGTTTTCTCTTTAGGAGAGGCTTGTTCAAGAATGTAGCTTTCTATAGCCTTGCGGAAAGTTTCCTTGTCAGGCTTCTCTTCTTCCTCTTTCTTTTCCATCGGAGGTTCCAACGATGAGAGGTCATTTTCTTCGGGCATATAGAACACCGTATCTTCTATATAGGCGATGCCAAGAAACGGGCATTCTATCCAGAAGGGTTCAACGTCACTGGCTATGGCATAGAATACGAATGAAGCATTGAAAAGAGAATCAGAATAGATAAGCTCGCCAAACATTCTCACAAGCTTCGCAACATCCTCTTCAAACGGAACGTCTGAGAATTCGATTACAGCGACTTTATTCTTGCGAACATTGTCAAGAAACGTGTCCCATGAAAGCTCTCCTGTCAGCAAGCTATTGAAAGAGCATTCATAGCTAGGCGTCTGACTGTCGTGTGCCATGAAAGGCGCTATTACTTTCGTAGCGAACATCTTGCCCTTGCCAAGCTCTCCTTCCACTAAAAGGAAAGGGATATGGCTCCTTCCTTCCTCTCGCTTTTTCATTTCCAGTTTATGGAAATGCTCAACAATCTGCAGCGTGTAGGCGCTATCGAAACGGAACGATTCGTAATCGCTCCACCATTGCGTAGTGGCGATAGACTTGGCGAAGTATTTCTCTGGCGTGCTGTCATCGAGTTCTTCAATGTCGGCTTTTGAACAATCGTCATAGAAGAAACTGAGAGCAAACGACGAGAACCATTCAGGTGAACCGTTTCGAAAAATTACCATATAGTAGGTTGTTCCTTCATCCCAGTTATGAGGCGAACCGATGCAGAATGCACATTTGCGCACTGGTTTGCCTTTACCGAAACTGACAGAATCAGAGGCTATATGGCTATAGGTATTGGAATAAATCCTTAAAGACAGCTCGGTTGCGTGTATCGCTTTTTCAAAGTTCAACTCAACCGACAAATACTTGTTTGCAAACTCTGGTGCAAAGCCCTCACCCTCTTGGGTGCGCTTTACGCGGATAAAATTCTTATGCATAAACAACAAAATGTTTTTAGTTAGGTCTGAATCAGCTGGCTGATCCAGACAAATTTAGTTTAATGATTGGGAAAATGCTCCTGTTATGGGAGCGCTATTGGCTGTTTGTGTTGTCTTGCCTTTCTTCCCCGACTGGAAAAAGGCGGTAAATAAAAATGTCAAAGAACACAAAACCTCTTCGTTTCTCTCAATGACAGCCACGCTGACAACTGTCACATCGAGAAAAGGCTTATCGTCTGCACACTATGAACATCACCGTTTGCTGACGTTTGTGTGCATGCTGATTCTTCTTTCTCCTTTGCTAAGGCGAAAGCAGAACCTGATAAGCTGTTTGTTTTGTCTCTTTGACCTGCATTTGTTGTTTATTTTGCGGATTTTTCAGAAATCCGCTGCGAATATACGCAATAATTCTTATTCGCCAAACAAAATATGAAAAAAATCATCTAAAAATTATTATCTGCAAGTTTTCATGTCGCTTATTTTACTTACCTTTGTAAAAAGATTATGAGACAGATTACTGACGTAAAAGAACTTAGAAGCCTGCAGATAGCTATTCTCGACAGCATAGTCGGCTTCTGCAATGCCAACGGCATCAATTATTCGCTTGCCGGTGGTACCCTTATAGGAGCCGTTCGCCATAAGGGATATATTCCGTGGGATGATGACATTGACCTGTATATGCTACGCGAAGACTACGAGCGTTTCGTAAGGGCATATAGCGACAAAGGGGGAAGATATGAGGTTATGTATCCTGAGAAGAACAAAGATTATCTTTACACTTTCGCGAAGGTTGTAGACAACGACACGCTGATGATTGAAGACGAGGCTCCCGATTTCAGAATAGGAGTGTATGTGGATATATTTCCTGTTGACTATACTCCTGACGACATTGACGAGCGCAAGCGGCTTTACAAGCTGAAATATCTTCTATATAAAATAAGGAGATGCAAGATGAGCAAGACCAATTATCTGAGTTCTAGGCTTGCGTTCCTTTTCTACAAATATCTGCCTATACCTCTTTCTTTAATCAATGCACTGAACAACAAGTATATATTAAAGAGGAAACCTTCTGCCACATTGTGTGACATGACTAACCCCGGCTTGCCTCCTAAGGCTGTGTTCCCTGTAGAGGCGATGAAAAGCTTCGTTGACGTGACCTTCGAGGGAAAGACGTATAAGGCTATGGCTGGCTATCACACGTACATGAGCAATCTCTATGGCGACTATATGAAGATACCGCCTGTGGAACAGCGCATACAGCACCACTTCAAGGCTTATGTCAAGTAAGCTGCGCCAAGGTCTTTGCTGCGCCTTCTTCCATTCCCGTTTCAGCTTTCCACCCCAGACGCTCCAGCTTTGTGGCGTCAAGACTGGAATTGTCCATCATGTTATACCCTGCGAGTTCTGCTGAAGAAGGAATGTCGAACACCACTTTCCTGCCTCCTGCCTTTGCGAAGGCTTCTGCCATCTGGCGTATGGTTACTACCGAATTGCGGTTGGAAATGTTGTATGCCTCGCCACTAACGCCTGCCACAAGAACAGAGAGTATAGCCGATGCGCAGTCGGTCATATAGCAGTATGAGCGCAGCTGGCTGCCTTTGCTTTTCATCACTATGTCGCTGCCAGACACTATGTCGCGGGGAAACTGCGATGAAGCGCGTGAGTCGGTTTCCGTCATCGTAGGGCCATAGACATGCCCCGGGCGCACTATTACCGCGTCTGTGCCGTGTTCCTTGCGGAACGATGCGCACAATGTTTCTGCAGCACGCTTTGAGGTAGGGTAGCATGAGCGTGGATTGAGTATGTCTACATATCCGTATTCATCTTCCGTATAAGGCTGTTCCGACTGCTTTCTGCCGTAGACCTCGCTTGAAGAGATATAGAGCAAACGGCATTTTGAGTGGCTTACGGTGTATTCCAGAAGGCTCTGGGTGCCGTAGATGTTTGCCGTCATGGTTTCTACAGGCTTCGACATTATCGCCTTAGGGTCGGCGTTGCTTGCGCCATGAATGATATAGTCGAAAGGAATGTCTGTGTTGAAAGGGCGCGTGGCGTCATACTCCACATAGTGAACATCGCTTCGTGACATGCGCTCACCGTAGCGCAGGCTTGTCTTCTTTTCGCTTCGTGCAGCAAGATATATGCCTATGTTGCAGCCGTTGTTGTCGTTAAGCGCCATCAGCATGTCAGCTACAGCCGAGCATATCATGCCACAAGCACCGGTTATGAGCACCGACTTTCCCTTAAGCGCGTCAATGTCGGGAATGTTGGCTGCAGCCTTTGCAAGGTCTTCAAGATAGTCTGCCGTATATTTCATAGCCTCTGCATTCGTCTAACCCTATCTTTTCAGCCATTCGTCCTGATGAGTGTGAAGCAGCGCCTTGAATATGTCGAGGTCGTCAAGAGTGGTTATCTTCACGTTCTTCTCCGAGCCTTCAGAGAAAAAGACACGCTTTCCGAGCGTCTCCATCAGCGAGCATGAAGCTACGGCTGTGGTTATTCCTCTGCGCCCTGCCTCCTCGTGTGCCCACCATATATCCTTGAAGTAGAACGACTGCGGTGTCTGTGTGCGAAGCAGCTTGTCGCGGTTTATGCATTCTACAGACGACAGACGGTCTTCGCTTAGCATCATTACCTCACGGCAAGGTATGCACACCGTGGCGTTGCCGTATTTCAGAACCGTGGCGAGATTGTTTGAAATGATGTCCGACGACACCATAGGGCGTATTCCGTCGTGAATCATAACTATGTCATTGTCGTCGATGTTCTCCTCTTTCAGCTTCTTCAGCCCGTTGAAGATTGACTGCTGCCCCGTCTCTCCACCGCTGACAATCCATCTGAGCTTGGTTATGTTGAACTGCCTTGCGTATGCCCATAGCAGGTCTTTCCAACCGTCAAGGGTAACGACAATCATTGCATCAATGTTTGGATGATGTTCAAATGCCTCAAGAGTGTAAATCAGAACGGGCTTGTTTTCTATGTGGAGAAACTGTTTCGGTATCTCCTGATGCATTCTTTCACCGACACCGCCGGCAGTTATTAAAGCTATATTCATACGTTTTAGATGATAAGGGAGTTTGTCACGCTAGCGCCGTTCTACATGCCTGATTATTGAAACGGCGTTGCAATATATATTTCTGCAAAAATACATATTTTTCACGAAGCCTACAAATAATTGTCTTACATCTTTCATGTGTCGTCATGATTTCTAATTTTTTTAAAGGTTTGTTGCTAATAATGTTTTTCGGTTGCGCGCTTGTGAATTTCCGATTGCTTTAGTCATTGGCCTTCTGACTTCAGTAATTCATCGTTCACATTGCAAATTTACAAAGAAAATTCCATACTGCCAAATTTCAAGAGCTGTTAATCGGTTAAAGTGTGTTAAGATTATTAGATAATTTATATTCTGCTAATATATTTGATATTATATGTTGTATTTTGTGATTCTTTGCATATCGGAAAGCAATGTTTTCGCACGAGGAAAATATATTTTTCTTTAAAGGAAAGCTATGCTTTGCAATGAATTATTATGCAATATATATACAGCAGATGGTTTTGCGTGAATGAGGAATATTGGCAACCAATGTATGCAAATCTGCATTTTGCGATAATGTGCTGCAGAAGGAAAATGTCAAATCCGGTCAGTTGGTCAGTTCGGTCAGTTATATTTGCATACCCTATCTCCCAGCAAAAAGAAGTTAATTTATTTAACATATATATTTATATATATAATATATTATATAT